>JBKQMH010000029.1:0-31081 GCA_052146795.1 Verrucomicrobiia bacterium
CCGACCGATCATGTCGAACTGTTGGCTCAACCCGCACGACACTCAGGACAGGGCATCGTTACAGCCCTCCCAAACCGCCATCACCCAAACCACTGCCGTAATGCAGACTTCTTTAGTAGCCTGCTAGTGGTCATCCGCGGGGCTCTCGGGCGGGCGAGTGCGCGTTCCCTCGATCGGCTCTTTACGCGGCCGATTTGCGACTTGCAGTCGGAACGAGAACGGGCGGAGCGCTATTGCCGCGAGGAGCTGCCCGACCTGACGCAGTTCTTCACGATTACCGTGCCTGACCACCGCGCGGCGACCGAACTACTGGCGACCTTGCGGACGAACAAGTTGGTGGAAGTTGCCTACGCGCGTCCGTTGCCGGTGCCGCCGCCACAGACGCCGGATTTCACCATGTACCAATTCTATTTTGGGTCGGAGGCCGAGGCCAACGGGTATGACGTCGATTTCATGCGGACCAAGCCCGGAGGAGACGGGGCACGGGCGCGATTGATCGACATCGAGTACGATTGGACGCTGGACCACGAGGATTTGCAGAAGAGCACCACGAACATTCTCTGGGGGATGGAGTATACCTACTACGGCGCGGATCACGGCACCGCGGCGTTGGGAATCAGCGCCGCGCTCCACAATGGATTTGGAATGGATGGTCTGATTTACAACGGGCAGATTGACATGATTGGTGCGGTGGACACGGGCGGGAATTATGCGTTGGCGGACGCGATCAATCAGGCGGTAACGTACACCCAGCCGGGGGACGTCGTCCTGCTCGAACAGCAGGCCTACACCTATGTGCTGACCAACTACTGCCCGGTCGAGTATTGGCCGGACGTGTACAGTGCGATTGCCAATGCGGCGGCTTTGGGGACGGTGATTATCGAGCCGGCCGGCAATGGCGATCTCGATCTGGACGATCCGGCCTGGGGCGGGATTTTCCAGCGGTCGCAGCAGGATTCGGGGGCGATCATGATCGGCGCCGGGTCGTCGGTGGATCGGTCGCGTTGTTCGTTCTCGTGTTACGGCTCGCGGGTGGACATTCAGGGCTGGGGTGACTGGAGCGTAGCGACGTTGGGGTACGGCGATCTGTACGGGACTGATGAGACGAATTATTACACGGCGGGATTTTCCGGGACGTCCAGCGCCAGCGCGTTGTCCGCGGGCGTGGCCGGGCTGGTGGAAAGCTATGCGCGGTCGGCGTACGGCTTTTATCTGACGCCGGGGATGTTGCGATCCAATCTGGTAAACAGCGGGTACGCCCAACCGTTTGGTGATGTGGGCAATATCGGTCCGTTACCGAATCTCAGTAATGCCGTGGTGGGGGTGGATGCGCTGGCTAGTGACCCGGATGGGGACGGCATGTCGACGTGGGCGGAACTGATGGCTGGCACGGACCCATACAATGCCAAGTCCGCGTTGCGGATTACGTCGATCGCCAAGACCAATCGCACGGATATATCGGTCACCTGGACAACGGCGGGCGGTCATAGTTACATCCTGCAAGCCAGCAGCTCCTCGCCGAAAGCCGGTTTCACCAACATCAGCCCGGTGATTACGGTGTCGGGCACGGGAGAATCCACGACGGACTATGTAGATGTCGGCGGCGGGACGAACAAGCCGGGGCGCTGGTATCGCGTGCAACTCGACATTCCGTGACGCGTCAACGCCGCCTTGGATCGGTAGTGGGTTGGCCGAAATAGCCCTTCCAGACGAGGTCAAGGCCTTCTTCGGTCAGTTTGACAGGCTGTCTCTTCAGCCGGCAGAGGTCGATGGAGCGGTCGATCAGGTCACGGGGATCGCAGGCCTTGGGGATGCGTCCTTCGGCCTGGTACTTCCGCAATAGGTGCACGACCAGGTTTTCGTCCGCGAACAACCCGCGGGAGCGGGCATATCGCAGGAAGATTTCCGTGTAGGTCTCGGGGCTGGGCGCCTCGGCGTGAAGGCGATAGCCCATCCGGCGCATAAAGGCTTCGTCCTCGAGGTCGGATTCGGCGAGATTCGTCGCGAACACCACGATCTGCTCGAATGGCACCTGGATTTTTTTGCCGGTGCTCAACGTGAGGTAATCGACGCGGTATTCCAGCGGCACAATCCAGCGGTTCAATAATTCCGTCGCGGAGCAACGCTGGCGGCCCAGGTCGTCCACCACCAACACGCCGCCGTTGGACTTGACGTGCAGGGGGGCCTCGTAAAAGCGTTGCGTCTCGGTGTAGGCGAGTTCGAGGCTGTCGAGTGTCAGCTCTCCGCCGACCACCACCAGCGGCGGACGGATGCGCACCCAGCGGCGATCATGATTGTCGTTTGCGTGCGGAACGGGCGTATGGTTGTGGGTGTCGAAGACGCGGATCACCTGGCCGTCCACCTCGATGGCATACGGGATCCAGATTTCGCCGGGGAGCGCGTCGACGAGTGCCCGCGCGGTGGCGGTCTTGCCGTTGCCCGACGGGCCGGTGAGGAACAGGCTGCGTCCCGAACCGATGACCAAGCCGATGATTTCCTTGGCGTAATCGGAAAGGATCAGGTTCGACATCGCCTGCTCGAGGGCCTGGCGGGTCGCAGGCGGACGGTTGCGCACCTGCTGCGTGATCATCTCGGTATAGGACTTCAGGGAGACGGGAGCCGGACCAGCGTAACTGCAAAAACTCGTGAGCCGTCGCAACTCCTGCCAGCCGTGATCGAGCATCGCGTAACGATGGTTTTGCAGGCCCACCACGCCTTTGATTTCAATAAATTTGTCGTGGCACAACCGTTGGAGAAGCGCCTCGGTGATCATGATGCCGAGGTGCATGCGGGTCGCGATCGTGGTGGTGCTGCAGTCGGAATCCAGCGGCACGGTCTTCAGCGCAAGTTCGGCGAGGAAGCCGGGGTTGACATCCAAATCCTCCAACCTTTCGGGGAATGGGGGGACGAACCAGTCGGCGGGATTGGTGAAGAGCGGGGTGACCGAATCCGTCGGGATTTCGGCTGTGACGGGGCCTCCCACCTCTGCATCAACCGCAACTTCCTCAGTATGTTGAAGATCGGCTGTGCTCATGAAATACTGGTCCGTCATGTAGGGAAGCACGATTCAGGCCAGCCATTATCGGCCTCCGGGCCATGCCGTTGCGCATGTGCGGATTCGGGACTTGCAACGTTCCCACGCGATTTCTAGACTGCCGCCATGAAACACAAGGAGCTTCTCATTTTTGCCATACTGGTCGTCCTCTGTGCCGCGGGCGCACCCACTGCGCCAGCCGAGGACCAAACCATCGGCCAGCAGGTATCCATCCTCGACGAGCGCCTCAGCAAGCTGCGGGCGGACGTCGATGCGATCCAGGCGAATCAGCAGCAAATCCAGCAGGACCTCAAACAGATCCAGGCGCAACTCGCAGAAGCCCGCCAATCCGGACCAAGCGCTTCCGTCAACGATCTGCAGGCACTGGAGGCGCGCGTGAAAGCGTTGGATGCCGCTCGCGAAACCGACAAGAAGGTTATCCTCGATCAGCTCGCCAAGGAACTTGCGTCCCTGAGCGGTTCGCATGGCGGCGGCGGCGCTGCCAATCCATCGGCCGGCCCGGCCAATGGCAATGAATACGCGGTTCAAAAGGGCGACACGCTCACGTCCATTGCCAAGAATAACGGTGTCACGATCGCCGACTTGAGGAAGGCCAACAACCTCACCAGCGACTCGTTAAAGGTCGGCCAGAAACTCGTCATTCCATCGAAGTGACAGCCGTGAGGTTGTCATCTCTGAGCCAAGCAGCGTCTCAGCGCTTTGGAGGTGAAGAGTTTCTTAATCTAAACTGGGGCGAAGCGGCGCTCGCGGCGGCTGCCGTTGGTCGCGGCCAGTTTCTCGGTGTCCACCTTGAGCCAGACGCTGTCTTCGCCGAGGATGGCTTCGACGTCGCGCACAAATTGCTGCGTGGGTGACACGGAGAAATGTTCGTGCGCTTCCAGAAACACCAGTTTGCCGTCGGGATAAATGAAGCAGAAGAAAACAGGCACGCTTCCCTTGTGCGCGTGCAGCACTTGTTGAACGCGGGTGAGAATGGAATCCTCCGCCGTACCGGCGGGGACACGAATGTGAACCGCCTTCGTGAATTTCTTCGGCACGTCGTCCAACGGAATGACCTGGTCGGCGACAATCTTGGGTTTGTCCTCGCGCAAATTGGCCATGCCACACACGAAGATCGCGGCATCCGCCTTCAAGCTCGCCCCGTATTTGGCGTAGGACTCGGGAAAGACCAGGATTTCCACCGAGCCATCGAGGTCTTCCAGCGTCATGATCGCCATCGGCTTGCCCTGCTTGGTCGTTTTCGGAGTCAACTTGCTGATGATGCCGCCGATGCGGGTCATCTGCCCGTCCTGGAGTTGCGCCAACTGTCCCGATGATGCGAGTTCGTAACGCTGAAGAATTTCAGCGTACTGAGTCAATGGGTGCCCGGTGACGTAGAAGCCGAGAAGCTCCTTCTCGAAGGCGAGCATCTCGCTCTGCGACCAGTCCACCGTGGGCGGCTGGCCCGTGGCCCGCTGTCGCGCATTGACCGGCTCGACATCGAACAGCGCCGTCTGCCCGCGTTCGCGGTCGCGCTGGACGCTGGAGGCGCGGTTCATCTGATACTCGACGGCCGCAAACACCACGGCCCGTGGTTCCCCGAGTGAATCAAATGCGCCGCATTTCACCAGGCACTCCAGCACTTTGCGGTTCACAATCCGCAAATCGACGCGAGTGCAGAAATCTTCGAACGACTGGAACCGTCCGCTGGCACCGCGCACCTGGATGACATTTTGCACCGCGATTTCACCGACGTTCTTGATCGCCGCGAGGCCGAAACGAATCCTGCCGTCGCGTACGGTGAAGCGGACGCCGCTTTCGTTCACGTCCGGCGCCTGGACCTCGATGCCCATGCGTTTGCACTCGTTGATGAACAACTGGATCTTGTCGGTGTTGGCCAGTTCGTTGGAAAGAAGCGCGGCCATGAACTCGACGGGGTAATTCGCCTTGAGCCAGGCGGTCTGGTACGAAACGACCCCATAGGCGGCGCTGTGCGACTTGTTGAAGCCGTACCCGGCGAATTTCGCCAGCATGTCGAAAATCTGGTTGGCCTTGCCGCGCGGGATCTTGTTTTTCTCGTGGCAGCCCTTGATGAAAATCTCCCGCTGGCTTTCCATTTCCTCGGGCTTCTTCTTGCCCATCGCGCGGCGGAGCATGTCGGCGCCGCCCAGCGAGTAACCCGCCAGGGCGCTCGTGGCCTGCATGACCTGCTCCTGGTACACGAACACGCCAAACGTTTCCTTGAGGATCGTTTCCAACAAGGGATGGTCGTACTCGACCTTGACCTTGCCGTGTTTGCGGTTGACGTAATCGTCGAGCATGTTCATCGGCCCGGGGCGGAACAGCGCAATGAGCGCGATGATCACGTCGACCGAATCGACGCCGATGCGGCGGCACAAGTCGCGCATCCCCTGTGATTCCAGTTGGAACACGCCGATGGTGTTGGCCTTGGCAAGCATGTCGAACGTCTTCTTGTCATCGTGCGGGATCTTGTCGATATCGAGACGCTGTCCCGTGGTCTGCTCGATGATGTCGAGCGCGTCCTGTATGACCGTCAGCGTTTTCAACCCGAGAAAGTCCATCTTCAGCAGGCCGAGATCGCCGAGCGGATTCATCGAGTACTGCGTGACGATTTCGTTCGAGTTCGTACCGGTGGTGAGCGGGACGACGTTCGTCAGCGGTTCAGCACCGATGACGACGCCCGCGGCATGGGTCGAAGCATTGCGCGAGAGGCCTTCCAGCGTAAACCCGTAATCGATCACCCGTTTGACAGTCGCCTCGTTGTTGTAGGCGCCCTTCAATTCGGGATTGATCTCCAATGCCTTCTTCAGCGTCATGCCGATGTCGGGCGGGATCATCTTGGCGATGCGGTCGCATTCGCTGTAGGAAAGCCCCATTACGCGGCCCACGTCGCGCACAACCATCTTCGCGCCGAGCGTGCCGAAGGTGATGATTTGGGCGACGTGGTCGTCGCCGTACTTCTTGCGCACGTAATCGATGACCTCGGAACGGCGGTTGTAGCAGAAATCCATGTCGATATCGGGAGGCGAGATGCGCTCGGGATTGAGGAAACGCTCGAAGAGCAAATTGTAGCGGAGCGGATCGATGTCCGTGATCTTCAAGATGTACGCGACCACGCTGCCGGCGGCGCTGCCACGACCTGGGCCGACGGGAATATTGTTGCTCCGCGCGAAATGGACGAAATCCCAGACGATCAGGAAGTAACTGACAAAGCCTGTCTTCTCCATGATCTTCAATTCGAATTCGACGCGGTCAACGATCTGCTTCTCCTGCTCGGTTTTGGGCTGTTTCCATTCGATACCGTAGCGGTCACGCATTCCCTGCTCGCACAAATGCCGCAGGTAATGTTCCCGCGTGAAACCCGTTGGCGGTTCGTAAACCGGAAACCGCAGCTTGCCGAATTCCATCAGGAGATTGCACTTTTCGGCCACGGCCAGTGTGTTTTTCAATGCCTCGGGTGTCTCGGTGAACAATTCGTGCATTTCCTCCGGTGTCCGCAAATAAAACTGCTGGGATACGTACCGCATCCGCTTTTCGTCGGAGAGCAATGACTGTGTCTGGAGGCAAATCAGGCAATCGTGCGCCTCCCAATGCTCGCGTTCGACGTAATGCACGTCGTTGGTGGCGACCATGGGAAGATTGAACTCCTTCGCCCAAGGGATCAGCGCGCGATTGACCGTGCGCTGCTCCTCGATGCCGTGATTCTGGAGTTCGACGTAGAAGTCGCCGGGTTCGAAAATCTGGCGATAGTCGTCCAAGGCAGCCCTAGCTTGGGGAATCTGGTCTTCCTTGATTTTATTGGGCACCTCGCCCTTGAGACAGGACGTGAGGCCGATCAGTCCTTTCGAATGTTGGGCGAGGATTTCCTTGTCGATACGCGGCTTGTAATAGAAGCCTTCAAGATGCGCGGAGGAAACGAGTTTGACGAGGTTCTTGTAGCCGACCTCGTCCTTGGCCAGCAACACCAGATGGAACGCGGCGTCGCGGGCGTTGGTGGATTTCTTGTCGAGCCGCGAGCCGGGGGCGATGTAGGTCTCGCAGCCGATGATCGGTTTGAGCCCCTTCTCCTGCGCGGTCTTGTAAAATTCGATCGCCCCGAACATGTTGCCATGATCGGTCATCGCCACCGCCGGCATTTTGCACGCGTGCGCCTTGTCGACCACGTCCGATATGCGGCACGCCCCGTCGAGCAGGCTGTACTCCGTGTGCAAATGCAAATGAACAAAATCCGAATGCTTCATTAAAACCGTCGCGCCTCGCGCCCGCCACTGTAAGTGCGACGGCGATGGCAATCAAGACTTCTGGGGAGTTTACTTCGCCGTCGTCACCAGTTGCGGGTCCTGACGTTCGTAAAGGCCAACGAAAACAGCGTTGGAGTCGTAGAGCGCGCGAACGAAATGATGATGGTGATTCATCCAGTCGCGGGTCGTTCCAGCGAGATTTGGATGGAATTGGTCCGGATACAGCACCAGCCAGATGCGCCGGAAGCCACTGGTGGATTGTGGCAATCGGCCATCCCCGGTCACGCGGAACAAATGCGGTTGATACACGGGCGGGTCGATCACGCCTTGCCTGACTCCGTCTCCCAGATAACACTGAAATGGTCGGAACGAGGAATCCGTTATATGTACAACGACGTCATTCGCTTGAAATTCTTTCGCGAGCCTGACGGCAGCCTCGCGCAAATCGGATTTCACCCATCGATTCTCCAAGAAATAGTAATTTCGCAAGGCATAGAGATTTGCAACCAGAAGGGCGGCCACTATGAGAATCGCGACGGCCCGGGCGGCCATTTTGCACGGCTGGGACACGGCGCACCCGAGCAACAAGGCAAGCGGCGGTGTCGTGCACAGCAACACCCGCGGCAGAAAGCGATTTTGATCCAACGACTGCAACACCAGGAGAACCACCGGGACAACGAACCAGAGGGCAAGCAGCGCCGCGGATTGACGAGACTCGCGGTGGCGCAACAGAATTGTTGCCGGAACAACCAACGCCGCAACCGTGATTGCCACGGACACCAGACGCCCGTGCGGGTCTCCGAGATACGCGCCGCTAAAGAGTGAGAAGAAGGCCAGTACCCGGCTGAACTCCAGCGGCCCCAACCACGAACTGCCCATGGCCATCCTCGTTTGGGAGACGAAAGCAGGCAGCCAGGGAGCAAACAGGAGCACCACCACGCATTGCGACACGAGCCAGTGGCGCAGTTTCTGGCGATCCCACCAATAGTAGATGGCCACGAAGATGTTCTGGGCAATGACGGCATAGAACGATGCGTACTGCGCATACAAACTCAGCACGGTGAAAACCGAATAGCCCACCCAGAGCGCGCCTCGTTGCAGCCGCAGCGCCCATACCATGAACAGGAACGACAAGGCCACGAGCAACGTCTGCAACGCGTACATCCTGATTTCCTGGGAGTACCAGACGTGGAGCGGACACACCGCCAGAAGCGCTGCGGCCAACAATCCCGCGCCGCGTCCTGCCAGAGCGCAGCCCATCGAATACACAACGGCGACCGTGGCAACCCCGGCGAGCACGGATAGCAGTCGCGCCCCTGCTTCGCCGCCGGCTATGAATTGCCAGTAATGCAGGACCAGGTAATAGAACGGGCTGTGGGTATCATCGCGAACGGCGTCGATAATCTCGGTGGGACCCGCTCTGGCAATCAGCAGGGAATTGGCCTCGTCGAACCACAACACGCGTTCCTGGAGATGAAACAACCGAAGCCCGAGCGCCGCCAGGAGCACGACACTCAGCAACGCCACCGAGCGTCGGTTGTCGATCTTCAAGATAGCGGATCCGGTTTTCAAAGCGTATGACCGTCTACGGGACGGCACACCACAGTCGTGAAACGATCAACCACAGCAGTAACGCCAAAATCAACACCGCCACGACCCCCCAGAACCACTGCTTGCTCGTTCGCCGCGGGCCACGGCCATCCACTTCGCGGCGCTTCCAATCCTCGTAGTCAAATTCGTCCGGGTCTTCGATGCCGGTGCCATCATAGATTGTATCGTCCGACCAGCCCGTTTTCTCATCGGCACCACACTCGGGACACGCGGGTGCCTTCGCGGGAACTTCGGCGCCGCAATTCGGGCAAATGAACGGTTCCTCAGCGCGTGGCATGGCGCAACAGGTCGTCCACGCGTTTCTTCGCGGCGTCGTCCATTTTGATGATGGGCGGCCAGGGACGCGTGTTCGCTTCGCCTTTGAGTTTGTGCGTGGCATCGATGCCGATCTTGCTGCCAAACCCCATGATGGGCGTGGCGTGATCGAGCACGTCGGCGGGGCCCTTGGTGAAAATGATGTCGCGTTCGGGATCGATGTTCGCGGTGAGACGGAACAGCACCTCGCTCGTATCGTGCACGTTCACATCGGCGTCGACCACGACGATGATCTTCGTAAACATCATCTGCCCCATGCCCCACAGGCCATGCATGACCTTCATCGCGTGGTACGGGAACTGTTTCTTGATCGAGACAATGACGAGATTGTGGAACGCGCCCTCGGCGGGCAACGCCATGTCGACGATTTCGTTGAAGTTGGTCTTGAACACGGGCAGGAAGATCCGGACGCTGGCGGTGCCCATGTAGAAATCTTCCATCGGCGGCACGCCAACGATCGTGCTCGGGTAAATCGCGTCGCGCCGATGCGTGATGCGCTCGATGTGAAACTTCGGGTACGGCTCGGGCGGGGTGTAATAACCCGTGTGGTCGCCGAACGGACCTTCGAGATCGAGTTTCCCCTCCGGCTCGACGTAGCCTTCCAGGACAAAATCGCAATCGGCGGGCACTTCAAGATCGTTCGTGTCGCACTTCACCATCTCGACGGATTTCTTGCGGAGAAAACCCGCGAGCATCATTTCGTCGATGCCGTCGGGGAGCGGCGCGGTCGCCGCGAATGCGTATGCCGGGTCGCCGCCGAGGGCCACGGCCACGGGCATGCGCTGTTTCAGTTCCATGTACCGCCGCCAATGACGCGCGCCGGTCTTGTGCAACTGCCAGTGCATGAACGTCGTCCGTTCGTCGATGACCTGCATGCGGTACGTGCCGACGTTGCGCGAGCCGTTGTCGGGATCGCGCGTGATGACCAACGGCATGCAGACAAATCGCCCGGCATCCTGCGGCCAGCATTTTTGGATTGGGAGCGTATTGACGTTCGGTTTCTGCTGAACAATTTGCTTACACGTGCCGGAATTGACGCTCTTGGGTTTCGCGTGGCGCAATTCGAATGCCGTCCCGAGCAGTGAGACGGCTTCCTTGAAGGAGGTCGGAGGCTTGGCCTTAAGCAGGCCTTCGAGTTCTCGGGCGATGTCTTCGACATCGTTCACGCCCAGCGCCAGCGCCATGCGTTTCGTCGAGCCGTAGGCGTTGATCAGCAGCGGAAACTGCGAGCCTTTGCATTTCTCGAAGAGCAATGCCTTGCCGCCGCCCGGCAGTTTCATTTCGCGGTCCGCGATTTCCGTGATTTCCAGAACCGGATCGACCTCAACCGAAATCCGTTTCAGCTCGCCCGCGGCATCCAGCTTCTGCACAAAATCGCGCAAGGAATCGTAGGCCATGGCGCAACAAATAACATACTCGCCCGCTAGTGGCTAGCGTACTTCGTCAGGTCGGTGACACCAACTACACGAAAAGCTTTTTGACGTTCGGCGCATTTGTTGCAGCGGCCGCAGTGGCGGCCATTCTTCGGGGAGATGCAGGAGAAACTGAGGTGGAGCGGTAAATTGAGACGAAGACCGCGCCGGACGACCTGCTCCTTGGCGAGTGAGCGGAATGGGGCGATGATTTTGATGCGGAAGTCGAGGGCGGCGCTGGCGGCGCTGGCGAAGTCGCGGAAGAAGTTGGGGGTGGCGTCGGGGAACGGGTTGTGGCCGAGCGAGCCGATGGCGATGGTGTCGATCTTGTGGAGCGCGCAGAACGCGGCGGCTTTGGAGAGGAGCATCAGATTGCGGCCCGGCAGATAGACGGCTTCGTCGGGACTTTTCGCGCCGGGCACGCGCCGGCCGGTCGTGCTCCAGTGCGAACCGTAGAGATCGTTTGCAGGCAAATGGAGAATGGTCAACGGCTCATGGCGAATCCGGGCAGCGCGGAGATACCGGCGGAGTGAACGAAGCTCGGCGGTTTCCCAAATGAGGCCCTGACGGATGAGAACAGGATAGACCTTGCGGTACTGGCGCGACAGGGAGGCGAGCATCACGCAACTGTCGAGGCCGCCACTGACCAACGCGCATACGGAGCGTTTCACTTGCCCGCTCGGATCTTCTCTTTCTCGGCTTCGAGCTTGGCGCGCAGCTTGGTGATTTCGTTGCGGAGGATTTCATCGAGCTTCTGCGCGTCCTCGGCCTTGCCGGCGGACTGGGCCGCGGCGATCTTGGGTTTCAACTCCAATTCGCGTTCAGCAATCTTGGCGGTGTAGACCCGGTCGATCTCGGCGAGTTTGGCCTTCTGCTCGTTCGTCAATTTCGCGGAGGATTTGCCGCCGGTGCGTTCGAGCGCGAGTTCCCAGGAAGATTTAAGCGCCATTGAGTTTCACCTTTACGTCGTTGCCATCGACCACGCACTCGAACTTCTCGACCTTCGCCGTGGGAATCATGGGGTTTTGCCCCGTGCACACATCGAACTTCCAACCGTGCCACGGGCAGGTGACCACGTTGCCGTCGAGTGTGCCCTCGCCCAACGGTCCGCCACGGTGCGGGCAGACATTGTCCGTTGCGTAGAATTTTCCGCCCACGTTAAAGAGGGCCAATTCGCGTTCCCCGACGGCCACCGTCTTGCATTCGCCGGGTTGCAGGTCGCCAACTTCGGCCACTTTGATCAACTCACTCATTTATTTGTGTTCTCCTCCCGAAACACCTATCCTTGTGGCATGAATTCGAGCCGCTTTCAAGACGCGATTGCCCGGATCGACGCGGCCAACGCGCAGGACCCGCGCGGCATCGAGCTGCCATACGCGCAACGACTGAGCGGGTGGGTCGAGCGGCTGGCACCGGATGCGTCGGAGGAATTGCGCCTCGCGGCGCGCGCGCAACACATCTGCCGCTGGATGATTCCGCGCGAATCGTACCCGGCGGGGCGCATTGGCTACCTCAAGTGGCGCGAAGATTTGAAACACTTTCACGCGCAAAAGGCGGGCGAGATCCTGCGCGAGGCTGGTTACGCTGGTGACATGGTGTCGCGTGTGCAGGATTTGATTCGCAAACGGAATTTCCCGCGCGTGCCGGATGGCCGCGTGCTGGAGAATGCGCTGTGTTTGGTGTTTTTGGAGACGCAATTTGCCGAGACAACGGCGAAGACGGGCGACGAGAAGATGATTGGCATTTTGCAGAAGACGTGGCGGAAGATGACCCCGCAGGCGCAGCAGATTGCGCTGACGATTCCGATGACGCCCGAATGCCGCGCGCTGGTCGAGAAGGCATTGCAACCTTCGTCGTGATTTGTCATGCTGGAAGCAGTAACGAGCCGAAGGACATTCGTCGAACAGGTTTATGAAGCTGGCTGACGCTCCGATCTCAACGACTGATCCAATCAATGCAAAAATCCTCGCCGTGTCGGAGGATCAGTTGCAGGGGTTTCAACGTGATCCGCTCGGCGAGATTGCGCGGCAGGCGGGCGTGGAGATGCCGGTTGTCATCGAGCGGATTCAGGCGATGCTGCGCGCCGGAACGATTCGGCGCGTGCGACAGACGTTGCTGGCGACGAATCTGGCGCAGGGCGCGCTCGTGGCGTGGCAGGTGCCCGAGGACAAACTTGAATCTGCGTTCGACTACATGTTCCAGCGCGACCCGTTCAGTGGGCACGTCGTCATCCGCACGACGGACACGGCCACCGTCGGCTCGAAATACCGATTGTGGACCACGCTAAAGGTGCCGCAGGGGTTTTCGATGGCGCGGCACTGCGAGTTTTTGTGTCGGCAAACCGGCGCGGAGAGATTCATCCTGTTGCCGGCGAAAAAGCTGTTTGCGCTCGGGGTCGGCCACGTGAGACGGCGCGGACTCGAACCCGGTAGCCGTGCGAAGGTGCTGGCCGATGTGACGGACGTTTCCATGGCCGAACTGGACGATCTGGAATGGCGAGTGTTGGTGGCGCTCAAGCGGGAATTTGCTCCCGAGGACCTTACAACGGATCTCTGGGCGGCGCGAGCGAAGGAAGCCGGGGTCGCGCTCGAACAGTTCCTCGAAGTTGCCGCCGAGTTGAATCGCCGCAACATCATTGGACGTTTCTCGACGTTTTTGGAGCACGTCAAGCCCGTGGCCAGCGGCGAACAGGTGACGCGGTACAACGCGCTGTTCCACTGGGCGGTGCCGCCGGGTCGCGAGGTCGACGCCGGGCGTGAGGTGGGTCGGCACCACATTATGACCCATGCGTACTGGCGGGAGGGCGGACCGGAGTTTCATAACGTTAACGTCATGGGCGTAGCACACGGGACCGATAAGCCCGTGCTTCTCGCCCACAAAGCCGCGATCGACACGCATTTGAAGGAGGCGGGGATTGCGCTCAGCTATACGAACGTCTTTTGGGGCGGTCGGAGCGAGATCAAGCCGAGCGAGATTTCGCCGTTTGCCTACCGGGAGTGGTGTCATAGTGTTGGCCTCCATTCTGAAGAGACGGCCAAATGAAGATTGCCATTCTTGAACTTCAACCCTGGGAGGAGAAGTATCTACGGGGGCGGGTGGATGGGACGCATGAGATTGTGGCGCTTCCGGGAGTGCTGGAGGACAAGCACCTTGCCAGGATTGCGGATGCAGAGATCGTGTCGCCATTTATTTATTCGAAGCTGACGGCGGAACGATTGGCGAAGCTGCCAAAGTTGACGATGATTGCGACGCGGTCGACGGGGTTCGACCACATCGACATGGCCGAATGCGCGCGGCGCGGGATCACCGTGTGTAACGTGCCGTTCTATGGCGAGAACACGGTGGCGGAGCACACGTTTGCGCTGATCCTGGCGTTGTCGCGGAAGGTGCATGAGGCATTCGTCCGCGTACGGGCGGGAAACTTCTCATTGGAAGGGTTGCGCGGGTTCGACCTCAAGGACAAGACCATCGGTGTCGTTGGCGCGGGGCGGATCGGCCTGCACGTGATTCGGATTGCGCGCGGGTTCGGGATGAAGGTGCTGGCGTTCGACATCAAGCGGGACAATTTCTGGGCCGAAGTGCTGGGATTTGAATATGCGGAATTGACCGATGTGCTCGGGCGATCGGACATCATCACGTTGCACGCGCCGTACAATCGCCACACGCATCATTTGATCAACCGGGACAACATCCACAAGATCAAACGCGGGGCGATTTTGATCAACACGGCGCGGGGCGGGTTGGTGAACACCGACGCGCTGCTGAAGGCGCTGGATGACGGCATTCTGGCGGGCGCCGGACTGGACGTGTTGGAGGGCGAGGAAACGATTTATGAGGAAAGCGCGTTGCTCGGCGACGCGACGAACCCCGAGAAACTGCGGACGGCGATCCAGAACCACGTGATCCTGAAAAAACCAAATGTGGTCTTCACGCCCCACAATGCATTCAACAGCCAGGAGGCGCTAGAGCGCATCCTCGACACGACGGCGGAGAATATTGCGGCGTTTGCGGCGGGCGCGGCCAAGAACGTCGTGCGGTAGGCCGGCCCCGCCAGGATGCGGATTATTGAGATGAACACGACGCCTTTTTCCTCGGGCCTCCGGAAGGCGATGGCCCATTCGTGGGCGCTGGACATTCTGATCGTTGTGGGCCTGTTGCTGGTGGGGTGGCTCGTCCACTTCGTCACAACTCAATCCGCCGCCAACCTCCCGCAAGACGGTGTTGATTTTGCCGTGCCGGCGGTGAATTTGCTCGAGCGCGGACGGCTCGTGGTCTCGGCCTATGGCCACGACTTTCCCCCGGGGCACCCATTTGGCACCGCGCTGTTGTTGCTGCCGTCGTATATGGTGCTGGGACATTTCCTCGGCAACGGCATCTACTCAATTTTTTGCTGCGCGTTCGGCGCCATCGCGCTCACCTACGTTATCGGAGCGTGGCTGGGCGGGCGATTGTGCGGATGTCTTGCGGCACTGTTCCTGATCACGAACTACGGGTTCTGGGAGTACTCACAGAAGATCATGAGCGAGGTGCCGTCTGTATTTCTAGCCACCGCGGTATTGGCGTTGTTGCTCGCGAGTCGGGGCCGGAAGCGGCCGGCCCTGATGTGGCTTGCGGCCGGGGGCGTGCTGGGGCTCGCGATTACCGTGCGGCATGACAACATTCTGTTACTGGCGCCGTCTCTGCTGTTGCTCCCATGGGAGGACACATGGCGGGAGCGTATGCGGCGGGCGGGCTCGTTCGCGGTCGGATTGGCGCCGTTCATCATCTCCATAGCGGTGTACCAGCAAGTAACCTTTGGCAGTCCCTGGCGGACGGGCTATCACTACTGGGGCACGGCAGAGAACGGCAGTCAACCGTTGTTCTCCGCGCAATACATCACAAAAACCGGCTTCATGCATTTGAGGCAAGTCGAGCCGGCGCGTGCTGGGATTATTGATGGAAACGGGGCTTTCTACGCCAAATCACTGCTGGCGGAAGCGGACACAAGCCGCATCTTCGGTCACCCCATCTATTGGCAACTACCCAGTCGCCGGCTCTACCAAATGCTGGCACCGTTTCGTACCGCATTGGGAGTGGTGGGGTTGCTGGCCTGCCTGGTCGGATGGCGAACCAACACTCTTCGACGGCAGTTTCTTCTCTGGCTTGTTGTCTCCACCGTCACATCCATCGTCTTTTATCTGGTGTATAACTGGCAGGAAGAACGCTTCCTCCTGCGACTTGTTCCCCTGTTTTGTCTGGTGGACGCGATCGGCGTGAGAGTCCTGCTCGCGCTGTGGCCCGCAAAGGCCGTCCGCGCGACGGTGATTATTCTTGTCAGTGCCTTGATCTTCAAGCTTGCGCGAATTAACTCGCAAGCTGGTTTTCCGACAGGAAACAGTGCGGGCTTCTACACAACTTTCTCTTATTGTGCCCAACAGATGGAGTCGAACGCCGTCGTGGTGACAAACTTCGATCCCCTCCGCGTTGACGCCTACATGATCCGCGGCACCGATCGCATCGCGGTGCCGCTTGGTCGCAGCAGTGGGATCCATCTGTTTGTCGGGAGCGACGTGAGCCCAACATCCTTTTGTCCATTCGTCGCTTCCGAAGACCCCGCGCGGCTGCGCGAGCTTGTCCATTCCGGGCGGCCGGTGTACTGGGTCATCGAGGATCCGTGGACAAGAAAGCGGTCGGCCGAACTGGGAACGCTGCAACAGTCGTTCCGCCTGAGGACTCTGGCGGCCGCCGTCGCCAAGGATGGAATCAAGGACCCGTTCTTTGGCCGGATCGACGAACTGACGGAACGACATTGAACGTGACGCAGATGAAGAGTTGCGTCAGGCCTGGATTCGCGAAACCGCCGTCTTCCAAATCGGGACCCGTTGTTTCAACTCGTCGATGATGAATTGCGCGGCGGCGAACGCCTCGCCGCGATGAGCGGCCTCGACTCGGACCAGCAAGGATGGCTCACCGACCGCGATCACGCCGAGACGGTGGATGATGCGAATTCGCTTGAGCGGCCACCGTTGGTGCGTCTCGGCGAGGAGTTTACGGAACTGGTGGTCAGCCATTTCGCGGTAGGCGGTGTATTCCAGCGCGTGAATTGGTTTGCCATCCTCCCGATCGCGCACGACGCCCCAGAATGTCACGACGCCGCCCACGTCGCCGCTGAATTTGCCGAGCTCAGCCTCGGCGCGGTCGATGGGCTGATCGGTGAGGAGCAACTCGTCGGTGGGCGGTTCCGCCCCGCCCTGCAGTGGTGGCATCAGCGAAAGCACATCGCCGTTGCGGAGCCGGGCGGATCGATTGGCAAGCTCCAGACCGATGGCGATCAAGGCCGTCTTGTCGGCTTCCCTGAGGCGGGGGAATTTTACGTAGAGTTGAGAGAGCGCATCGGCGACGGTGGCGCTATCGGGCAACTCGAGAGGCAATTCGTTTTGTTCCGTGAGTTGACGGAAGAAACTGAAAAACTGGACGGTAATCTTCACGTCGTAGCGGCAATCGCCTCGGCGCGCAACGTCCCGACGTAGGGCAGGTTGCGATAGCGCTCCTGGTAATCCAAGCCATATCCGACGACGAACTTGTTGGGGATATGAAAGCCCACGTAGTCCGCGTGGAAATCTTCGCGGTGAGGCACATCCTTTTCCGACAGCGTGCAGAACTTGAGACTTCGTGGCTGGAGTTTCTGGATCATCTCGCGGATTTTGACGAGCGTCAGGCCCGTGTCGAGGATGTCGTCGACGACCAGCACATCGCGGTCGCGCACGTCGAGCTTCAGCACCTTCGTCACGATCAATTCCCCCGCCGACCGTGTCTCGCCATGATAACTGGACACGCCGATGTAATCGAGGCGCAGTTGCATGGGCAACCGTCGCAGCAGGTCGGCGAGGAACATCACGCTGCCGGTGAGGATGCCGATCAACGTGAGGTCCTTATCCGCATAGTCGCGCTGGATTTCTGTCGCCAGCTCGTCGAGCCGATGCTGAATCCGCTCTTCGGACAAAAGCACCTCTTCCAAGTCCTGGCGCATGGACTTCATGATTCGCGCAATCTATCGCATTGACCCACCGCAGGGAAGAAAAAGCGTGGGGGGAAACGGGCGATCGACCATGAGCTTCAGCCTAGGGGTGGGCCAGAAAAAAGTGATTTGGACGCTTGACGCGGGCGGGCGGTGCGGTTATTTTACGTGTCGTAGGCGAAGTTGTTTAGCCCCTTGGTCGTTAGGCAATCCTGAATCACTAGCACTCAATCGGTTCACTTCCCCCATGAATCCAACTGGGAAAACTGGGTTATGAGACGGCTCACCACAGTCGGCCTCACGGGTGGCATTGCCACGGGAAAATCCACGACGTTGGAGCGGTGGCGTTCGTTGGGGGCGGCCAGCCTGGATGCCGACGAGTACGCGCATCGGGCCCAGACGCCGGACACGCCGACGTGGGAAGAGGTCGTGCGCGCGTTTGGCAACGAGATTTTGAATCCGGACAGGACCGTCAATCGTTCCCAGCTTGGCGATATCGTGTTCGCCGACGACGGGAAGCGCGAGGTGCTGAACCGCATCATCCATCCGGCGGTGGACAGGATGTGGAGGGAAGATGTCGAACGGTTGAAGCGCGAAGGACAAGCGCAGGTCGCGGTCCTCGCGATCCCGCTGCTCTATGAGGTTGGGGCGGAATCACGATTTGACTGCGTGGTGACGGTGGCCTGCAGCGAGCAGACGCAATTGTCGCGACTGGCGATGAACGGTTTGAACGAGACACAGGCGCGCGCCCGGATCCGCGCGCAGTGGCCGTTGGCAACGAAAATGGACCGGGCCGATTTTGTGATTTGGAACGATGGCCTGCCGGAGGTGTTACACCAGCAGGCCGAGATTATTTGGGCAACCATCAAGGAGACCTACCATGCCCCGAGCAAAAACTAGCCCCGAGAAAACCGCGGCCGGCAAAAGTGACGAACCGAAGGCACCCGAGTCGAGCGCCCCGGCCGAGACGGAAACGAAAGCGGAGGACGTCGAGAAGAACGGCGGTGTTGCCGTCGCCACCGCCGACAAGGACGAGGCACCCGCCCCACGCAATCAGTTGCCGCCCGGCGAGACGTTGAACCTCGCCGAGCTTCAGGCCATGTCGATGCCGCACCTGCAGAAAATGGCGCGGGACGCCGGCGTGGAGGCTGTGGCGGTGCTGAAGAAGCACGAGATCATCTTTGAAATCCTCAAGAAGAACGCCGAGCGCAACGGCCAGATGTTCGGCGAGGGCGTGCTGGAGATTCTGCCGGATGGTTTCGGTTTCCTGCGCTCGCCGGCATACAATTATCTTCCCTGCCCCGAGGACATTTACGTCTCGCCCTCACAAATCCGGCGGTTTGAATTGCAGACGGGCGATCTGGTCGCGGGCCAGGTGCGTCCGCCCAAGGACAAGGA
Source organism: Verrucomicrobiia bacterium (assembly GCA_052146795.1). Classification (GTDB taxonomy): domain Bacteria; phylum Verrucomicrobiota; class Verrucomicrobiia; order Palsa-1439; family Palsa-1439; genus Palsa-1439. Next base: position 19,030 of record JBKQMH010000029.1, read on the forward strand.
GCGGTTCTTCGCGCTGTTGAAGGTCGAGGCGGTGAATCGGGACAATCCCGACAAGGCGAAAGAGAAGATCATGTTTGATAATCTCACGCCTTACTTCCCGACCAGCCGGTTCATCCTCGAAACCACATCCGAGGAAATCAACAGCCGCGTCATGGACCTGTTCACGCCGATCGGCAAAGGCCAGCGCGGGTTGATCGTCGCGCCGCCGCGCACGGGCAAGACGATCCTGTTGCAGAAGATTGCCAACGCGGTGCTGACCAACAATCCCGAGGCGATCCTGATCGTGTTGCTGATCGATGAGCGCCCCGAGGAAGTGACGGATTTCAAGCGAACGGTCCGTGCTGAGATCATCAGTTCGACGTTTGATGAAGCGCCGGAACGCCACGCGCAGGTTGCGGAGATGGTGCTGGAGAAGGCGAAGCGGTTGGTCGAGCACAAGAAGGACGTGGTGATCCTGCTCGACTCGATCACGCGTCTGGCGCGCGCCTACAACACCTTGCAGCCGCACTCCGGCAAGATTCTGTCGGGCGGCGTCGACGCCAATGCGCTGCACAAGCCGAAGCGTTTCTTTGGCGCGGCGCGCAATGTCGAGGAAGGCGGTTCGTTGACGATCATCGCCACGGCGCTGGTGGAAACCGGCTCGCGGATGGATGAAGTCATATTCGAGGAGTTCAAGGGCACGGGCAACATGGAACTGTGCCTCGACCGGCATCTGGTCGAGAAACGCATTTTCCCGGCAATCAACGTCGAGCGGAGCGGCACGCGCAAGGAAGAGTTGCTGTATCATCCAGACGAACTCGAACGCATTTACATCCTGCGCAAGGCGCTGGCGGGGGTGCCGCCGGTGGAGGTGATGGAACTGGTCACCGAGAAACTCAAGAAGACCCGCTCCAACGCGGAATTCCTGCTGTCGATGAAATTCTGAGCGCGGGCAACAGTTGCCTATGCGCCGCCGACTTTCTCTCCCCCAACTGGCGACGGTTCTGCTCTCGTGCCTTCTCTGTTCGCACTTGCAGGCGCAGGACACGAAGTCCGCGCCCGTTCCTGTTGTGAAGAGCCGCGTGGTGCTCGTGCGCGATCCGAGCGCGGTGGACAATTACCGAGCGGACCCCGCGAAGGCGCAGGCGATGGTCGCCGCCGGCATCCAATCGCTCGCGGGCGAAAGCAACGAAGCGGCGGCGTGGCGGCATTTCGTGTCCCGCAACGACGTGGTCGGCATCAAGATCAGCACGCAATGCGGCCGGCTCCAGTCGACGCGGCGGGCGGTGGTGGAGGCGATTGCGCACGGGTTGCGCGCGGCGGGCGTGTCGGGCACGAACATTTATGTGTTCGACCGCGATCCGCTTCAGATGCAGGCGGCCGGATACTTTCCGGTCCGCGGGACGAATTCGATGCAGGTCGTGTCGGTGGTTGACGGGACCGGCTGGGACGTCAACGTCTATTTCCAGAACAATCTCGCGGGGAAACTGATCTGGGGCGATCTGCTGTTCGGCAAGGACGACGAGATTCTGAGCAAGCGATCCCATCTCCCGAAACTCGTGACGGGGACCATCACCAAACTCATCAATGTGCCGGTTCTTCAGGACAACGACGCGTGCGGCCTGGCGGGGTGCCTGTACAACCTTTCGATGGGCATGGTGGACAACACGCGCCGGTTTGAGACGTTGGGCCAGCGGGGCGACCCGATGATCGCGGAGATTTGCGCCATGCCCCAGGTCCGCGGGAAGCTGGTGCTCAATATTATGGATGGACTGATTGCCGGCTATGCCGGCGGACCGGGATTCAAGCCGCAGTATTCGTGGAACGACGGCGCGCTGTATTTCAGCACCGACCCGGTGGCGATCGATGCGCTATGCCTGGAGGCCATTGATGCACGGCGCCGAGAAGCCAAAGTGACATTGGCCGGACCCCAGGCAAGCCACGTCGTGACTGCCAGCCATATCGGCCTCGGTCAATCCGACCGGGCGAAGATCGACCTCGTCGAAATCAAACCGTAATCGGAAGCGTGTGCTTAACGCAAATGGCCGTTAGCCGAAAAACCCATCCGATGGTGGCTTGCCCAGTGATGTTTCGTTGAGGCTCATGTCCAACGTAACGGATAGGAGTTCCTACACGCCCTTCTGGGCAGGGATTCAGAACAATTGGTACAAGAATGCCGCCCTAGACGCAGTGTGGAAACCCGAGTACGACAGACTTGTCGAGGAGTTGGTGGATAAACGAGCGCCGTATATCTATCCCTTCGCACGCGACGTACTTCGCGTCGTCGACCGAGAAAACAGCACGTCCTTCGCAAGCGAAAACAAGAACTGCGGCTATTACATCCTGACGCGCGCGTACCAGATGCTCCACACCCGCCAGAAATGGCTTGACGCAGTGAAACGGGAAGAGACGCATATCCACGTTTGCCCTATCTGCAAGACGCAAAACCACGTCCTCCGTTTCCATCCAAGCATCATCGCGGAGTATGGCACGAACCCGCCTTGGTGTCGGACATGCAACTATGTCGTCAAGCGCTACACGAAGTTTTGGAATGCTGAAACAAAGCGAAGACTCGGAGACTTGATGGCACACGTCAAAGGCGCACGTGTTTGCGATATTTGTGCGACATCCTTCACGCTCGAACAACACATCTTCACGTACCACACGTTCGGCGGGAAATTTGTAGACCTGCTCTATCCGAACTTGTTTGCGAATGTCTGCGCGGTCTGTTTTGAGAAGGCGTTCAATGATTACCGCGGCGGCTCTCCCCAAGAGCGGCTCACCGCCCTGTATGATCTGTTCCTATTGATTGGGAAGGTTCCCACGAAGGATTTTGACAATCTTTTCTATCTGTTCAGGGACAAGGGATCGCTGGTCAGACTCGTAACCGTTTTGCAGAGGATGCGGACTCCAAGCGGCTACAGCGCGGAATTCGGTACTTTCTTTGCCGCCCTTGTAAGGGCGGGTGTTTTACCGGAGGGCAGCAAGAAAATGGTCATTGGCACAATGACCCTATCGAAGGATGGCCACTTGTGTCTTTCACTGCCAGAAAAGGAGATTGACGATTTCCTGTTCTTGGAAGGCATACCGCACAGCAAGGAGGTTCATTATCCGGACTCCCCACTGAGGACGGACTGGGAATTGTTTGGTGCGACAGCCAGAACTTTTGTCGAGTATTTCGGACTCATGACGAATCCGGACTATGCCGCTAGAGCGAATGAAAAAATAGAGATTGCTTCAGCAAAGGGAATCGACCTAATCGCGCTGTTTCCGGATACGGATTGGAAGGAGAAGCTTTTGAACTGGAAGAAAGACAAACTGCCTTAGTTCGTCCCCGGACTTTCTTCACAAAGGGCCAAGAAGGCTGCTCTTTCCGGGGGAAGCCGCAGTTCTTGGAGGTGCTGTTCCCACTCTTTTCGGTTTGAGCGACCCCAGCGCTTGTCGTTGATCGAATTGCACAGCTCTGGCGACCTAGCCTGGAGGTCTGCAAACCGTCCGCATTTCGGATATTCCGATCGATTGATCACTTTGCCATCGACAATGCTATGAAGGAGATCGAAGCCGCGGAGCTCCTCCTCCCAATGACGAATGCTCACGACGGCCGTCTGGAAGCCCGCCGTTGGGATCTTGAGCCGTATTTCAAGATTCTCGAGTAGATTGAGAATTCGATCTGTGAGAATTCCATTCGGGATAATCGCACCAAAAGGAAGACCACAAAAGAAGTAGTTCTCTTTCTTAGACCAAGCGCGATACAAGAATTCTTCGACCGGGACCATGGCGCGCGCGGAACACATCTCGGCATAGAAAGCGCCGCTGAAATGGTCACGAATCAGGTAGTGTACAATGTGCTCGCGTGAAGATTGAGCTGCCTTCGGAAGCTTGACCTCCATCGGCTTCCATTGATGCACCAGGTCACCGCTTTTAAGGATGTAGAAGTGCTTGGAAATCGAGACAATCAGTTGATGGACCTGATTCGCATAATCAGACCGGTAGACGTTCATGCGGACGTGCCAAGCCGCGCGGCCTAGCCGCGCGGAAAGAAACTAAGTTTTTTTTATATGGCGCGTCAGCGCCATGGTGAAAAAGGGATTTTTTTTGAGAAAAGAAAGCGCCGCCGGCACCGCAAGCAGGACTGTCGCGATGTTGGCAAGCAGGCTTACGATTTCTGCCCCGCTCATCGGCTCAGATGATTATCTCCAAGGCAGCAGCTTTGCAAGCCATTCTCGCCTTGCTCATCGGCTTCCCGCTGGTTATGAGCGCGGCGGGCTTGCCGTCGAGTGTGGGCCGCGATTCATCCCCGGCCGCCGCCCGCATGTCGCCCGGCTGGCGTCACGTATGTACTCGCGAACCGTAGTTACGGAGCTTTCGCGGGTGCGGGGGCCGGTTTTGCTGTGTCGTCTGCCGCCGGCTTATCTGCTGTTGGCGGTTTGGCTTCGAGGGCCTGCTTGGCGCCATCGACGATGTCGGACGCCGGCAGAATCACCGGCATCATGCCCCATTGGTTGAGGTTGCTGAAGATGAACCCGCTGTCCTGATCGGACTGCGTTTTGGCGCTGCGCAGCAACACGATGCCGACGAGTTTGCCATCGAGGGCGAACACCGGCGCGCCGAGCGAGTAGCCCCACATCGATTCGCCGAGCAAATAGAACGTGCGCGGTTTGTCGATGATGCCTTCGATGCGACCGATGGAGACGGCGGGGGCGCGATTGGCGGCCTGGCTGAGACGATTGATCACGATCACTTCGTCGAGAAGCTGCGCTTTTGCGTCTTTGGTGAGGTCAATAGAGGCGAGCGGCTTGGCGGGCTTGTCGGATGGACGCACGTACGCCAGGTCCAGATCCTTGTCCCGCAGGACGACATCCGCGGGGATCTCCGTCCCATCGGCCGTAACAATTTTCACGTCGTTGAGTTCGCTGTCGAACTTGAACTGCGACATATCGCCGCCGCGAGCGGCAATGGCGCGGGCGTAGGCTTCTTTCACCGTGCTGCTGGGGTCGGTGGTCGCCAGCGAGACAACGGTCAAGCCGGACGGATCGACGACGGTGCCCGTGGTCTCGGTCTTGCTTTCCGTCTTGTTCTCGCGCCCGCCCATCGAGACGCTCTGTTTGATCGCGAGCTTCACGGTGACGACGGCGCCCTGGGACTTGGCCAGGATGTCGCGGCCGGATTTGGCGAGGTCGTCCGCTCGCGCGGAGAGAGGGATCATCGCGCCCGCTACGGCGAGGGTGATGGATAGAACCAATGTGATATGTTTTTTCATCTACAGGTTTCCTTTCAGGGCGGCCTTGCGACCTTCCCAGTTTGGCTCGAACTCCAGGTACAGGGTATGGATGCCGCGGATGACGCGCAGGACCGTGGTCTTTGGTTTCGCGGCGGCGACGTGTTTCATTTTTTGTTTCAGCGAGGCCACGTCCGTCACGGGCTCGCCATCGACGGCGGTGATCAAGTCGCCGACGCCCAGCCGGCCGAGGGCGGCCCAACCGCCCTCCTTGACCTCGGTGACCAGCGCGCCCGGTTGTTCCTGCGACCATTGTTCCTGCACTTTGTCGATGAACGTCGTGTCGCGCGCGGTAAACTCGAAATCTTCGTCGCGGTACTTCTTCATTTCGCGTTCGAGTTTCGGGGACCGGACCAACTCGACCGGGATGCTCAGTTTCTCCGCGCCGCGCTGGACGGCGAGCGTGGCGGTGGCGCCGATTTTGTACTGGCGGACCATGGTATCGAGAATCTCCTCGTCGCCCGGCTGCGAGGCTTCGATGCGGTCGCCGTCGAGGGACAGAATCAGGTCGCCGACTTTCAGCCCGGCTTTTTCCGCGGTGCTATCGGCGTAGACCTGGGTGAGGCGGACGCCGTGCAGACCCGGGCTGCCGAGTTGCGCGGCCAAATCGCTGGTGATGGCCTGGGCGGCGACGGGGAGCCAGGCCTTTTGGGCTTCGAGGCCGGGATCTTCGAGTTCCTTGATGCCGACCCTGACGACGGTGAGCAATTGCTCGGTCTTGCGCAGAAAGCCGAGGCGTGTCGGCACGGGTTTGGATTTGCCGGTGGTGATCTTGTCGGTCACGTCCTGCATCTCGGCGACGTTGCGGATCGGGGTATCGTTGATCTCCGTGAGCACGTCGCCGGTCACGACGGGCGGTTTGGCGTCGTCAGAGGGGCCGCCGGGGCGGATCGAGGTGACGATCACGCCGTCGCGGCTCTTGAGTTTCAGTTCGCGGGCGGCGAGCGCCGAAATATCGCGGGCGGTGATGCCCCACTGTTTCAGTTCAAATTGCTGGCGTTGGTATTGTTCGCGCTCGGCGGTGGTGAGCTTGAGCGTTTTCTCCTGGCTGTCGCGTTGCACGACCACTTCGACCTCCTGACCGACGGGCAAATCCGCCACCATTTGGTTCAGAAGCGGGATTTCCTCGGCGTAGCGGACGAGCACGTCCCGGCCGGCGATTTTCAGGAGGATGTCGCCCGAATGCACGCCCGCTTTGGCGGCGGGCGAATCATCCACCACGTCCGAGATCAACACGCCGTGGTTGTCCTTGTCTTCCTTGAGCAACGGCTGGATTTCGACGCCAAGCCAACTGCGGCTGACCTTGCCTTTGTCGATGATCTGGCGGGCGACGCGCTGGGCGAGGTTGCCGGGGATGGCGCCGCTGAGGCCGAAGCTGATTTCGTTGATGCCGATGACCTGGCCTTTGAGGTTGACGAGCGGGCCGCCCGAGTTGCCGGGATAAATGTCGGCGTCGTGGCCGATCCAGCGGACGAGCGAGCCGACGTCCTCGCCGTCGAGCGTGAACCGCGAGGCTGAGAACGCTTCCGGCATGACCATTTTGATGTTGCTGACGATGCCGAGGGTGACGGATTGCGACATGGCCAGCGGGCTGCCCATGGCCAGGACCGAATCCCCGACGCGCATCGCGTCCGAATCGCCAAAGTCGACGGTGGGGAATTCGCGTTTGGCGTCGGGCTTCAATTTCAGGACGGAGATGTCGGCGAGCGGGTCGGTGCCGACGAGTTCAGCGGGGATTTCCTCGTTGCTCGGGAGGATGACCACGAGGCGGGTGGCGTGGCCGGCGACGTGGTGATTGGTGATGACGTAGCCATCCTTACTGATGATAACGCCGCTGCCGCTGGCTTCGAACTTCACCTCGCGGCCCTGATAATACTGCGTGGCGACGACTTTGATGCGGACCAACGCGGGTTTGACGCGGGCGATCGCCTCGTCGATCTGGCGGCGGACGGGGTCGACGGGTTCGATGGGGTCGGCGGCCAAGGCGCGATGGCTGATGGGCGATGAGAGAAGGGTGAAAATGGTTGTGAACGCCAAGACCCGCTTCGGTGAAAAAATCATGTTGCGCCAAGTATGGCAGAAGAGATGGCGGACGTAAAGCGGGACGCGAGGCGAGCACTCACACGAAGGGCGAGCCACAGATGCACACGGATTGGCAGGGATGGGGAGGGGCGCGAAGATAGGGAGATTGTTGGCAAATGGGTCAGTGAGTGGGGCTGATGACGATTCCGCTTTCGTTCACCAGGCAATTTCTGGGCCGGATCGGTATTCGTGTTCGCCCCAGCCAAATGCCTTACGTTGGGGGCGGAGGGGGCGGATGAAAAGCCGCCGTCACGGTTGGGCGGGACATGAAGATGAGCAGCAGGACCGGATAGGCCAAGCTGAGGCATCCGCCAATGCTCCCGCCGATCATCCCGCCGATTGCGCCGGCGGCAGCCGGCCCTTGGAGTTTTTCGACGATCGGTCGGTAGAGCATGAAATTGACCGCCGTTCCGAGAATGCCAAGGAGGATTGCATAGATCGCGTAAGCCATCGAGAGAGTGCGCGCCCAGGACTTGAGGTACAACAAACCGATGCCTGACGCCAGCGAGGCCGCGCTGCTGAGGATGCCCAGCGGGATTTCAACTTTGAACCAGATGGCGTAGGCCGGGTTTTCATACATGCTCTTGAGGATTGGATTATTTGGATCGGGCGGCGCGAGGAACAGGACGATGGCGGCAATCGTCCCAAAGATGCCGAGCGCAGCGAATACGATGTTCAGAATTCCAAATACGGTTACCGATGTTGGTCGTTGCATGCGTCGCTGTCCTTTTCGGTCATGTTGGGTTTAGGTGGTGCGGCTTGAAGTCTCTGGTCGGTGGGGAGATTGTTTGGGAATGGGCCGGTGATGAGATCTGACGAGATTTCAGCGGTTCCCGGCCTCGGCACCGACTCGATCATGGTCGCATCGTAAAACGCCCGGGAGGTCTTGTCGAGATGGAAGGAGACGGTGCAGGGACGGGACGGAAATTGTTCACCACGAGGTCACGAAGAACACCCGCCGTCGCTGGGGCTAAGATAAAGTGAGCTCATCCTGTGATCCTCTCGCTATTCAATTTTTGGTAGCGCCTTGACTATCTTAGCTGTCTCCAAGCTGACGGTGATGACCTGGCCGATGAGGCGGACGATGTATTGCTCATCGTCCATGCGGTTGGGGTCGCTGGCGATGTTGCCTTTTTCGTCGCGGGTGACGCGGTACTGGTCGATCACCCATTCGAGCGCGCTACGGTTGCCCAGTTTATAGTCGAACACTTCGGGCGGGATGCCGCTCAGCGTCAGGAAATCGTTGTAGACCAGTGACGCCTTGTCTTTGCTTAACTTCATCGCCTCCACGCGCCAGTCGAGCTTGACCTCTTTGTTCTCGTGCCGTTGGAGTGGGAACTCCTTGGCGGATTCGTAGTTCACGTGGAGGTCGGTGAGTTTCTTGCCGGCGGCGGCGAGGGAGTGGAATAGTTTCGCGCTGGCTTTCGGGTCGTGGGTGGGCTTCGCCTTGCCTTGCATCGTTTCAATTGCGGCGAGCGGGTAAAAAGCGGCGGGCGCGTTGGTTTTTGCCTTCGCTTTCACTCCGACGAACGGGATGCGTGGGAGTTCGCGTTTCAAATTCTCGGCGTAGCGGGTGCGGTAGACGGGATGATGCAGCAGTGCGTAGACGTAATGAAAGATGTCCCTCCGTGAGATGCTATCGTCGTCATAGAAAATGCGGAATAGTGTCAGTGCCCTTGACGTGACGCTGTCGCGTCGGTGCTTACCGTCTTCGGAGTAGGTGAAAAGCGGGAAGCACTGAGTTTGGCGACCGCCGTAATGGCGACAAGGTGTACAGTTCGCCATTTGCGCTGAAAACGGAATCTGTTGCTCGGTAACCGTGCAGATTATCTTGTTTTCCTCTTCTGTCGCGGGTGTCGGGAAAATCTCGGGGAATTGATAAACATCTTCGTTGAAAATCCGCTCGGCGTAGAGAAAAAGACGGGAGTACGGGCGGTATATTGCACGTCGGATTTTCGATGGCTTGAACTCCACCTCCAGCCCTCGGGCCAGGCTGTTCTTTGTCCGGCGGATCCATTTCAGTACCTTCGGGTCAACTCTAACGAATCCCTCGACATCGTCAGGACGCCCGGCCTTTTCCCAGCGTGCGAGTTCATCGGAGTAGGCTTCGACCATGCGCCTTGCTCGTGTGGCTAACTTCTGGGGATCGAAATCGTAAACGAACTCGTCATTGTTCGACTGGATTCCATTGCTGTACGTGCGAAAGACGGCGGCGACACTGTCACTCTGCTTTGCGTCCTTGCTCCCGATCGGGAGGAAATCGTCAAAGTCGTTTTGGAGGCCCTCTGTCACCCAGTTGTGATGTTTGTCGGGGACGGTCTTCTTCCACCGCACCGTGTTGACCGCGCCAAACTTGTCGAGCAATTGCTGCTTGGGTGCCGCTTTCATGTAGTCAGCTACGCGATAGAGTCTGATTGTGGACGAAGATCGCTTCGCCTGTTTTCGGACTAGCAGCGTGATACCAATTCCAACGCGAATCTGGTCAGAGAAAACGTTACCGCCTTCTTTGCGACGCCTTTCACCAGTCGTTCGCGCGTTTCCTTTCAAGTCGAGGTGGTATATCAGATCGAAGTCTTTGGCGAGGTGCTTGCGTATTCCATCCCCGGCAACGCCTTCGAGAAATGCGTTGTTACTTACGAAGCAGACAATTCCAGTGTCGCCTATGCGATCCGAAGCCCATCGAAACGCCTTGATGTAGGGATCACCCATACTGTTTTTCAGCGTCGCTGTGGAATCGTCGGAGTACGTGACGCGGACGCGGTGGTCTATTTCAGGATATTTCCTGTTCTTATTGTTGTCGTTCTCGTCTTGCTGTCCCGCGTTGTAGGGCGGATTGGCAATGATGACGCGAATGGGGGCTTTCTTCTGGCGTCTGACGCGTTCTGAGTTCTTTTCATTGAAGAACCCAAACTCGGACTGGTCCTTCTCCGCCATTTGAAACGTGTCTACCAGACAGACGCCCTCAAAGGATTGATATTGCCCGGTTGCTTCCCAGTAGGCGTGCTCGATGTTCATCGAGGCGACGTAATACGGCAGGAGCATGATTTCGTTGCAGTGAAGTTCCTGCGCGTATTTGTACGGCAGCGCGGACTTTGCGATATGCCGCATGATGTTGACGATGAAATTTCCGGTGCCAGTGAAGGGGTCGAGAATGTGAACATCGCGGTCGGCGAGGGTCTTGCTAAATTCCTCCTTCAACACGTGCTCGACGCTGGCGACCATGAAATGCACGAGAGACTGCGGGGTGTACACAATGCCGTGCGTGTCGGCCACCTTCACACTGAAGCCTTGAAAGAAGCGCTCATAGACGGTGTTAAGAAACGTCTGCTTCTCGTGGAAATCGGTGATCGTGGCGGCGGCGTTTTCGATGGCGCCGTAGAAATGTTCCAGACTCTTGCTAAAATCGTCGCGGCTAAAGACGCGAGAATTGAGCGCAGTGATGACCTTCTCTATCTCCTGGGCAATGACATTGCGCTGCATAAAATCGGCGATGTCGAAGATTCTGCGAAAGATGCGCTCGGTGAGGATGTGCTGGATGATCATTTCCTCGACCGCCTCGACGGAGATATTGGGATTTAGCGAGCCGCGGCAGAGCGAGCAGAAGTCTTCAAAGGCAGTAATGAATTTCTTGTTAGTTTGGCGCTCCGTTTCTAATCAGGGCTTTCAGGCTTTTGCCGATCTCCGGGACCTTGTCGCGGAATTGTTCGACGGCCTTCTCCCATTCCGCGATGGCGGGGGGCGCGAATTCGAGGAATAGCCTGAGGACGTCGACGAGGTCCTCGGGCCTGGTCAGGTCGGCTGCGTAAAAGCGCTCACCGTTCTGGTAGAGGACGGCGCGGTCGGGTTGCCAGAAAAGAATGTTCTGCTTGGGGTAGCCGATGGAGAACTTGTGTTTGATTTCCTTGTCGAGGTCGTCGTCGGAATCCTTGGCTTCCCAGAGGCCGTGATTGAGGCCGTAGTTGTCGAGTAACGCGCCGTCGGCCTTGGCGTCGGGCTTGCCTTTGCGTTTGATGGCGTATTCGGGAACGAGCTTCCAATCGAACTGGCGGGCGCAATGTTCGAGCAGTTCCTGAAAGGCGGAGCGAACGGCCCCCTCGTGCTTGACGCCAAGCTTAGCGAACTTCGCGAGCGCGTCGTAATAGGTAGCAACGGCTTTGTGATTGGGCTTTAACGCAAGCGTCGGCATTGCCGGGCAGTCTACAAGGGGCGGATTGGGCAGGCAAGCGTGGCGTGGGGCGCACGACAGAGATGCTTCGACCCCGACAGGGAATCCCGATGTAGGAATCGGGACAGGTCGGGGCAGGCAGGCTCGGGGTGACAGGGTGAGGAGGGAGAACGACCGGAGCACGCCGACTGAGCCCCGACTAGGAGTCGGGGTAAACGTGGGGAGTGTGTCCACGCGGTGATGACGGGCGATCCGCCTTCGCGTAAAGCTTCGGCGGACAGGCCAAGGGCGGTGGGCGCCACGTGATGCGCAGAGCGCAAACGCGGCGTTCGGGAGGACGCAGGCTAAAGCCGTGCGGCTACAGGGGAAACGGCGACGGCGACCCGGAACGGCGGGATACCTGGACCCTTCGGCTTCGCTCAGGGCAGGCTCTCGGCATCCCGCCCTACAATCGGCGGAAGGGGTGGAGGATTGCGCTTCGTCGGCTGCATCGTATTAGGATTGACTTGATATCCGATTAGGATATACTGGGGGGCTGACGTTGGAAC
>JBKQMH010000030.1:0-16469 GCA_052146795.1 Verrucomicrobiia bacterium
GATTTCGCTGAGGCGGCAGGACAGGAAGGCACGGCGCGCGGATCGTTCCGTGAATGGCTACGGCCCGCTGACACCAAGCGATTTTGCCTTCTCACATGAGCCCTAGGCTTGGACCGAAGTGGGCGCAATTTGTAGCGCGCCCGGAACGCGTACTAGCTGTCATCCTTACTCTCGCGGCAGGTTGTCTCAACATTCTGGTTCTTACGCATGCCGGTGCGCTCTGGCGGGATGAGGTGGGCACAGTGGGTCTGGCCACACTTCCAGATTTCACCGATACCTGGAAAATGCTGGCACACAATGCGGACCCGATCCTCTTTCCGTCCCTGGTCCGGGTGTGGGCAGCGTCGGGCTTGGGCCGCACGGATTTTGACCTGAGAATGCTGGGCTTTGTCGCTGGACTTTCTGTGGTCGCAGCCATTTGGTGTGGCGGTCGACTGCTGCGTATCAACTGGCCGGTGCTTACGCTGGCTTTACTGGCGACAAATCTGGCAATCGTACGCTGGGGCGACTCATTGCGGCCGTATGGTCTGGGCAGTGCGCTCCTGTTGCTCGTCGTGGGGTCTGTCTGGTCGTTCGTAAGTTGTCCCTCCCGCAAACGATATCTGATGGCTTCTATCGTGGGCGTGTTGAGCGCCCAAAGCCTGTATCAAAACTCCTTTTTTCTCCTGGCTACGTGTTGCAGCGGCGCGATCGTTTGCCTGCGGCGCAAACAGCGGCGGGAAGGGATGGCGACCCTTTGCATCGGGCTTCCCGCGGCACTGTCCGTTGTGCCTTACGCGCCGTTGATTGTTGGGGCCCGAAGCTGGCTGGCGACGCAATCGACTGGGTTTCATCCATTCCTCATGTGGATTCGTTGTTTCGATGCTCTCGATTCATCGATCAGCGGGATGCACTGGGTCTGGCTGGCGCTGCTTCTGCTCGCAGTGGGAGTCGGCTGTGCGACGCCCGCGACAGGGGGGCGAACAGCCTCTGCTGATTTGCGCGATCGGCCCGTCTTCGCCAGCTTGAACCTGATCATCGGCACGGTCGCGCTTCTCGTTTACCACGGGATTGCGAAGTTTCCAATCTATCCGTGGCATTGGCTGCCGTTCATGGTGTTTGCGGCAGTGAACATGGAGGCGGCTCTCGCCGAGTGGGCGCAACGTATCCAGACTCCCTGGCTGGTTCTGGCCTGTTTGGTGTCGCTGGGGTCCTTTCCCGCCGCAGTACGCGGGGCGAAATGCGCCCACACAAACATGGACGTCGTCGCGGCTCAACTGCCGAGGCACACGGAAGCGGGCGACTTGATTGTCGTTTACCCCTGGTATTTTGGTATCACGTTCGCTCGCGACTACACGGGTTCCGTGGAATGGGTGACATTGCCTCAAGTGAATGACCTGCGGTTTTGCCGCTACGACCTCGTCCAGCAGGATTTGCTTGCCGATAAGCCGATCAAACCCGTGTTGGATCGCATCGAACGGGCGTTGGCTTCGGGTCACCACGTGTGGCTGGTTGGCGGTCTGCCAGGCTGGAAACCAGGACAAACCGAAGTGCCCAGCCTTCCGCCGGCGCCAGCACCCGACACCGAAAACGGATGGCTGGCAGCAGATTACTCGTATGTTCGCGGCCGGCAGGCGGCAGACTTTCTGTCGAAACACGCCCAACACACTTCGTCGCTTGAAATCCCCCTGGATCATTGCCTGATCGGGTTTGAATCGGTGCCGGTTTTCGAGGTCGCGGGCTGGACGAATACAAAGAATGATTTGAGCCCGTGATGAAGCTCGCTGCATCAAGACGCACAGTGGCGACGGTTCACAGGAAAGAAGACCCGACGTGCGAGTTTCCCAAATCTGCAGGCATCTTGACTTGAAGTGCGGCGGGAACCGGGCGAAACTTCCGAGGGTGCCACAGGAGATGTCCGCACCCGGAGGTCAGAGAATGAAACGTCAAACACTTTGCATCGTTATCGGGATTGGCGTTGGCGCCATCGCGGTGTCGTGCGCGGACCGCACAGCGGCAACCAAGCCGACGGATGCCGGGATGGCTGCGGCGGCGAAGGGGAACCCGGAGCCGGCGAGTCTCGAGTTTGACGGGACGATCGGCAAAATCGATGCCGACAACGGGTCGATCACGGTAGAGCACTGGCCCCTGTCGAAGAAATTCAGGGTCCCTCCGGACTGCGAGATCGATATTTCCACGAATGTGAACGCCACGCTCGTGCAATTGAAGGTCAACGACCCGGTTACGGTCGCCTATTCGGAAGTCGGCAAGGACTTCGTCGCCAACCGCATCCGGCGTCGCGGGAAGGCCTTCGACCAGGAACAGCGGGAGAAGTTTGAGCGCCTCAACGACATGTTGTACCCCAGCCCGAACCAATAGGGTCTGTCGGCGCGATCGAATGAACCACCCATACGGACGGCGGCTTTTGCTCTTTCCACTCTGAATCGACGCAGGGTAAGCTCCCGCTATGCAGGAAAAGGCTGCGGCGGTGACAAAGCATGAGGCCGTCGAGAGATTCGGGCGCCGAGACTGGCTGGCCGCAGCCGTTCTATTTGCCGCGAGCCTGGCGATCCGCGTGCCGTTTCGCAGCCAATTCGCCTACCACTGGGACAGCGCCCAATTTGCGTTGGCGATCGAGCATTATGATATTTCGGTAGGGCTGCCCCACGAGCCGGGATTTTTTTTATTCGTCATGTTCGGGCGCATCGTGAATCTGCTCGTGGGAGACCCACACACGAGCCTGGTGTGGATGAACCTGGTCGCCGGTGCCGGTCTCGCAGCGCTTGGGTATTTGCTGGGCGCGGCCTTGTTTGGCCGTGATTGCGGATGGGTGACCGGCGGCATTTTGGCAACGAGTCCGTTGTGCTGGTTTCAAAGCGAGGTTGTGTTTACCACGCTGCTGGACGCGGCGTTGGTCACGGCAACGATTCTGGTTTGCTGGCGGGCGATTCGGCGCGGCGGGACCTGGCCGTGGGTGTTTGCGGCGGGGGCCATCCTGGCCGTGCAGGCCGGGGTTCGACAGCCAACGACACCGCCGCTGTGTCCGGTCTGGGTGTACACCTTTTGGAAATTTCCACAACCGCGCTGGCCCAAGTTCGCGGTTGGAGTATTGGTGGCCGGGCTACTGTGCGCGGCGTGGTTCGTCCCCATGGTGAAAATGTCCGGCGGCCTCGGCATGTACCTTCGATTGTGCCCGCAGCTGGAGCGGAAAGTCGCGCCACTCACTGGGCTGCGAGGTGGCCCGGAGAATCTGATTAACAGCGCGGCCATGATTGTGGGGAGCTGTTGGGTTGGACTCCTTGGCGCCGGTGTACTGGCGGCTGCGGAGTCCCTCTCCTGGTTGGCGGGGAAGGGCCGCCAGTGGGCCGCCATAGCGAATCGTAACGAAGAGTTGCGGTTCCTGGCCGTGTGGATCGTGCCCATGGTCGTATTTGGACTCGCGGTCTATACCGTTATGCCCGGGTATATGTTGTGCTATTTTCCGGCGATCGCCATCCTGGCGGCTTGGGCGATCAGCAGACTTGTGGCACGGATCGACCTCGCGTTCCAGCGACAGCGTCCCTATGGATTGATCACGGTTGTCGCGGCTATCTCGCTCGTCAATTGCGCCGTGTTTTTGCTGCCACCCGGGGAGATGACGTGGTTGCGGGGGAACCTGCCACTGACGGCAACTGAAGTTCGCGACCACGACCGCCAGTTGGGTCAGTGGTTTCAGGCTATCCACGGGCGTTTCCGTCCCGACGAGGTGGTGATTTGCCACCACAACCAATCTTACTTCTATGGATTCCTGCATTTTGAGTATCACTTGCCGGAGTACGAGAACTGGTTGCTGACAACGGATACGGCCCTACGGCCGCCATTCAATCACCAGCTCTGGCGCGCCAAGAACCACCACGTCGAATTCATGGATCGATTCGAGCCGCGTGAACACAAGACAATCATCCTCGTAGTTTCGCCGGGGGGCCGCGTGGATGAGTTCGCGACCGTGTTGGACGTTCGCAATGCGAAGAAGTGGGAGATTCCGGATAGTGCGCCGCTCTACACACTGACTGTCGGCGCGGAATAGGGTACGGTCACAGGTCTTGCCGCCAAGCGCCGAACCGCGAGAGATCGGCCGTTGGATCACAAGAGCCAGTGACAAGTCTTGCACTGTGACCAACAACGACCATACCGAAGCGTTCCGACCGCCTTCCCACTTTGGACGGTTTGCGGGCCTTGCGGTTCGAACTGCCGAGGTTTTGCGTCTTGCACTTGACACTTCCAGCCGTCACGATATAGTGCAATTAGGAATCGGACAAAAATTGTCGTGTTTAACGAGGCAGCCGATTTCATCGAGGAAGTCAGAATCATGGCCGATACATTTGAAATTCAGAACCTACAAGTCAGCATCGAAGACAGGCAGATTCTCAAGGGCGTAAACCTCGTCGTTCGCAAGGGTGAGGTGCACGCGTTGATGGGACCGAACGGCTCGGGCAAGAGCACCCTGGCCAACGCGATCCTCGGCCACCCCAAGTACACCGTCACGGGCGGCAAAATCCTGATGAAGGGCGAGGACATCCTCGAAATGGAGACGGACGAGCGCGCCCGCAAAGGTCTGTTCCTCGCCTTCCAGTATCCCTGTGAAGTCCCCGGCGTCCGCCAGTCCAATTTCCTCCGGCTCGCCTGCAACGCCCGCCACGGTCGCGACATGGATGTGACGGACTTCTACAGCAAGCTCGAGGAGAAAATGAAGGTCCTCGACATCGACGAGAAATTCATGAAGCGCTACCTCAACGAGGGTTTCTCGGGCGGCGAGAAAAAGCGCAACGAAATCTTGCAGATGATGATGCTCGAACCGGAGTTCGCCATCATGGACGAAACCGATTCCGGCCTGGACATCGACGCGCTGAAGGTCGTCTCCCGTGGCGTGAACGAGTTGCGCGGCCCGGGCCTCGGCATTCTGATCATCACGCATTACGAGCGCATCCTGCGCTACATCAACCCGGATTTCGTCCACATTATGGTCGACGGAAAAATCGTGAAGTCGGGCGGCTCCGACCTCGCCGGGCATCTGGAAGAGCACGGCTACGATTGGATCATCAAGGACGGGGAACCGGCTCCCGTTCCCGCAAAAGGGTAAGACGATGAGCACAGCTTCACCCGATCAAGTCCTGCCCGGCGCCTACAAAGAGGGGTTCCACGACAACCTCAAGACCGTCCACAGCGTGCCGAAGGGGCCGACGCACTCCGTCATCGACTACATGTGCGATGTCAAGGGCGAGCCGGACTGGATGCGCCAATTCCGCCACCGCAGCCTCGACATCTTCCTCAAGAAAGGCCTGCCCGACTGGATGCCGGGCCTGCGCGACATCGATTACGACGCGATCACCTACTACATGAGTCCGGTCGATAAATCGGCCAACAAGTGGGAGGACGTGCCGGAAGAAATCCGTCGCACCTACGACAAGCTCGGTATCGCCAAGGAAGAGCAGAAGCTGCTCGGCGGCCTCGGCGCCCAGATCGACAGCGAGATGGCCTACCACAACATTCAGGAAGCGCTCTCCAAGCGGGGCGTTGTCTTCCTCAGTTGCGACGAAGGCATGAAGCAGTACCCCGACATCTTCAAGGAACACTTCGCGAAATCGATTCCGCCCGAGGACAACAAGTTCGCCGCGCTCAACTCCGCGTTCTGGAGCGGCGGCTCATTCGTCTACATTCCCAAGGGCGTCAAGTGCGACGTCCCGCTCTCGGTGTACTTCCGCATCAACGCCGAGCAGTTCGGCCAGTTCGAGCGCACACTCATCATCTGCGATGACGACAGCTTCTGCCATTACGTCGAGGGCTGCAGCGCGCCGGTCTATACCACCCACTCGGTGCACGCCGCCGTCGTCGAGATTTTCGTCAAGGAGCACGCCCGGTGCCGCTACACCACCATTCAAAACTGGTCCACGGATGTCTACAACCTCGTGACCAAGCGCGCGTTCCTCTACAAGAACGCCATCATGGAGTGGGTTGACGGCAATCTCGGCTCGAAGCGCACGGTAAAATATCCGTCGTGCTACATGGTCGGCGAGGGCGCTCACGGCGAGATCCTGAGCCTGGCCAGCGCCGACAAGGGCATGTGGCAGGATGCGGGCGCCAAGCTCGTGTTCTACGCGCCCAACTGCACCGGCCGCATCAATTCCAAGTCCATCAGCGGCCATGGCGGCCGCGCGTCGTACCGCGGACTTGTCCAGGTCAATGAGGACGCCAAGAACTGCCGCGTGCAGGTCAATTGCGACGCGCTCATCCTCGATCCGGCCAGCCGCTCGGACACCTATCCGGTGATGGAAATCGACGGCGACCTGGCGACCGTCGAACACGAAGCCAGCGTCTCGAACGTGTCCGAAGAGCAGTTGTTCTACCTCATGAGCCGCGGCATCAAGAAAGAGGACGCCGTGTCGATGATCGTCAACGGCTTCATCGAGCCGATCGTCAAGGAGCTGCCCATGGAATTTGCGGTCGAGATCAATCGGCTCATCAATTTGCAGATGGAAGGATCGGTCGGTTAGCGGGGCAACGGCTGACCGAGAACCCGTGGGGACGGTGTGGCACCGGTCCCGCACCTTTTCACAATGACAACAGGATTCACACAACAGACAGTCGAAGCCGTCACCTCGGGTGAGCCGGACTGGCTCAAGTCCCAGCGGCTCACGGCATGGCGCACGTTCGAAAAGCTGCCGCTCCCGACCAAACGCGACCTGGAGTGGCAACGCTTCGATATCCGCGCGCTGAACCTGGATAAGGTTTCCGTCCCTTCCGACAAACCGGCGATTGCCGAGCGGCTGACCACCCTGCCGGCGGAATTGAACAAGCAGGGCGTGATCTTTTGCGACATGACCACGGCCGTTGCCAAACACGGCGATGTCTTGCGGGAATACCTCGGCAAGAGCATCGCCCCCGACGAACCGGCGAAATTCTCCGCGTTGCATGCCGCGTTCTGGCGGAATGGCGCGTTCCTGTACGTCCCGTCGAATGTTCGCATCGAACAGCCGCTCGAAGTCGTCTACGAGTTTGCGGGGCAGAACACCGCCGGCTTTCCGCACACGCTGGTGGTCGTCGAACCCGGTGCCGAGGCCACGCTCGTCCAGAAATTCACGGGCGGCCCGCGCGTCGGCACCAACGGCGCGCCCAGCATCCACGCCAGCGGCACGGAAGTGTTCGTCAAGGAAGGCGGTCACCTCCATTACATCAGCCAACAGAATTTCTCGCCCAACGTGTACGACTTCACGCGCAAGCGCGCCCACGTCGCCCGCGACGCGGAAATCGACTGGGTGCTCGGCATGTTTGGCGCGTCCTTCCAGCGCTACGATGTCGAGTGCATCATGGAAGGCGAAGGCGGCAACAGTTTCATGTACGCCGTCGGCGTGCTCGATCACAACCAGCAGTTCGGACAGTTCACCAAGCAGCATCACAAGACCGGCAATACAACCAGCGATTTGATGTTCAAGAACGTGCTCCGCGATTCCGCGGTCAGCAACTACGCCGGCCTGATCAAGGTCGAAAGGAATGCCAACGGCACGAACGCCTACCAGGCCAATCGAAATCTCGTGCTCAGCAAGGAAGTCCGCTGCGATACGCGGCCGATTTTGGAAATTGAATCGAACCAACTCCGCTGCACGCATGGCGCGACGGTCGGCCAACTGGAAGAGCAACAACTGTTTTACCTGCGCAGCCGCGGCCTGACGCCCGAGCTGGCCCGCGATGTCTTGATTGAGGCGTTTCTGGACCCGGTACTGGCGCGCATCCAGGTCGACAGCGTGCAGAAAGAATTTGCCAAACTGGTTCACGACAAGGTAGTACGCAAGGGATGATCGAAGTCCTCGATGGCGTCGAGTTGGAGGAAATCCGCGACGACTTTCCGCTGCTCCGACAGAAAGTCCACGGCAAACCACTGGTGTATTTCGATAATGCCGCCACGTCGCAGAAGCCGCGCGTGGTCATCGACGCGCTGAACGATTACTACCAGCGCTACAACGCCAACGTCCATCGCGGCATCCACGCCCTCGCCGAGCGCGCCACCCGGGAGTACGAGCGCGCCCGGGAACGTATCGCGAAGTTTATCAACGCGCCCGCGCCCGAGTCCGTGATCTATACACATGGCACCACCGAGTCCATCAACCTCGTGGCGCATTCGTGGGCGCTGACAAATCTAAAAAAGGGCGACGAGATTCTGACCACGTTCATGGAGCACCACAGCAATACGGTGCCCTGGTATCAGGTCTGCGAGCGCACGGGCGCGGTCATCAAACGCATCGAATTGACTCCGGAAGGCACTTTGGAACTTGGGCACTTGAACACTCTTCTATCTGACCGCACCAAGCTTGTCGCGGTCACGCAGCAGTCCAACGTCCTCGGCACGATCAATCCCGTCCGTCAAATCGCCGACGCGGCGCACAAACGGGGCGCGGTCGTTCTCGTGGACGGTGCGCAGAGTGTTCCGCACATGGCCGTGGATGTGCAGGCGCTCGATTGCGATTTCTTTGTGTTCAGCGGTCACAAGATGTGCGGCCCAACCGCCAGCGGCGTGCTCTATGGCAAGCGCGCGCTTCTCGAGGCCATGCCGCCGTTCATGGGCGGCGGCGAGATGATCCGCGAGGTCTGGTTCGACCACGCCACGTACAACGATCTGCCCTACAAATTCGAGGCCGGCACGCCGAACATTGCGGAGTCCATCGGCCTCGGCGTGGCGGTCGATTACCTGTCACACGTCGGGATGGACAAAATTCGTCAGCACGAAAAGCAAATCACGGAGTACGCGCTCGACCGCCTGAAGGAATTCCCCGAAGTGACTGTCTACGGCCCGAAGGATGTTGAAAAGCGCGGCGGGCTGGTCGCTTTCACGCTGGGCGACGTGCATGCCCACGACATCGCCACGTTTGCCGATCAGGACGGTGTGGCCATTCGCGCGGGCCATCACTGTGCCATGCCCTTGCATAAGAAACTCGGCCTCGCCGCGACCGCCCGCGCCAGTTTCTATCTGTACAACACCCGCGACGAAGTCGACGTCTTCATCGAGATGCTCCACAAGGCCAAGAAATTCTTCGGCGCCTGCCCCACCGGCCGCGCGATGGGGTATTGACCCGCCGCTTCACGCGCACTACTCTTGGCCGAATCATGCAGGCGCTATCGGTCGCACAGCTTATCCCGGTCCTACAGACCGCCATCGGCCCGACGATCCTGATCTCGGGCGTCGGTCTGTTGTTGTTGACCATGACCAACCGTCTGGCGCGAACCATAGACCGCGCCCGAGCCACGGCGCGCGAACTCGCCAACGCCAGCGAGGAAGACCGCGGCCAGGGTCGTAAACAACTGCGCGTTCTCTGGCGGCGGGCGCGCTTGATTCGTCTGTCCATTGCCCTGGCCTCCACGAGCGCACTGTTTGCCGCCATCCTGATCATCGTGCTGTTTCTCACGGCTCTCCTTCAACTCGAAAACGTGTGGTTGATCTGCGCATTATTCATCGTCTGCCTGGGCTGTCTCATCGGTTCGCTGTTTGTGTTCATCCACGATATCAACCAGGCACTGGCGGCACTCAAGCTGGAGCTTCCCGCCGAAGACCTCGAAGGCCCGTGAAAATAGCCGCCCCAAGAATTAGCGAGATTTTTTGAAACGAAATGGCCACCTCGTGCGTCTAATAGAACAGAGGTGGCCAACATGAAAAACCGTGCCAAGAAGCACCTGTTGAAGTTGCAAGATGTCATTGATGTCGTGTCCCGGTTCGCGCGCAACGATCACGAAACCGGTCTGGTCGTCGCCGACCTGATTAATCGCGGGTTTGTGCGCGTTCGCACCCAGAATCCCGGGCGCCGCATTATTGTCCGATAGCCAGTCGAAGGTCGCACCGAGATGTGCGGATAACCGCGTGACGTACCCGTCGCGGCCCGTTAGCTTTTTTCCTTTCCGCAGCAGTGTCTTGTGGTAGTTTTGGTGGGCAATGCTGGAAGAACTCTATGAGGAAATCATCCTGGATCACTACCGCCGCCCTCGCAACAAGGGCAAAGTCGATCCATCGGACATTGTTGCCCACGATTCCAATCCGCTGTGCGGCGACGAAGTCGATATTTCCGCCCGGTTCGACGGCGGCAAGATTGCCGAGCTGAAATTCGACGGTAAAGGCTGCGCGATCTGCACAGCCTCGGCGTCCATCATGACGCAGAAGCTGATCGGCAAGACCCTGCCTGAAGCCCGGCAGTTGATTGGGGGCTTTCTCAACATGATGCGCGGCGAGGCGCCATTCGGGGGGAAGGAAATGGGCGACCTAAAGGCTCTCGAAGGAGTGCTAAAGTTTCCCGTTCGCGTCAAATGCGCGACCCTGGCTTGGAACACCACACTCCAGGGCCTTCAGCAACACCACGACAAGAAATCCTGATCCGCATCACCCTCTCTGACGCTCATGGATCATCTCTTCCAGAAACACTTCACCATCGAGGAAGCGCGGGCGTTGCTTCCCGAACTCCGCCGCGCGTTCCGCGACGCGCACCGCCGGCGCGACGTCGTTCACAAGACGGACAAAGAGTTGGGCGAGACATTGGAGCAGACGGGCTCCGATGTGGGCGGTGAAAAAGTCTCCGGCCTGCTCATGGACATGCTCCAGCTCAATGTCCAGCTTCGTCACATCCAGGAAATGGGCGTGCAGATCAAGGACTTCGACCGGGGTCTGGTCGATTTTCCCCACCTTCGCGATGGCCGCGAAGTGTTCCTCTGCTGGGAGCTGGAAGAAGACGACGTCGAGTTCTGGCATGATATCGACGGCGGCTACGCCGGCCGCGAACGGCTTTAGTCGTCTCTAGGCGGGCGCCGGATATCCGATTTACAGACCCTTGTCCGCTTCCTTCATTGAAAATGACTCCGGTTTCCAGTCACCGTTCACATCGCGGTGAAACACGTCCCGTTGCAGGATAGTCGTACCGTCCGAATGGTGAACTTCATGCTCGACGATCTTGGTTTGGGGAACGAGGGGTTCTGCCACTTCGTTGCCGGTTTTCGGCGAGTAGACCGGACGCGCATCCAAGATCGTCTCGCGACTGACCGAGCCGTCGGGGGCCTTTGTCTCGGTTGTGGTGGTACGCGAGGTCACCTCCCAGCCAGAGGGTCCGGGCGTGCGAACCACGCTATCGCTCTGCTTGGTGCCGCCCTGGGTGGTAATCGAAGTCGTCTCTTCCGCGGCGACTGCGAGCTGTCCGTTCAGGTGATTCAGCGTCTTGGTCTCGGCGGTGATGACCTGTTCATTCGGCCCGTGATTGACGGCGACCGAATCGACCTGCTTCAGCAAGCTCAGGTTCCCGTTGACATCCGCGGTCTTTTCGACGCTGGTCGTGTTGGCCGCGCCATCGGCTCCCTTGACCGTGTTGGCGTCCACGACATGGTCGAGCACCAGTTGCCCGCTGCTGTCGCGCTTGTACACTTTTGTCTGGCCGGTCTCACCCGATGCGGACTTGCTGACGGTTACGTCGGAGTGCTGGGACACCCGGCTCTGGCCCTGGCGGTCCTTTTCCACAAGATCCGTGGAACTGACCGACTGGCCCGGCGAGATGTCCTTCGAGACCGTCGTGCTTCGCTGCCACTCGAAATAGCTCCCATCGCCAAGCCGGGCGCGCGTAACGGATTCGGTCCGCTGGGTGTTCGCGTCGACTTTCGTCTCCTTGCTTTCCTTGATCAGCGGGACAACATCGCGATCCCCCGTATTGACGGTGACGGCGGAACTGCTCGCCGAGTTGCCGGCGGATTGGTCCGACGATTCGGTGCCGCGGAGAACGACCTGGCCGAAGCTGGAGGCTGTGGCCGCCAGTGTGGTGATGCCGACCGCGAGAGTGATGGTACGCATGTTCATGATGATTTCCTCTCTACTTGCAATTTATCTTGGTTAGATGGCACTTCGCAAGTGCCAAAGCTGAACGAATACACCGATAACCCGCGGCTCTGGACGATGAGTCGAATATCGTGTGTGCCGTAGGGCTGTTTGCCGATGAGAGTGTACATCCGCGCGCTTTTCGCTTCCACATAGCTGCGCCCCTGATCGTCATACTTGATGTCCTCACCGGCGATTTCCCGGGGGAGCCAGTCCCCATCCTGCTTGACGAACACCCGCATCCAATAAACATCTTCGGGTTTCATCACCACGTTGACTTCGGTGGCCCGATAGCGTAGCGCAATCAGATCCTGTGGGTCGTCGGTGTCGCGCGTATGGCGCAGGTATTCGGACCGGCTGTCCCACTCGCCCGCGGCATAGATCAGCCCTTCTTCCATCTGCCCCGGCAGGGCAAACACCGCCGCGCCATTCGAATTGCCGCTCCCCGTGTTACCCAACCGTCCCCGAGTCTCGCCGAGATACAACTCGGTCGTGACCGGATAGCACACGGCGCCCGACCGGTCCGTGGCGCGCACGGGCGACATCGGCGCGGGAAACGCTTTGGATGGATCGATTTCGTGGAGCAGCCTCTGGATCGTGCGCTCCGTTTCCTCGTAGGCGCCTTCTCCCGTGTGGTCGAAGCGAACGGTGCCCGTTTTGTCGATGAGAAAGACGCGCGGACTGAATCGGTTGCCGTATGCGTCCGCGATATGGAAATTGCTGTCCACGACCACCGGAAATGTGACGCCCAGCCGCTGCACTCCCGCGTTGACGTTCTGCGGGTCCATCGAGAACCCGTACTGGGGCGTATGCACCCCGACCACGACGAGCCCGTCGTTGGCATATCGTTTTCGCCACTCGTCGAGGTAGGGAAACGTGCGAATGCAATTCACGCAACTGTACTCAAAGAAATCCAGAAGCACGACCTTCCCCCGCACATCCGCCAGCCTCACGGGCGTGGAATTCAGCCACGTCAGTCCGCCGTCCAACTCCGGCGCCCGCCTCCCCTCCAAGCGGGACGCACCGACCCGTCCGCAGCCAGCCAGACCTGCCGCCAACAGGACGACGCAGCATTGCCTTTGAGAAATCCGCATGTGTCTGGTACCCGACAGCCAACACCGTAAGTTTCGCTACGACTGATAGAAAAGCAAGTTAAACGCCAAAAAGACCTAGCGCTGACAGCGCGGACAGAAGTATGTGCTGCGCTGCGCCTGCACCAGCCGACGAATCATCATGCCGCATCGGCAACAGGGTTTGCCCTTCCGACCGTAGACGGCGAATTGCTGCACCTCAAAAATGCGAGGCCCATACGCGATCGCGCGACGCAGAGATGCGACAATGGCCCGGCTCAACGTCCGCAATTCCGTGGATTTCAGGCTGTCCGACCGGCGACGTGGATTGATTCGCGCCCGCCACAGCGATTCGCTGGCGTAGATGTTGCCGACGCCCGCGACCAGTTGCTGGTCAAGCAACGCGACTTTGATGGGACGCGACGTGGTTTGCAGCCCCGAAAGATCGCATCCGTCCACCAACGGATCGGGCCCGAGTTTTTCAAGGGCGCGGTCGAGTTGTTCCGGCGTCATGATCCGCATTATTCCCAACCGCCGCGCATCCTCGAAATAAGCCGTCCCGCGTGTCGTGTGAATCGCGGCGCGGTATCGTTTGGGCCGCTCAAACTCGAACCAGCCGGTCATTCGCAAATGGACGAGCAAGTGCAATCCGCCGGACAGGTCAACGACAATGTTCTTGCCCTGACGGCGGACGCGATCGATTCTCCGCCCCACCAGATGGCGGTCCAGTTTGATCTTCGGATCGCGACTTTCCACGGCGCGAGTTGATTCACCAGAATCTGGACTTCGGGAAGCTCGGGCATAAGTTTTCGTGGCCGACGCTTTCAGAGAATGCCCGGGGAGGGATTCGAACCCTCACGGTGGTATAACCCACCTTCGGATTTTAAGTCCGATGCGTCTGCCGTTCCGCCACCCGGGCTAAATATCGTATTTGCAAAGTATTATATGGAAAATGGACTGCCCGAAAAATAGTGGTTGCAACCTGTAGTTGTAACCGCTATATTCTGCCTGCGTATGAGAGAGGTCGTTGGCATATGAAGCAAACACTCAAGAATGTTGCCGAAAACCTGTGGAAAAGTCAACAGAGCGGACGCTACTACGCCATCCTTAAGGTGAACGGGCGTCAGGTTAAGAAATCGCTCAAGACGGACGACTACCAACTCGCCAAGCGAAAGCTGCGAGAATTGGAAAACGACTATCAGGAGCGCACTGGGATTGTCGGCAGCGAACCGCCGCCAAAGTCCTTCAAGGAACTGGTCGCGAAGTTCACCCGCATCGTCCTGCCGACGCGCCCACTGAAACCGCTGGCCCAGCTAGATTATACGACCCGCCAGACAGCCCTTCTGAGATATACCGGCTTCGCGAAGATGCCCTTGAACAGAATTACGATGATCGACTGCCAGAAATGGTTTGCCAAGCGCCGGCTCATGATTAGCGCGCAGCGCATGAACAACGAAGTCGGATTGCTGCGCGACATCCTGGAGTTCGCCCGTGACAATGGCTGGATGATGCACGATCCAACGGCCAAGCTTGAGCGGTTGAAGCTCCCCCGACCCTACCCCGACCCGCCAACTACAGACGAGTTCCGACGCCTCGTTGTCACCCTTCGCAATCACCGCGACCGCGATGCTGGCGATCTCGTCGAACTCATGGCCTACTCGGGCCTGCGTTTGTCAGAAGCTTGCGGGCTGAAGTGGCAAGACGTGGACTTTGACAAAGGCATATTCTACATCGCCGGTAAGGGCCGCGATGAAACCGAACGGGACGTTGTGCCGCTATTCCCCGCCATGCGCGAACTGCTCTTGAGAATCCGTCAAGCTCGGCAAGCGCGAAAGATCGAAGGCATCAAACCTGATGACCGCATCATGCGCGTCAACGGTTGCAGGGATGCACTCAAAGCCGCATGCCGCGAGGCCAAGCTGCGCAGGAGTTTTACGCATCACGATATGCGCCGATACTTCACTACCCGCTGCATGGAACAAGGCGTTCCGATTCGCACGTTGGCCGGCTGGTTGCGTCACAAAGATGGCGGCGCTCTCCTTCTGCGAACCTACGCCGCGCACCAGGATAAACATTCGTTGGAAATGGCGAACAAACTCAATCTTGCTGTGCAGCTTGACGCGGACAACGTGGTGCCGATCCGGGCGACGAAACCGAACGCCTGACGGCCAGCGATGGCCGGGTCATTCTGAGTTCGCCGTCATTCGCATGGCTGGCCGCATGGCGAACAGCGCGGCTTGTGTGGCACACCGCTATTCAACAGTCGTTTCTTTCAGAAACCGTTCGATCTCGGGGAGCGGAAACAGCGGTCGCCGCAATGCGCGACAAGGTCGCAGTAATCCGCGAGCAACCAGGCGGTCAACCGTAATCGGTGTCACGCCCAAGGCTCTCGCTGTCTCCTGTCGTGTCAGCGCGAGTCGAAATTCCGTATTCTTCGTCTGCATGGCGAGTTCTTGTTTTGCGTTACAATCATTCATGTCTCAAAAACCTTTCGGAAGTGATTACTCCAGCGTGAAGCCATAGAAGCAGGGCCGACCGGCGGAGCGAGCGCAGTCACGGTGGAGGCGTCAGGGCGACAGGGACGCACAACCTTGACGGCGCACAGCGAGCCGTACAATCGAAACGGCACGTCACGCAATGACCGATAAGTCGCAATCATTCGACCACCGGTACCACAAGACAGTCCCCTGATTGTGTACCAAGTACACAAGGTGTACGGAGCACTGCGCGGCGACCAGCCCCGTATACGGCGAGTGCAATGATTGGAGTCCGTGAGCGGATACTGCGTGGACAGAATATGACCGTGACTACGGATTGCGTGTGAACAGGGTGACCGGCAACTGAACGTCAACTTTTGGCTGTCGGTGGCAAGCACCGCGCAGCCACGGACAGCGTCGCGTGATCGATGCGCCCTAGCAGCGAGGCGGACGCGGCGAGCGGGACGCGATCTGAGCGACCGTCGCGCCGGGTCCGCCAGCATTTTGCCGGCGAATGACCGGCAAGGATTCCACGTGGATGCGTTCACCGTGTCGTCACCCGTTGCCCCGCCTGAGACTCGTTGCCCCGTTCAGAGTGGCCCGCCGTGATCGTCGGCTGGGTGTTTGCCGCGGGGCGTTTGGATCGGCGGGGCGTGCGCGATCTCGCGGCTCCGTCTCCGCCTGCGACCCAGTAGTTCAAACACTCGCGCAACCGTGCGGGACTCACCATCACGCCGGCAATTTTCAGCTCGTCGGCCAGTTCCCTCGCCTTCCATCCTCTGCCCCGAAGGTCGAGCAACCGTTCGCGCAATGGTTCCAACACGTGGGCGACAGTTTTGCGTTTCCTTGGCGGATCACGCATCGTCAATTGCTCCAGTTTCTTTTCCAGCGCCGCGTAGTCCAACGTCGCGGCCAGCTTCGTATAATCAGTCGTTGTCCTCATAGTCATTTCCCTCGTTTGGTTTGTGGCTGACATTCCAATGGCAATACACTCGCCGACTCGTGCGGCCACGCGGCGTCATGCCGTTATCCGCCCGGCATCCGAGCGATATCTGCTCGTCAGTCCGCGACTCA
>JBKQMH010000031.1:0-26671 GCA_052146795.1 Verrucomicrobiia bacterium
GCGCCACATACGGCCAGAAAAGCACCACGGCTGGAGTAACCCCAAAATAGAGGTACAACTTACCCCTGTAATAACTCAGGTCCATCACCCCATTGGGGCGAAGGGGGGTCGGGGTGTAAGGGTCAGCGAGTTGCGCGAGCTCGGGCGGCGCTTCTTTTTTCAGGTTGAGTTGGCCGGCCCGAAAACCCTGCACCAACAAATTATAGTAGCTGCCAGCCGCATCCAGACTCACCTGTGTGACCGCGCCTTCGTGGGCCGTATACGCGTAGACCCCGACGACCACCGCGCACACGGCACCCAAAACTCCGCGCTGTATCCACCGTGACTTTCGTTCACATGCGTCAACTTTTTCTGGTGTCGTAACAACCAGATCGTTTCTCGCTGCGGGAGCCGGCACAGCCACCGGTTGCCGCGGAGCGTTACTTCCTGACTCACATTCAGCCATCGGGCCGATGATAGGGTGTCACGCGTAGTCGGGCAAGAATAGTCGCGGCTGCCAGCGCCATTTTCGGCTGTGTCAGCGCATCGGTGAAGGAATCGTCGGCTCACTGGCGGGGCGTATAGGCACGAGCGTTGGGCACGGGCACCGGCTTGCCATCTCAAGCCGCTAAACATAATACCCGACGGGACGTATTCAGCGAACATTTCGGATGCCGACGCTGACCGAGACATTTTCGTCACGTTTCCGGAAGCGGGTCTGCCATACATAAAGAACGCCAGCATCAACCCCGGCAGCCGTTTCGCGGTGTACGGGCAGTCGTACATGGCCCAAGTTCAGAATGTGTACGGTACGCAATCAACAGAGAAGGCCTATTGGCTGATTGGCATGACCGCAAGGATGCCAATGGGGGGGCCGGTCTCTTATAGTTGGTGACAACGTGAGCGGTAGCGCGCGCGACCGCAAGCCAGCCGCTACACCGCCCCGCCCAATAACCACGTTGGCGCTGTGGGCACGATCACCAGCCGAGCCACCCCCCCCCCCACAACTCCAAACGATAGCTGCAACGTTCCGCTACAAGCGCTTTTTGGCGAATGCTCGCCCCGATGCGGTCTTGAGATAACGCTCAAAATCCAAGGCCGATTGGCGATCGGTAAAGGCAATGCACGTCTTGATGCGCCAAGGCCGAAGCGCTCTGGTGTGAATCGACTTCCCCGAGTTGTGCTCGGCAAGGCGCTCCTTGAAGTCTTCCGTGAATCCCGTGTAGAAGCGGCTCGAATCTTTTCCGCTCTGAAGAATGTACACGTAATAGAATTTCATGGCTGGCGTGCCGAGTCGTAGCCCGAAGCGAAATGGTGCATCACTTGTCCGCCTTCGCCTGCGCTACGGCGAGACAGTCTTCGCCCTGCGCTCCGCTTCGGGCGAAGACTGGCGGTGGGGGCGAGATTCGAACACGCGAGTCTCATTTTCCCATCTTATTGTCGCAAACGCTAGGCGATTGAACCCGGCAAAGTCAATCAGCGTTCTTCGCGCACGAACGGAATCATCAAAGCCGCCGGCGCGCCGATGCGTTTGCGCAACGCCTCGCGAGCGCTGAACGTCAGCACCACGATCGTCATCAGAAACGGCAGCATGTTCAGCAAGTTCGGCGAGACGCCGAGCGGCTGCAACCGGTATTGCAACACGCGCACGCCACCAAACAAATAGGCCCCCGCCATGGCCCGCCGCGGGTCCCACATCGCGAACGAAGTCAGCGCAATCACAATCCAACCCGCGCCCGCCGTCATGCCCTCGATCCAGGCCGGCGCGTAGACGATGGACAAATACGCACCGCCCAGCCCGGCCATCAATCCGCCGAATCCCACCGCCAGATACCGGACACCGATGACGTTCACGCCGAGCGCATCGGCCGCTGCCGGATTCTCGCCAACCGAACGCAGCGTCAGTCCCCAACGTGTCCGGTACAACACAAACCACAACACCGGCATCATTGCCGCGGCAAAGTACACCACCGGGTCGTACCCGTAGAGCGGCGGCATGCGCGCTCCCAGCGGCAAGCCGATGTAGCGTTGGCCGATCAACCCGCTCAGCCCCAACCCGAGCATCGTGTGTCCGATGCCGGACACGACCTGGTTGACACGTAACGTGATGCTGAAAAACGCGTGCGACAACGCGACGGCGCCGCCGGCCAACGGCGCGGCAGCCAATCCCAGCCACACGTTACCGGTCGCGTGCGCCACGCCGAAGCCTGTCACCGCCCCAATGATCATCATGCCTTCGACGCCGAGGTTCAACACGCCGGAGCGTTCGGCGTACACTTCGCCGAGCGCGGCCAGCAGCAACGGCGTGCCGGCCGGTATCGCCGCTCTCAATGCCGATAACACAACGTCCCACATCACGACCACCGGATCCGGTAACGCGTCATCACCTCGCCGCCCACGACGAACAGTAGGATCATCCCGTTAAAAATCTCGGTCGTCGCCGCCGGCAAGCCGAGCGAGACCTGAATCGCATCGCCGCCCACCAGCAACCCGCCGAGCAGGAACGCCGAGAGGATGGCCCCCAGCGGATTCAACCGCGCCAGCCACGCCACGATGATGCCGGAAAATCCGTAGCCGGGCGAAATGCCGCCCGGATTCAACAACCGATGATGAATGCCGGCCACTTCACCCACACCGGCAATTCCTGCCAACCCGCCACTGAGGCCCATCACCAGTAGCACGATCTTCCCGTAGGACATGCCGGCGTAACGCGCCGCGGCCTGGTTCTCGCCGGTCACGCGGATTTCGAACCCGATCGTCGTGTGCCCGATCAACACAAACACAACTCCAGCAGCCACCAGCGCGAGGACCAACGTTGGATAATGAATCCGGCTCCAACCGATCACCGGCAGTTGCGCCGCTTCGACAAATTCATCCGTAAGCGGAAATCCCCTGGACTCCGCCCCTCTCCACGGCCCGTAAATCAAATAATTGACCGCCTCACCGGCGACGTAGACCAACATCAGACTCGTCAGGACTTCATCCACGCGCGACCAAACCTTCAGCGCCGCCGGGATTAATGCCCACAACGCCCCGGCCACAAAGCCCGCCAAAAACATCGCCGGCAGGTTCGGGAAGCGCAGCGCCACACCCGTGGCGGCGATCGCGCCCATTAACAACTGCCCTTCGGCGCCGATGTTCCACACCCGCGCCCGATACGCCAACACCAGTCCCACGCCGACCAGCAACAGCGGGATTGTTTTGGTCACAGTTTCCGAAAGTCCGTACCAGCTGCCGAACGCGCCGCGAAAGATCTCTCGATACGCCACGAGCGGATTGACCCGCAGCGCTCCAAACAACACCGCGATGGCTCCCAACGCCAAAAGCAGCGACACGACCGGCGCGGCCATCTTCACCAACCGCGACGGCTCTAGCCTGCGCTCGATCTTCATGCCCCCTCGCGATGGATGCCGGCCATCATGCGGCCGATCGTTTCCACGTCGGTGCTCGCCGGCACGATGCCCATGATTTCACCGTTGAACATCACCGCGACGCGGTCGCTCATTTGCAACACTTCCTCCAAATCTTCGCTCACCAACAGCATCGCCGTGCCGCGGGCGCGTTGCTGAAGCAAGAGTTGCCGGATCGTTTCGGTCGCGCCGACATCCACGCCGCTGGTCGGATGTTCGGCGACCAGGAGCGCGGCCGTGCCGGAACATTCCCGCGCGAGAATCACGCGCTGAATGTTGCCGCCCGAGAGCAACCGAATCGGCGTGTCCCGGCCGGGAGTGACGATCGAGTAAGACGAAATCAAACGGTCAGCGTAGCGGGCAATTTCGGCGCGCCGGAGGAACAATCCTTTGGCAAACGGCCGGTGCCGATAGCGTTTGAGAACAAAATTCTCCGCGACACTCATGCTGGGGACAACTCCGATGCATTGTTCGCCCGGCACGTAGCCGAAGCCGTCGCCGCGGATTCGGAGTCGGCCCCCGGCCACTGGACGCAATCCGACGATGGCTTGGATCAACTCGCGCTGGCCGTTACCGGCGACGCCCGCAATGCCAACGATCTCACCGGCGGCGACGCTGAGCGTCACATGTTTCACGGCTTCCAGACCTTTGTCGTTGAGCACGCGCAGCCCTTCGATCTGCAACACGGGCTGGCCGGCTCGCGCCGGTGTTTTGTCGAGCCGAAACAAGACTTCCCGGCCGACCATCAGGCGGGCCAGTTCGCGCTCGTTGGTGTCTTTGGCTTCGCGCGTGGCCACCACTTTGCCCTGACGCAATACGGTAACCCGGTCGGTGAAGGCCGTGATTTCGTTCAGTTTGTGCGTGATGAAAATGACCGACTGGCCGTCCGCCGCCATCCGGCGGACGGTCGTGAGCAGGTCTTCGATCTCGCCGGGCGTGAGCATCGAGGTCGGCTCGTCGAGAATCAACATTCTCGCGCCGCGCCAAAGCGCCTTGAGGATTTCGACGCGCTGCTGTTCGCCGGCGGAGAGATGCCAGACCGGCGCGTCGAAATCCACGCGCAGACCATACTTCTTGGAAAACTCTTCGAGTTTCCTGCGCGCGGCCCGGTCGGGGCGGAAGAATTTTTCCTGCCAGCCGAGCACGACGTTTTCGGCGACGGTGTGGCTGGTGACCAGCCGGAAGTGCTGGTGAATCATCCCAATGCCGAGCCGCATCGCATCGCGCGGAGAGCGGATCGCGACCTTTTGGTCGTTGATGAAGATCTCGCCGGCGTCGGGCTGGTAAATGCCATACAGAATATTCATCAGCGTGGTCTTACCGGCGCCGTTCTCGCCGAGCAGCCCGATGATTTCGCCTTGGCGGACTTCGAGGTCGATGCCGTCGTTGGCGGTGACGCCAACGAAGCGCTTGCGGATGCCGCGCATCTCGACCGACGGGGTCATTACCGGAAGTGTGTTCATAACGCAACGGACTGCACCTCAATGAGTTTTCGCGATGTGGACTTTAGTAACATTCTCAAAGCCAAGGATCATTAGATTGGACGAAGCCTGCGGTGGAAACGTGAATGTCTTTTCAACAAAGGAATTTACGGTAAGCGTGGCTTCACCGCGTATGATCTCGGATATCCGGACAGAATCGCTTACCAGCGTCAATTTGCATCTATCCACCCCATCGATTTCTTTCTCTGCCGGGAACATGCTTGGGGGAAACAGAGCGTCCCAAGGGGATGACCAAGTGAAATTTATAAAACATTCGTTCGTGAGCATTCTCATCTCGGAAGCTTCGACCATCAGGAACGCATTATCCTCGGTTTTTCCTCGGGGAACGAAATACAACTCGGCGAAGCATTTGATGTCTCTGATGACCGTGTTCGTAACAACCTCATTAAGCATAAGACGCGCAGAAGCCGTTACGGTCTTGATTGGCCGCTTTGCGGGGTCAATCCTGACCACGGTGTTTCTGGTTTCTGCCAATTCGTTCGTAACATTTGCGTATCGCACCGCGTCTGATTTCAGTTGCGAGAAATCTATGATGGATTGGATTGCCCAAAACGCCGCAAAAACCAGCTCGAAGAATGCCCGTTTATTTCTTTCTCGACGGAGGTCGCGTAGTCCCAAGATCAGGCCGCCAATTGCAGCTATCAGTCCCGCAATCGGGCTGGTGTATGGAGAGGAATAAATCTTGGAAAACAAATGGGCGATCGTCGCGAACATAGCGGGCCCTGCTAGGACGTTGGCTGCGATACTCCTGTGCGTGATTCTAGTAAAATGGAACAAAGACACCAGACAAAAATAACGGACTATGCGCCCGACAAACGGCTCAAAGGAATTTCGGCGTCGGAAGTGTGGCGATAATGCCACGCATTCACGTTCAACGAAATATATTTACCACCGCGTTTGTTGGTGAATCGAATCCTACAATCATGGCCGCGTCGTTCTTCTGTACGGGGAACATAAATGTCTTTTGGACGACGGAATTTAACGTGAGCACCGCCACGCCACCCGTGACACCGGCCAACAGCATGGGATCGTTAAACAACGCGAGCCTGCACCTGTCAATCCGGTCAATGTCTTTCTGCGCTGAATTTGTTCCGGTGGAGAAATTTGAACTCCAAAGGGCACCAAGCGTAAAATCTATAAAGCGTTCGTTTCCGACTATTGTGACGGTGGTAGAACGGAGCATTAAGTCAACGTACCCGAGTTCTTTTCCTCTGGGTGTGAAGGAAAGCATTCCCACACAATTGGTTTCCAACACACTTCTATCAGGATTATCGCCTCTCAGAAAAAAGTGGACAGTTGCGGTTGCGGTTTCTACTGGCCGGTTCCGGGGGTCGAGTTCGCTCATTTTCTTATCGATGGCACGCTGTGAGCCAAAATCAAAGTACAACGCCGCCATCGCAAGAAGGGACGCAACAAAACACCACAACGCAGCCTTAATCTCAGATTTGTCTCTTCGTGAAAGATACAAATAATGCAGGGCACCGGCGAACGTAAACAGCGCGGCCAAGAAGTTAAGCCAATTTGAAAAGCTGAACGATGCAAACATCTCTACTAATTTGGATGATATGCACATTGGGAATGATCGCCTATTGCGTCTTTATATTGGGACGAGATCAGCGAAAGAAAAAGTAAAATCAGTTTGCGTTAAGTACATACTTCCGGTCATTACCGGGGGACTTTACCCGCAACACCTTCGACAAACCAGTCGATCGTAGTCAATTCCTTCAGCGTGGCGCGCTGGCCGTCTTTCAGTCGCAACGTGCCGGTATTGTCCTTAATCGGCCCGGTAAACGGATCAAACGTCAACGCCTTCATCTCGTCGATGCGTTGGAAAACCAAATCGTACGCGCTCACGTTCCCAACCATCGCGGCCTTGAGCGGGTTGGCAAATTTGGGATTGATCGGCTCGCGGAACTGCGTACCGATCTGCGCCACGCCTTCGCGCATCAGCCAGAAGTAATCGACGTCCTGCAAATTGTTTGTGGTCAACGCGCCGGAGTGGATCTTGGTCAGGATGTCTTCGTACAGAGGCGTCCAGTCCATGAGTTGGCCGCTGACGACGGAGTCCGGGCCGAACTGTTTCATCGGACTGTAGTGCGAGAAGCTGTACACGGGTTTGCCTTTCTTGGTGTATTCCTCGGCGACCTGGACGACCGTCGCGCTATCCTCGGTGAAAGCCAGCGCGTCGCAGTCTTCGGCGACGAGCGCCTCCGCGGCCTCACGGGCCTTGGCCGGATCGTACCACGCGAACAGCCAGCGGATGTGCACTTCGGCTTTCGGATTCGCGGCGCGCACGCCGAGAGCGAAGGCGTTGATGTGGCGGACGACCTCGGGGATCGGATGCGCGGCGACGTAACCGACTTTGCCGGACCTGGTCAACGCACCAGCCATCAGGCCGTTGAGATAGTACGTTTGATACAGGTCGCCCCAATAGTTGCCGGAGTTCGGTTCGCGTTTGAAGCCGGCGCAGTGGAAGAACATCTTGTTGGGAAACTTTTTCGCGGCCGCAATCGTGCCATCCATGAACCCGAAGCTGCACGTGAATACCACGTCCACGTTTTGCTCGACGACGTACCGGGCGAGAAAGCGGTCGACATCGGACTCCGGCACGGCTTCGGCGTACACGGTGGTCAACCAGGGGAATTTTGCCGCCAGATTTTTTCGGGCCTGATCGTGTCCAGACGTGAAGCCCATGTCGCCGACCGGGCTGACATAAATCCACGCGGCCTTGAGTTTCTGCTCGTCTGCCTGCGCCGGCATCGTGGCCGCGACAATCAGGCTGACCACAATCATCCACCGCCAAAGTCTGTGCTTCACTCTCATTCGGTTGCTTTCTTTCTTGCAGCATTGACTGTTCGAAGTCAACTTGGGAAACTACCGCCGGGCCCCATGGCAGACCGGCAGTGCTTTGAGGTGTTTCTTGATCGACTGCCGCGAGCCTTCACGCCAGAACGCTATCGCACCAAGTGCCACGCATCTCCGGCGCAGTGCAGTGCGTACTCGACTGATATCTTCCGGGGCGTTTCTTCCGCACCCGGACATGCGGCGCGCGGCTATAATTCACCGCCTGACTTCGGGCGGCAACAGCGCGCAGAAGTCCCGTGGGGCAAGACGGGTATATCCCCCGACTGCTGCAAAGCCATCGACCAAGCTCAATTTGAGTTGCGGCACCTAGACGAAAAACTATCTCTTCTCCGCGAAAACCTCGTCGAGAACATGCCTCGGAGTACCGACTTCGGCATTAGATACCACAGCATAGTTCCCGAGTGCATCCAGCATATTGGCGCGACGGACAACGACGGCATCAAGGGTCATATCCACAACGCGCTGGCGCTCTTGGCGAAGGAAAACGTAGCGCTGCCAACTGTGTTTGACTACGACCCTATGGGGGAGCTTGTTGGTCGCTAGCCCGCCTTCATTCTCACTCATGCCCGAGCACGGATTACGACACAGACTCCGCGTGTCCCACCCCCCGTCTCGTCGCGGCTTTTCGATTCTACCGTCTCGCCTACCCGCCACGATTACCAGACGGGCGCTACGATGTCTGCCCCGTTTCACTGCAACCGCTTCTTGGCGAACGCTCGCCCCGATGCGGTCTTGAGATAACGCTCAAAGTCCAAGGCCGATTGGCGATTGGTAAACGCGATGCAAGTCTTGATACGCCAGGGCCGAAGCGCTCTGGTGTGAATTGACTTCCCCGAGTTGTGTTCGGCAAGTCGCTCCTTGAAGTCTTTCGTGAATCCCGCGTAAAAGCGGTTCAAATCTTTTCCGCTCTGAAGAATGTACACGTAATAGAATTTCATAGCTGGCGTGCCGAGTCGTAGCTGGCAGCCGATGGTAACGTCACTTTGCCCGCCTCCGCGTTCGCTACGGCGCGGCAGTCTTCAGTGTCACCAAAGCTGCCAGCGAAGACTGGCGGAGGGGGCGAGATTCGAACTCGCGAGGGCCTTTCGGCCCCACACGCTCTCCAGGCGTGCTCATTAGACCACTCTGCCACCCCTCCGAGCGCTGAGAGCGGAGCGACATTACTCCGGCGGTGGTTTCGGCGCAAGCCTGCTGTCGGTCAACGCCTGCAGGAGCCATTCCTCTTCGAGCGGGCTGAGGTTGAACCGGATGGCGGTCTTTTCGATGGCTTCGAGTTTGCTCATCGCGGGATGTTCGCGGCGCAAGGTGTTCAACCAATCCAGCGCTTTCGCGCGTTTCTCGGCCTGCTCTTTACTCATGGTTCGCTTTCTTCTTCACGGCGGCGGGCGAGCCCGAGGCGCGCAGCAATCGGTCGCGCACGGCGAGGCCCAGTCCGCGCGTGGGCGGCATGATCGCCAGGATTACGTCGGCATGTTGCGCGTCGGCGTCGCGCATTTGGTCGAACAGCGTTTGGGCATAGAGCCGGTTGTCACCGTAGTTCGCCAAAATATAGAAGGTCTTTCCCTCGCGTTTCAATTCCTCGACGCGCCGTTTGAGAGCGATCAGGGCTTCCTTTCTGTCGCCATCGAGCAATTCGACGCGTGCGCGAGGGGCGTAGTGCTTGAGGGACATGCCGGGACCAGCCAGACCCGCCCGCGCGGTTTCATCCTCAACGGCGGACGCCAAGCGCACCTCGCCGATGGCCTGTTCCAGGTTTTCGCGGGGCACGCCGCCGGGACGGAGTATTACGGGCGGCGATTGTGTGAGGTCGAGGACAGTGGATTCCACGCCCATCGGAGTCGGCCCCGCGTCCAGAATCAGGTTGACGCGATTGCCGAGGTCTTCGAGCACGTGCTCGGCGCGGGTGGGGCTGGGGCGGCCAAAGCGGTTGGCGCTGGGCGCGGCGATCGGCGCGCCCGTGGCTTTCAACAAGGCCGCAGCCACGGGATGCCACGGCATGCGCACGGCGACGGTCGGACGGTGCGCGGTCACTTCGCCGGGAACCTGGTCGGCCTTGTCGACGACGAACGTCAACGGTCCCGGCCAGAACTGGTTGGCGAGCGCCTCAAACGACGGCGGCACCCCTTTCATGAGTGACCGGGCCATGGCCACGTCGGCTACATGGACGATGAGCGGGTCCCAGTCGGGACGTTCCTTGGCGAGGAAGATTTTGTGGATGGCTTTCAGGTTGAGCGCGAGCGCACCGAGTCCGTACACGGTTTCGGTGGGGAAGGCGACGAGTCCGCCACCGCGAAGAATGGCTGCGGCTTGCTCGATGACCTCCGCCTGTGGTGCCTGAGGATCGACCGTGACGACATTGTTCATTCTTCACCGCCGACAGAAGGCCCGATTCGCTGAATTCGCTTCACAGCCGCGAGTGTCGCACAGCCCGGGAACGGTGAGAAGAAGGTTTTTCTTGCAGG
This sequence comes from Verrucomicrobiia bacterium, assembly GCA_052146795.1. GTDB lineage: Bacteria > Verrucomicrobiota > Verrucomicrobiia > Palsa-1439 > Palsa-1439 > Palsa-1439. The sequence continues at coordinate 10,219 of JBKQMH010000031.1, forward strand.
CACCGGCGTACCGTGAAAAACTGGGCACCGGCTACACCATGAAGAATACCGCGATCTTGCTGATCGATTGTCCCGACCAAAAGGGGATTGTGGCGTCGGTGTCGGATTTTCTGTTTCGTCACCAGGCGAACATCTTGCACGCCGACCAGCACCAGGACGGCGATCGAGGGCTGTTCCTGACGCGCGTGGAATGGGACCTGACGGGTTTTGGCCTGGGCATTGCGGATTTTGGAAAGGCATTTACGCCCGTCGCGAAGAAGTTCCAGATGCGCTGGCGGCTGGAGTTGTCGTCGAAGCGGCAGCGCGTGGCGATTTTCGTGTCGAAGTACGACCATTGCCTGGCGGACCTGCTGTATCGGCACGAGAGCGGGGAACTGGATTGCGAGATCCCACTCATCATTAGCAACCATCGGGACGCGGAACGGCTGGCCGGGTTTCACCGGATTCCATTTCATGTGATCGCGGTGGAAAGCGCGGGGAAGGCGGAGGGGGAGCGGCGGCAATTGGCGCTGCTGAAGGAAAACGCGATCGACCTCGTGGTGCTGGCGCGGTACATGCAAGTTTTGTCGGCCGAATTTGTCGCGCAATACCCGCAGCGGATCATCAACGTGCATCATTCCTTTTTGCCGGCATTCAGCGGGGCGCGCCCGTACCAGCGTGCCTTTGAGCGTGGGGTGAAGTTGATCGGCGCGACCAGTCACTATGTGACGGAGACATTGGACGAGGGGCCGATCATCGAGCAGGACGTCGTACGCATTTCGCACCGCGACCAACTGGAGGACCTGGTGCAGAAGGGGCGCGATTTGGAGAAGGTCGTGTTGTCGCGCGCGGTGCGGTGGCATATCGAACACCGGATTCTGGTGTACGCGAAGAAAACGGTCGTGTTCGACTAGGCGCTGGCTGGGAACCGTCTGCTGGAAGAGCCTGCCGCAGGTTATGCACGTTTTTGTCGCGGAGGAGGTTGGGTGTTCAACTTTGACAGGCGACGAGTGTCATTTCCGTGTGTGATTATCAGCCGGATCCGAGCGTCACGCCTCGTCCCGCTTGGGCGTTTCCTGCAAAACTCCAGCATTTATGGCCGTGGACCGACGATTGCGGAAAGGCCGTTGGCGGAGCGTGATCGGGGGGAAATTGTGGTTTTTTGTCTGGCATTGCGAGTGCTCTATGGAAAGCATCTATGAGATCCAAGGCTACACGTGCGCGCAGCAAGCACCTCCTGGTTGTTGAAGACGACCAAGCCAACGGCGAGCTTGTGTGCGAAGCGCTCAACGACGCGGGCTTCAAGACGCATTGGGTGAAGGATGGCATTGATGCGCTGAATTACATCCTCGAATCGAGGCCCGACGGGATTGTGTTGGATCTCCTGCTTCCGCGCCTGAACGGGTTCGAGATTTGCGGCATGGTGCGCAAGAGCCGGTCGGTGCAATGGACGCCGATCATCATGATGTCGGGCCGCGTCGCGCATGACGACAAGATGCAGGCGTTCGAACTGGGCGCCGATGACTATGTGAGCAAACCGTTCCGCCTGGAGGAACTGGTCGCGCGCGTCGAAGCCGTTCTCCATCGCAACGCCTGGCGAAACGATCCCACGCCGTTGGCCGGTTCGTACAACAACTGACAATCCCGGCGCCTACCGGATTTCTCTCGTCTGACTCCGCGTGACGGAACACGCTCGTGCCACGCACTACGGCATGGCAGCCCCGAAAGCTTTCGCGGATGGTACGCCCGAGGTGAGCAAGTTAGAACCATCGACGGCATGATCGATTGGCTGCGCGAACTGTGGAAACTGCACGAGGTATTTGCAGCAGACGCGGTTACGGCAAAGTTGTTGGCTGCGTAGGGCCACGACATCAACATTCTCCTGTTACGCGTTGTGGTGGTTCCAACGGCTATCGCTGTTGTGGGTATTCGGCTGATGAAGCATAGGTCGGGCCGGTTGCGGATGGGCTCTCACAACCCACCCGGCTTTAACGTTTGTGAAATATTTCGCTTGCTTTTACGGCGGTGATCTGGTTCTCATCAACGCAGTTCAGGCTTACGGCAGGTCGCAGCGTCGAGCGCGGGAGAAGCGTTGTGGACGGAGGCGACCATGAAGATGACAGGTGAGGATGTCGGACGGCGAGCGGAGGCTCTGTTCGTGGCTTGTGCCATGGCGTGTCTGGCTTCGCAGGCGCGGGCACAGGATTTGACTGGTTCGACGAATCTACCCACTCAATCCAGTGCCTTGGGACAGGCGAACTGGAACAGACTGTCACTCCAAGGTGTCAACCTCGAAAGCACCAACGCCATATCGCGTAGCAGCAGCCTCAACGTCCTGCACACCACGGCGGCAACGATGCTCAGCCCGATGGCGTCCTGGCAATCCCTGACGAATCCCCCGCCGGCTGACCTGATTGTCTGGTGGGTATTCGATGAAGGCAGCGGCACAACGGTAAACGACGCCAGCGGCAACGGCAACAGCGGCAGCCTGATTGGCGATCCGCTGCCCAATTGGGCCAATGGCGTCACGTCCGGCGCGCTGATCTTCGACGGCTACCAGAACTACGTCCAGAGTGACCAGTCGTTCACCCAGACCCTCAGCGGCTTCACGGTCGAGGCGTGGGTCGCCGTGGACTCGACTGCTGGCGAGAACCCGGCTGTCATTTCCACACGTGGTGACGATATTGGGTCCGACGCCCTGGCCGACATCCTCATCTATACCAACTCCTATTATAACGGCAATTCGACCGGCCTGAACCTGCCGTGGGGAGATGTGTTGCTCGGCTCCTTGGGCCTTGTCGATGGCAGGTGGCACCATGTGGCCGGCACATGGGACGGCACCAACTCCAGCCTCTACGTGGACGGACAATTGATCGGCACGAAAGCCGATAGGCACGATCCCGTCACGTGGACGACGCCCTTGCGATTGGCCTACCGGTACACAAACGGCGGTTGTATGGTCGGCGGCGCCATTGGAGACCTCCGCATCTACAGGCGGGCGTTATCGAGCAACGAAGTCGCGGCCGCGTACAACAACGATAGCATCGGCGACGACATCCCCGATTGGTGGCGAATGAAATACTTCGGCAGCGGCACCACCACCGACAGCGTCTCCTGCGCCTCGTGCGATCCTAATGGAGACGGAGTCACCAACCTCGAAGAGTACCAGAACGGTACCAATCCCCTCCTGCCGCCCGGACTTTCCGTGCCCTCGGACCTGATCGTCTGGTGGAGGTTCGACGAAGGCACCGGCGCCTTCGTGGGCGACGTCAGCGGCAACGGTCACAGCGGCCTCCTGCTTGGTGATTCGCCTCCGGTCTGGACCAACGGGGTCACTTCCGGCGCGCTGAATTTCGATGGCGATCAGAACTATGTCCAGAGCCAGTTGCCGTTCCTGCAGACGATGAGCGGGTACTCCGTCGAAGCGTGGTTTGCCGCCGACTTTGCCACCGGCGAAAACCCGGCCATCCTCTCCACTCGCGGCGATGATATCGGTTTCAGCGCTTTGGCTGACATCCTGGTCTATACCAACTCGCCTTATAACGGCAACTCGATCGGGCTGGATATGCAATGGGGGGATCTGCTGCTGGCACCGATGGGCCTGTTTGACGGCAACTGGCATCACGTCGCCGGCGTCTGGGACGGCACCAATTCCATACTGTACGTCGATGGCCAACTGGTCGCCATCCAGTCGGAAGCCTATGATCCCTTCTCGTGGACGACGCCGCTGCGCTTGGCTTTTCGAAACACCAATGGCGGCTGCAACTACGGCGGCAACATCGGCGAGGTCCGTATCCACAACCGGGCACTGTCCAGCGATGAAGTGGCCGCCAGCTACAACACCGACACCATCGGCGATGGCATCCCGAATTGGTGGCGGATGAAATACTTCGGCAGCGGCACGACCACGAACAACTACTCCTGCGCCGCGTGCGATCCCACGGGAGACGGGTTCACCAACCTCCAGAAGTTCCAGTATGGCATGAATCCGCTGGTGTCGTACGCGGTCACCGTGCCCGCGCAAGTGAATTCGCATTCCACCGGCAACCCCGCCTCGATCACTGAGTTGGGCGACGGAGCCAGCTACACGTGGTCCATCGACAATGGAACGATTACCGACGGTCAGGGCACTCCCGCCGTCACGTGGACCGCCGGGGAGACGGGAACCACGACGCTCAACGTGTCGATGCAAGTCTCCGGTCTCGGCTCGCTGTCCGCCAGCGGATTCTCGTTGGACACTCCCTGCTCCTTGTCGGCAATCATTCTGACTCCACCCGAGGTGCGCTTCGGCACCACCAACACCGCCTCCGTGCCGAACCCGCTCACAACCGTCGGCGTCTACACCAACGGCTTCATCGAGGGCATAACCCAGGGTAGCGACGGCAACTTTTACGGGATGAGCAGTGACGCCGCCGACAATCGAGTTTTCCAGATTACCCCCCAGGGCGCGTTCACAACATGGACCCGATTCTATGACTCCGGCCCATCCACCAGTAACGGATACGGCGCAGCATGGAGCCTATTCTACGGCGGCGGCACCACCAACGGAGTGAGCGGATGGCCACCGGTGAAGGGCAGCGGCAGCGACCCCAGCCTCTACGGGGTCAACCCTGAGGGCGGGCTCGGGACTAATCTGACTGCGTGCCTTGGGGACAGCAACGCAACCGGGTACGGCACGGTGTACAAACTCACGCCGCATGGGACGGGCACAACCGTGACCATACTTCACACGTTCACCGGAGGTAATCAGGACGGGGCCTACCCGTTAGGGGGGCTTGTGCAGGGAACCGGATCAGACAGCAGCAATTTCTACGGGGTTACAGAGTACGGAGGCTCAAATATTTGCACATTAGCTCCGGGGGCCTGCTGCATCCTTGGCTACGGCACGATTTTCAAGGTCTCGACCAATGGCGCCTACACGCTACTGCACAAGTTTAATGGCGGAACCGATGGTGCCTATCCCAATGAGCTGTTCATGGGATCCGACGGATTCCTTTACGGGTCCAACACATACGGGGGCACCAATTCAAGTGGTGAGGCTATTCAAAACATGGATGGGCCCGGGACGGTTTTCAAGGTCTGTACGAACGGCGGGACATTCACGGTACTCCATCAATTTACCCCCCCCGTCCAGGGTATACAGCCCGACGCCGGGGTGACCCAGGTAGGCAGCAATGTCTACGGAACGACCTACTACGGAGGGACGTCTAACGCGGGAACCGTGTTCAAAGTAGACACGAATGGGCATAATTTCGCGACCCTGTATTCGTTCGGCGGCGAAAGCTCATGTCCCAATGGAGCGCTGGTGCAGGGGTATGACGGCGACCTGTACGGGACGACTCCTTTTGGAGGGTCGTGGAACAACGGCACGATATTCCGGCTTAGTCCGCCAGGCGTGCTTACGAACTTTACAAGTCTCTACCAGTTTACCGGAACCGGGGACGGTAATTGGCCGAATCGAGGTGGGGTTGTGCCCGCGTTATCCCTGAGCACGTTCGATGGCTACCTGTACGGTGCGACCATCGGTACCTTGTTCAAGTACATACCCGCTGCCTACGCATGGTCAATCACGAATGGCACGATCATCGGCCCCACGGATAGCCCAAGCACTCGGTGGACCCCGACCGTCACCAACGGCGTCGTGACGATCTACTTGACGGTGACCGACACGACGTCCTGCGTGCAACAGGTCAGCACCACCGTCATCGCCTACACTGGCGCAATCGCCGCCGGCGGATCCCACAGCCTGGCGCTGAGACCGGACGGCACTGTCTGGACTTGGGGCAACAATCAAGACGGTGAGCTCTCGGACGGCGTGGACTATAGTAAAGAAGCGATTCGGTCCTACCCTGGCGAAGTGGCTTACCCCACCTCCTGCACGGGGCAATTCATCACCAATGCTGTGGCCGTGGCCGCTGGCGGAGATGAGTTTATCATTGTGGCCGATGCCAACGGCACCGTCTGGGCCGATGGCGAAAACGAGCAGGATGAGCAGGCAGGCGCGCCCGGATTCTATTATGATAATGTGGATCACTATCCGGCTTCGCCGATCAGCGGTCCCCCTGGCTTTACTAACGTGGTCAGTGTGGCCGCCGGCTATAGCCACGTCTTGGCGTTGTGCGGTAACGGGACGGTGTGGGCTTGGGGATCCGACGCAATCGTCGACTCACGGTCCTGCGAGACCACCACCATAATCGGACAACTGGGTGATGGCGGACTTGCCAGTAGCAACGACTGTTGTGGGTGCACCAACTCCCCGATTCGGTCACTAACTCCTACCGGGACTGTCATCGTGGCCATCGCTGCCGGCCAGTTCCATAGCGTCGCACTCGACGTGAATAGCAACGTGTGGACATGGGGCTACGGCCTTGACGGTGAGTTGGGCAACGGTGGAAACACCAACGTGTTCACCCCGGCCATGTTGACAGGCATCTCCAATGTCATCGCGATTGCGGCCGGCTACAACCACACCATCGCCTTGACGGCAGACCAGACGTTGTGGACGTGGGGCACCAACAACTTCGGACAATTGGGCAACGGCACTTACACGAGCACGAACACGCCCGCGCCGGTGTTTTCCAATGTCGTGGCGATTGCGGCCGGATATCAATATACGTTGGCAGTGACAAACGGCCAGTTGTACGCTTGGGGATATAACTATTCCGGGCAGTTGGGCACCAACGCCAGCGCGGTCGGTCACACCAACCTCCCGATGTTGGTTGCCGGCATCAGCAATGTCGTGCTGGTCAGCGCCAGCTTGGGGGACGGCGACGGCGTCGTTCACAGTCTGGCGATGACGGTGGATGGGGGGACCAATCACTGTTGGGGTTGGGGTGGCAATAACTACGGTGAAGTCGGCAACGGGGTCAGCGGGTATTATGGTGGAATCAGCTTTTCTACCACCAACCAATACACCCCGGCGCAGGTGCAATTCTGCACCCGCTGCCAGCGCTGCGTCCAACTCGGAACCAGTGGTATCTTAACCGCGCAATGCAACGGCACTCTGTACCTGTATTTCAATGGCGAGATTGGGTCCGGCAGCTACTCCGGCATGTATACTGCAATTGTGAGCGGCGTGACACATCCAGTGCCGGCTACCAGCGTACAGTTCCTTGAGCATGGCGGGCCGGGTAACGGCGTCTCCTTCGGCACCGTAACCAACGGCCAGATATGCACCTACTCCGCCAGCGGTTGGTGCACGAACGCCCAGAGCCTGGCAGCCGACCCCAATGGCAATGGCACCAATGGCACTCCTCTGGGGTGCTCGCTCGCTTACCTCGACATCACCAATGCCGTCTGTCCCATGTGGCCGTGCTTCTCACTAGTGGGCAAGATACAATGAGGAGATGGCTTGCAAGAGCTGTTGCGATGACTCGAAGCCACAACACCTTCCGGGCGAGGAACTTGCAAGCCGACAAGCCGCTTCGGATTGTCTGGCTTACAGCCAGAGTTCTTGTTACAATGATCGACGGAAGGCAGAAAGGAAGTAGGCTATGAGAACCAGGTTGCTCGCCCTCCCGCTCGCATGCTCTATCCTGCTCACGCTTCACGCAACCCCGGCCCGCTCGCAAACCCTCGTCACCTTCGATGACCTCCCTGCCGTAGCACGTGACATTGCCAGCGGCTACCAAGGCCTCACCTGGAGTAATCTCTGGGTCATGAACGGGTTCCTCATTGCCAACGACGTGGGCACCAACGGCTACTATTACGGGATGGTGTCGCCTTCCAATGTGGCCTACAACGCTGGCGGTAATCCCGCCGAGATCGATTCGGCGACCAATTTTAATTTCTTCAGCGCGTACCTAACGGGAGCGTGGAATAGCAATCTCAACATCGAGGTCGAAGGATTTAACGGTGCAAAGGAAATCTACGACACAGTCGTGGCCGCGAGCGCGACTAACCCAACGCTGTTCACGTTCAACTACCTTGACATCGACCGGCTCTATTTCGACTCTTATGGTGGCCAATCTGCCGGTTTTACTGACGGGGGCGGCGTGATTTTCGTCATGGACAATTTCATGTTCGAGTTCATTCCCGAGCCATCCACGTTTCTACTGGCCGCACTCGGTGGCCTCTCCCTCATCGCCTTCCTCAAGCGCAAGCGCCGCCGATCCGGCGCAGACCGAATGCAGAATCACAGTTGATCCCTCCGAACAGGCGATGAGAAACCGAGCGTGGCTCGTAAGCGCCGCCTCTTGGCGGAGCCAGCGCAGCCAATCGTGGAGGCGCGGAGAGAACGGAGCGCACAAGGTTGACGGCGCGAGCGAGCCATATAATCGAGGCGCGCAGCCACGCCGCCGGTTGCGTTGACAGCGGATAGCGCAAATCGTGTTGAATTGCATTGACTTTGTCAACGCCCTTCAACAGATTTCAAGCAGTCGGCGGGCAATCGGATGTTTGTGCGCAATAAACCTAACTTCTGGATTAGGGGTAAAGCGTCCGTTCTGTAACCCAGCCGCATAGGGAGGGCTTCTCTGGCGCTCGTTCTGTGCACACTGCATAAGACAGCGACTGCACGGAAATGGAGAACCGCGTGCCATGCCGTGTGGTGGTCAATGCGTAGCCCATGCGTGGGCAGTGCGTGGCACAAGCGTGAACATGTGTGAGACGTGCGTGTATTCTACATGGACTGGGCGTGATCGTTGCGTGGGAGAAGCGCGACACATGCGCGTACAAGGTGTGGACGAAATCGGATACACAGCGGGTACACCACGGACACAGGCTGTTTACTATCGAGCCGTGAGATTGCATGACGGTGATTTAAGGGTGCCACCGAAGCTCGATTTACAAAAGACGCACTACCTCTAGCTCCCGCTAGATTTTCACGATGGGGCGACCGCAGAGATTGGAAGCTATGAAAAAGCGTTCTGTCGCAGATCCGTCGCAGATCAAATTCGCCAGCGCCGTCAGAAACCACGCGCCAAAAGGGGCAGGCAATCTGCCGCTGCTTATGCCGTTCAAGGAAGGCATCGCGGAGCTGAGGCGCAGGCACGCATCCTCCAAAATCATTGCTAACGCAGTCAGCGTGAGGAACACGGTAGGCCTACACGCTGCCGACAGGGAAGGTCCATTGGTCTGCACTCTAACGCGCATGTCGCGGTGAAAAGCCTGTCTTCCGCCACGCCAAAGTGACCGTCTTGGCAGGGCTAATGGTGCGCCAGAAAAACCAAATTTCAGCCTAGACACTTACCCCGCCTGAGAGCGGTGACGAAATTGCTCGGTGGATGCCGGTCTGGCCGCTTGGTGGACAACGCAGGACCGCATCATGGACTGACGGGCGAGCACCGCGCGGCTGACGCAGGAAAAGTCGAACGGCTGACAGCCAGTTGCACACAGCGGTGCCGCAATCTTCGCCGCTGACTCGCCGGTTCATTGCTTGCGGCCCGTTCCAGTCACGCCGCGTTGCTGAATCGGCATGCGACATGCCCGTAACGCGCCTGCTTCGCTCTGAAGGCATGCAGTGGCGTGATGCTGTCCGTGGCTGTGCGCTGCTCGCCACCGACAGCCAGAAGGCTCAATTCCGCCGGAATGCTCGTCAATCCCGCATACTCTTGTAGCACTCGACAATGCGCATTAACGGGGCGACAGGCTACACTTTCGCCCGCAACATAACGTTACGTTAGCCCATCACCGGAACTGCATTTTCGCGATACAAGCTCTACCCCTTGGGCAACCAACGTTTTTGCGTCCGCGCATCCGTAGCGATGAATACACGGCACGGTCACGGAGGGGGCACTGCGCCGTTCGTTGCAAGGGGCATATCCACAAACATCGCGGAGTCGCGGCAAATCCAGCCCGTGTGCCAATTGCAGTCCGATAGTGTCCGCGCAGTGTTTCCCGCATTGACCACAAGCAAATCCCGTTGTTGTCCACGAGGAATTCTCACGCCGTCCGTCCGACATCCGGTGTAGTAGCTACACTTGCGATTGATGCCTTCGTGTTACCTCTGGTCGAATGATTCGACCTCATCGATCGTCGACTGCGCGTGAAGCAGAGCCAGACGATTGTACGGCTCGCTGCGTACCGTCAAGCTGTTCTCGCTCCGCTGCGCTCCACCGCTGGCGCTGCTTGACCGTACTCGCTCCGCCAACGGCCTGGCTCGTAGGGCTTCACGCGCGGGCTGTTCACTTCCGGCGATGGAACCGGATGACCCCCCAAAACCTGTCCAGCAAAAAAGCGAGAATTTTGTGCAACCATAGCCAAGGAGAGATAACGTGGGATTCTCCCTGCAAAACTGGACCTTGGCGCACTGCCAAATCTCGGTTTTTGGCGTGGTAGCGTGGCCCCGCGATGCAACGAAGCCAACAGGTCCGCAGCCACGGAAACGGCCAATGAGCTTGACCGTCCAACAGGCCCGAGAGCTTCTCGGCGACGAGGCCATTGGGATGACCGACGCCCAGGTTGAGGAATTGGTTTTCCTCGTGGAAGGGTTGGCCGACATCATCATCGAGACCTACATCGGCGAGCATCGCCCCGGCACCAACCAACCTGCCGGCTTGATTGAGCGCGCCGCATAATGCTTGACTACGCAATCAGCTTGCGTTCTAATGAACCTCGGCAGCCACAACCATGGAACAGATCATCAGGCAATTCCTGGCCCGAATTGGCTCGAAGGGCGGGAAGACCACAGGAAAGACCAAGCGGCGGGGCGGGAAGGCGTTCTATAGCCGCCTTGCCAAGAAGGGCTGGGAGAACCGTAGACGCAGCGAGCAGAAGGGAAGGACGACGAAATGAAAGCAGTGATTTACACGCGAGTTTCCACCGACGAGCAGACCAAGAACCTGTCGCTTGAACTGCAACACCGCGAGTGTCAAGCCTACTGCCAGCGGAACGGATTCGGCGTTGACCGGATCTTTGAGGAGCGCGGCGAGTCTGCCAAGACCACGGCCCGGCCCGAGTTTCAGGCCATGCTGGACTATTGCAGCCGGAACAAGGGCAAGATCGGCGCGGTCGTTGTCTATCACACCAACCGCTTCGCCCGTGATGCTCGCGATCATCTCAACGTGACATTCACCTTGGGCGGCTCCGGCATTCGACTGCATAGCGTGCAGGAGCGGCTCGAAGATACGCCCGCCGGGCGCTTTATCCAGACCATGCTGGCCGGCGCGAATCAACTGGACAATGAGCAACGAGCCGACCGCTGCAAGGCGGGTATGAGAGCGGCAGTGGAGAAGGGCCGTTGGCCGTTCCCAGCGCCCCTTGGATTTCGCAATGCCCGCAACGACCGCAGTGAGGCGACACTCGTGCATGACCCCAAGCACGCGCCATTGATCGAGGAAGCATTCCAGTTGTACGCGACAGGGCTTCACACCAAGCAGGACGTATTGAACAAGGTCACGAGGATGGGGCTGACGACGGCAGAGGGAGAGAAACTTACACTGTACGACTTTTCCAAGATGCTCCGACGCCCGCTGTACGCCGGCTGGATTGTCGTCGAGAAGTGGGGACTCAAGGTGCGGGGGAATTTCGAGCCAATTGTCTCCCAGGACCTCTTCGACCGGGTGCAGCTCGTGGCCGACGACCGCCGCCCCAACCGACCCAAGAGGCACGTTCGCGACCGGGCCGATCTACCGCTGCGAGGTGCGCTGCGGTGCGGTAGCTGCGGGCACACGATGACGGGCTACTTCGCGACCGGGCGACTTGGCAGCAAGTTTGGATACTACGGCTGCTATAACAAGCAGTGCGCCAGTCGGGTGACTGTGCCGAAGGAGAAGATCGAAGCTGGCTTCGTGGCACATTTGCACGAGTGGCAACCAACGCCGGGGGTCATGCGGCTGGTCTCTCACGTTGTCAGCAAACGCTGGAACTCACGGCAAGACCACGTGAGGTCCAGCGCGGCACGTCACGCCGCGACCATCAAGGAGGTCGAGGCGAGGTTGACCAGATTGGAAAACGCTTATATCTACGAGCGGGCCATCGACCGCGAGCGGTACGACCAGCACCGCACAGGCTTGGAGCAGCAACTGACCGCTGCACGGGTCGCCATGTGCGACTCCCAAACTGACGACCTCGACCTGGAAGGCGCATTGCAGATGGCAAGCAAGGTGTTGACCAACGCGGCGACGGTGTACGCGAAAATGACTCCTGTAAACCGCCGTAAATTCCTAGGGGTTCTAAATCCACACGGATGGGAGGTCGAACGCTCCGGAGCAATTAGAACCCCAACCAAAGCCTTTGTCTATCGGTGTTTAAGTGCCAAAAACATGCGGTCAGGTGACAAGTGGTACGCCCGGAGGGATTTGAACCCCCAACCCTCGGTTCCGAAGACCGATGCTCTATCCGGTTGAGCTACGGGCGCACGTTGAGGCGGCGTGATACGGGGTACTATGCCAGTTTCGCGGCTCGTAGCAAGCAAATGGGGAAGGGGAAGCTGCGTCCGTCGAGGGCCGTTGCGGGCCTTACGGGGTGATTACGGCCCGATAAAAGCGCTGGGACGGCTGCGCGTCCATGATATCGGTGAGAATCAACGGGCCGCCGATGCTGAGGGTCGGGTCGCCGGTGTTGATCCAGTTGGCGGGGGACATCGTGGCTGTGTATTGCAACTGGTAGGTTTCGCCGGAGACGGAGGGGATCAAGACGGCGATGTTCGTGGTATTGAAAACGGTGAAGAACTGGAGGGCGGAAACCTGGTTGGCGGGCGGGTAGAGGGAAACGGTGAGTTTGAAGATCGTGCCGACGCCGTTGGTGCCGCCGTTGACGGTGGTGCCGTAGAAATAGCCGTCGCTGCCCTGGATCAGGGCGTCTTGCGGGAACGCGCCGTCGGTACCGCCGGCGAACATGTGCAGGTTGGTCAGGCTGCCCGACGGAGTGATCCGGAAAATGGTGCCGTCCTTGCCCGTGCCCCCCAGGTAGGTCGTCCCGTAGAAATTGCCATCGCTACCCAGTACGAGCGCAGCCCATGAATTGCCGCCGTCGGCGCCACTGAACGAGTGGAGATTGGTCAGGCTCCCGCTCATCGTGATTCGAAAGACCGCACCGGATCCACTGGTGCCGCCGGCGTAGGTTGTCCCGTAGAAATTGCCGTCGGTTCCTTCGACAAGGGCAGCTCGTGGACTGGCTCCATCGGGACCGCTGAACGAGTGCAGGTTGGTCAGGGTACCCGTGGGACTGATTCGGAAAACGGTACCCGAGCCGCTGGCCCCGCCCAGGTAGGTCGTCCCGTAGAAGTTGCCGTCGCCGGCCAGCAGGAGCCCGGCATAGGGGAACGCCCCGTCCGGACCACTGAACTGGTGCAGGTTGGTCAGGGTACCCGTGGGACTGATTCGGAAAACGGTGCCCGAACTGCTGAGACCGTCGCCGTAGGTCGTCCCGTAGAAATTGCCGTCACTGCCTTCCACGAGCGCCGCTTGTGGATTGGCCCCATCGAGACCGGTGAACGAGTGCAAGTTCGTCAGGGTGCCGGTTGGAGTCATCTGAAACACCGTGCCGCATCCGCCGCCGCAATTGGTGCTCGTCCCGCCTTCCGAGGTCGTCCCGTAGAAATAGCCGTCGCTGCCCTGCACGAGCTCGGCTGACGGAAAGGCTCCGTCGGAACCGGTGAAGGAGTGCAAGTTCGTCAGGGTGCCGGTCGGGGTGATCCGAAACACCGCTCCATCATTGCTTGTCCCGCCGGAGCCGACTGTTCCGTAGAAATTGCCATCGGTGGCCTGAACGAGCGACTCGAAGGGGAAGTAGCCCTGATCGCCGCCCGTGCCAAATGTCCAAAGATTCGTCGGGGTCTGACCGAACGCGCCGCTGGGACGCCCGGCCAGAGCGAACACGGCGATGAAGGTGAGAAGGCGAAGAATCTTCACGGTTTTCCCCTTTGGTCTTTATCGACGCCCGTACCCATGAAGTGTGTTCCCTTATCCAAACGACAGCACGACGGGAGGAAGCAACTGAATTTCAGAAGGTGTTGTACGCCTTACAACCGCCGTCAACTCGCTTGACGACTTGCTACCCTTCGCCGCGACGATCATCTGGTAGCAGACCAAGGCCACGAAGTCCAGTCTTATTCCAGTTGGTATTTTCCGCCTGATTTAGCATTTCCCTGGCTTGCGGGATATGTGGCGCCGGTGGTTGTCCCGCAGCGGGAGGGCATAGCGGATGCGCCGGAGAAGTGGTGGGCCTGGTAGGATTCGAACCCACGACCAAGGGATTATGAGTCCCCTGCTCTAACCAACTGAGCTACAGGCCCACACGTTCACGCCTGGAACCCAAATCTACACCAGCCATGGCGACGCGCGAGACAAAAAGCGCGCGGCCAACGGGTTGCCGACGCGATGTCTGCATCATTTTGGCCGCACCAAAAAAAATCTGGTCAAGAAATGAGCTGGCGTGTAGGCTGACGGAGCGTTAGAGGTTCAACCCGTAGCGTCAGGAAAATACGATGTTCGCCAACGTTCAAGAATACTATCACGCCACATCCCTGCGAGATGCGCTGAAAAAGCTGGGAAAGAACAGCGAGCAAGTCCCCGCGCCCGTCACGGGCGCATTTCACCTGATTTCCAGCAAACTGCGCGCGGCGACCTGTTTGGTCGACGTGTCCGGAGTCGGGCTCGACTACGTGACGCTTGAGGGCCGGAAGCTGGCCATCGGCGGGACCGCCACGTTCCAGCAGATCGTCACGTCGAAGGAGCTGGGGGAGGCGTTGCATGGTTTGTTGCCGAAGGCGGCGCGGGCGTACTCGACAAGGATCCAGCGCAACGCGACCACGTTGCAGGATGTGTTGTTCGGCTACGCGACGTATTTCGATTTGTTGACCGCATTGCTCGCGCTGGACGCGCAAGTAAAGGTGCAAGGGAAGCAGAAACGCTTGGTACCACTGCAGCAATTTTTCGTGAAGGACAACCGCGCTGTGCTGGGCAACCAGGAAATCGCTGCCGAGTTTTCCGCGAAACTGCCGAGCGGCAGTGTTGGCGCGTCATTGCAGCGCGTCGCGTTGACCGATGGCGATGCGGTGGCGATATTGAACACGGTCGCAGTCTTGAAAATGACCGGCAAGAAATGCGCCGAGATTCGCATCGCGGTCGGCGGCGGATTGCCTGCGCCGGTGCGATTGACGGCGCTGGAACAAGAATTGACGAGTCAAATGCTCGATGCGGCGCTGGTGCAATCCGTGAGCGCCAAAGCAGGAGAGTTAATCCAGCCCGTGTCCGATGTTCGTGGCACCGCGCAGTATCGCAAGCAGATCAGCGGCGTGCTGGTGCGTCGGGCCATTGCCGAAGCCTATCAGCAGGCGAAGGGAAAAGCGTTGTGAGCGGGTCTTCCGTGATTCCGGTCGAACGCATCGAACAGAAGATTTTTCTGCTGCGCGGCCAGAAGGTGATGCTCAGTCCGCATCTGGCGGAACTCTATGGCGTCGAGCCTCGGGTGCTGATTCAGGCAGTCAAGCGCAACCTCGAACGCTTCCCGGATGACTTTATGTTTCAGCTTGTGCCGCAGGAGGTTGCGTTTTTAAGGTCACAAATTGTGACCTTAAAGAATCCGGGACCAGACCGTTCAAGATCACAAATTGTGATCTTGAAACAGGGTAAGAACATCAAGTATCCGCCCTACGCTTTTACGGAACAAGGCGTGGCAATGTTGTCGAGTGTGCTGCACAGCAAGCGCGCCATCCGGGTGAACGTCGAGATCATGCGGACGTTTGTCCGCCTGCGCCAACTGCTGGCGTCCCACGCCGATCTCGCCGCCAAACTGGAAGAGATGGAGAAGAAGTACGACGCCCAGTTCAAGATTGTGTTTGATGCGATTCGCCATCTGGTGAGTCCGCCAACCGCGACGCCGCGCAAGCAAATCGGGTTCGGCATCCGCGAACGGCGCGCGGCCTATGGCGTGCCGCTGGCGGCTGTTCCGATGAATTCAATCCCTCGAAGGAGAAGAGTATGAATTTGCACGTGACGATCAACAACGAGCCAAAGGACTTTATCTGCCAGCCCACCGACACGTTGCTCGATCTGTTGCGGCGGGAAGGGTACTCGGGCGTCAAAGTCGGCTGCTCGAACGGCGATTGCGGCATCTGCGCCGTGCTGCTGGACGGACGGTCGGTCAACTCCTGCGTTGTGCTTGCCGCGCACTGCCAGGACAAGAAGATTGAGACGATTGAGGGCATCGCGAACAAGGACGGCACGTTACATCCGCTCCAAAAGGCGTTTTTGGACGAAGGCGGCGCGCAATGCGGTTTCTGCACGCCCGGCCTGATCCTGTCCGCCAAGGAATTGCTCGACGAAAATCCGAACCCGACCGATGCCGACGTTCGCGAAGCGCTCTCGGGCGTCATCTGCCGTTGCACCGGCTACGTCAAACCCATTGCCGCCGTCCTCACCGCCGCTCAGGAGATGCGCAACGCCAAGGGAGGCGCCACGGCGTGAAGTTGTCGCCTCCAGTCGCCGGTAGGGCGCGACCGCCGGGCGCGCCGCGAACCACCCGTACACGTCCTCAGCGCAAAACGATCCAGCACGATTTGCCGTCATGGATTCATCCGGAAACCGTCATC
>JBKQMH010000032.1:0-3185 GCA_052146795.1 Verrucomicrobiia bacterium
AACTTTCCTTCGCCGATATCCCCGGCAGCATGGGTTTTCTGGAGACCGTGGCCCCGAAGGAAATGGCCGCCAAATGCGCCTTCAATCTCGCCCTTGTTGACGGCGCCGCCAAACGCGCCGGCCAGCCCGTTTGCGATTTCCTCGGCCTCGGCTTCCGTGAAAACCATCACGTCACCTCCTTCAGCATCGGCATCGCGCAACCCGACATCATCCGCCAAAAAACCCTCGCTGCAGAACAGTTTCCCATCCTCAAGCTCAAAGTCGGTGACGCCCGTGACCAGCAGAATCTCCACGCCTTGCGGCAAGCCGCCCCGGCCAAACCCGTTCGCGTTGACGCCAACGAAGGCTGGAAAACCAGGGAGCACGCGCTGGAAATGATTGAGTGGCTGGCCCGCGACCCGCTCATTCAATTTGTCGAGCAGCCCATGCCCTGCACCACCACCGCCCAAGATCTTGCGTGGCTCAAAGCTCGTTCACCCTTGCCGATCTTTGCTGACGAGTCGTATCACACCGCGCAGGATGCGGAAGGCTGCGCCGAATGTTTCCACGGGGTAAACGTCAAGCTGGTCAAGACCGGTGGGGTGAGCGCCGCCCACGCCGCCCTCGTGGCGGCGCACAAGGCCGGCCTCAAAACCATGATTGGCTGCATGATCGAAACCAGCGTTCTCATCAGCGCCGGCGCGCATCTCGCCGCCCTGGCCGATTATCTCGATCTGGACGGCAACCTCCTCATCACCAACGACCCTTGCACCGGCGTCACCGCCCGCAACGGCGTCCTCTCATTCGCCAACGCCACCAAAAAAACCGGCCTGCGCGTTCAACTCACCTCACCGCCGCCTCCATGATAACGAGATCCCCGTTCTCCGCGTCCAGCCTCGCCCGCAACCCAACCGGCAAGGTCGCGTTCCAAGGCGCATGGCCGAACGGCAGCCCCGCCACCACGGGAACTTTCAGCGGACGCAACCGTTCCTCCATCACATCGGCTTCGCTCTGACGGTATTCGCCGGTTTTGTTCGCCGTTTTGTCCCGACAATTTTTATTGACACCGATCGCCACCCCGGCCACCTGTTGCAGAACGCCCGCGTTAAGCAAATGGGTCAACATCCGATCAAACCGAAAGGGCGCTTCGTCAACATCTTCAAAAAACAGGATCGCGCCCCTGAACACCGGCTGATACGGCGTTCCCGACGTCGCGCAAAGAAGCGAAAGATTCCCGCCGATCAACGCCCCCTCCGCCTTCCCGCCTCGGATGACGCGCACGGATTTGCCATTGTAACCCGCGCAGATCGCGCCCGCGGGACATGGCTCCATCACCGTTTTTAGCAAGGATTGAACCGTGAAGCGGGGTGCTCCCTTGCCAGCCAGCTTGTTCACAAGCATCGGGCCGTGAAAGCAGACCAACCTCGCCTGCGTCAACAGGGCGCAATGCAAAGCAGTGATGTCGCTGTAACCAATGAATATCTTCGGCCGCTTGTTGATGGACCGATAATCGAGTTGCCGGAGCACTCTTCCCGAGCCGTAACCGCCGCGAAGGCAGAAAATGGCTTTTACCTCGCCGTCCAAAAACATCTGCATAATGTCCGCGGCACGCTCGGCGTCGCTGCCGGCAAGGAACCCGAGACGCCGGCGCACGTTGCGGGCCAGGCGAGGTTTAAACCCAAGTTTTTCCAGTGCTGCGACTGCGTGATCCACGCCCGCCGGATCGGGCAGCGCGCTCGCCGGCGCGACGATGCCGACGGTATCGCCAAACCGCAGGCGAGCGGGCCTGATCAAAGGATCTCGTTCGCAGCGATTGCTCATCGACATTGTTTTGCCCAGTGCGCTGTAATCATTTCCCGCAAAATCAGTCATCTTCGATGCGGCTTCGGAAACTCCAGCAACCGGCGCGCGCCCTTGACCACCAAGTCCCACTGAAACGCCGGCCCCGGGTCCACCTTGTTGGTCTGTATATGGTAATGGCCGAGAATCCCGTGGTAATTCCTGAGCGCTTCATCCGCCAGCTTGTGGGGGATCAGCTTCCCGTCCGCATCCCTCGGGTAATCGCATTGAATTCTGGGAAACACCTTGCATAGCGCGGCCGTCAGCTTGATCAATGCTGCGTATTGCTCCGGTGTGAAATCGTACTGGATCAACGACTCCCCCTGGATGCGCCCTCGCGTCGGCTCCGGTCTCGCCGGATGGCCGACAAAGCCCTTTCGCCGAACGGGGGATGGGCCGAGCCGCTCTGGCATGGCCAGGATCGTCCGGCCATTGGTATTTTGATACCAGTCCCCCAGCGGATTTGGCCGGTCGGGGGCGTAGGCTCCGATGTTCGCGATCTCCACGCCAATGGAACGGTCGTTGGCGATGGTCGCCTGGCGGGCGCGCTCCTTGCAGTCGAGCGTTTGGTAGATGGTGCCATCGATGTCGAGCATGAAATGGACGCTCAGGTCCCGATGATCCTGCAGGATGCGGAAACATTCCCGGCTGATGCCGCACTCGTCGTAATGGATCACGAATTGGTCGACCACTCGTTGCAGCAACGGCAGGTCCCAGCCGCCACCTCGCGTCCTCGCCATCTCTTCCGGCGTCAGGCTGTTCGTCCGCACGCCATAGCGGTTGGGCGACTTGAGGGTCTTGACCTCTTTCTGGGAGTCCTCCCAATCCGCCTTGCCCAGCGGGCTGAACCGCCGCTCCACCCGGTAAGCGTCATAACCTCCCGGATCCATCCAGAGAACCACCCGAGTTCCCGTGTGGAAGAACTGCCCCGCAGCAACAATCTCGTCCCCCCGGCGAGCCTCCAAAGCGCCGCTGGGAGGACACCAATGGCATCCTGCGCACAGCGCCAACATGAGCAACCCTGCCACCCAATCCCCGGCCATCGTCAGTTTTCGCGCCATTTGCTTCATCCATTCAGAATCAGGGACAAGGGTGGAACCGGCAAGGCTGATCTGTCTCGGGGCAAGTCGCATGAACACCAGCACGTAATGCGTCATCAATCCGCCCCCCATCCATACCTCAGCCGTGAAGAAATCCACAGTCGACAGGATTTTAAAAGTTCTCTGTATTGGAAAGGGGAATTTTACAAAAGTTATTCACAGGGTTTTGGGTCTGGAGAGGGGATCAGTTGCAGCACATCGGAACGGTGTTTTTGGATCGCGCGAAGGTGCTGTTCTGCCTTGTCGGTCGTATGGGTGCGGCTCATC
>JBKQMH010000033.1:0-21058 GCA_052146795.1 Verrucomicrobiia bacterium
CGAGAGGCTGTCGAAAAAGTAAAAAATACAAACGAACCCAAGTTTGACCAAGCCGGCGTGGAAAATTGTGAAACGGAAGCCAAAAACTAACCCATGTTGAGGCCACAAGCGGGGGGGCCAAGGTGGCTAAGGGCCGGAGTGGCTAAGTGCCGGAGTATCTAAGTGTTTAGGTGCACGACAGGCATTCCGCCCTACAATTCCGGACAGGGGCACCACGTGAAACCCCGCAGCGGGGTTAACGTGGCCTTCGGGAGGACGCAGGCTGAAGCCACGCCTGAGGCGGGCGAGCCGTGCGGCTACAGGGGAACGGCTGGGTTTGACGAAAGGCGAGTCGGGGGCGTAGAATGCGGGCGCGGGGGAGAAGTGGTATGTCAGGGGACGGGAAAGAGTCATCGCAATCGGCGTGGTTGATGATCCAGACGGGCTTGAGCTTGTCTGTGATGGGGGCGATGGCGGTGGGTTTGTGGTGGGTGCGCGTGGAAAGACTTCCCGCGTACCAGCGAGAGACCGAACGCGAGCAACTCGTGGCGCTGGGAAACCAGGCCCGCGGTCGGCAACCTTCAGGCGTCTATCACGAGGGCGATTGGATCCGGGTCCGTGATTTTGCGCCGGCCAAGACGAGCGCCGGGCGGTGGGTGGGCGTGGAGAAGGATTCGGTGCTGGTGGTGCGCGGCGCGCGGGCGGACGAACGGGGAGGCGATTGGGTTCAGGCGAGCCAACTGGGGCGGCCCGACGCGGTTCCGCTGACGGTGCACGAGTCGTTTGTGGAGCGGTATGAGCCGGCGGTGCTGGCGGGCGGTTTGGAGATAGCGGATTGCCGGATTCATCGTTACGTGAAGACCGGGGGCACGTATTATTCGGTGAGCGGAGAGTTGCGCAATGGCACCGATCAGGCGATATCCCGATGCGAAGTCGTGTGTCATTTGCACAACGGGGCGGGCGAACCGTTGGTGGAGTTGAGGTCGAAGCCGATGGCATTGGCCGGGGAGAAGTTTGGCGGATTTGAGACGGCGCAGGTGGGAGATGACGCGGGGGTCACGGCGATTTCGTTGAATGTTCGGTATGAGAAGGCCGGTCACGCGGAGGAATCGCCGCAGGTGCTGGTGAGTTTGCGGCCGATGCCGGGGTTGGCGCATGAATGATTCGGTAATTGATCGGGGCGAGCAGGAGAAGTTGCTGGGGTGGGTGCGCGCGACGATGGAGGCGGCGGTGCGTGGCGAGCCGCTGATGGAGATTCCCGAGGCGGAACTGTCGGGGCGTTTGCGCGCGGCGCATGGCGTGTTTGTGACGTTGAAAAAGGGCGGGGAACTGCGCGGATGTATCGGCAAAATGGACTTCGAGCGGCCGCTATGGTCGAACGCGCTCACGGCGGCGGTCGCTTCGGCGTTGGAGGACCCGAGGTTCCCGCCTGTCAAACCGCCGGAGCTTGGCGACATCTCGGTTGAGATTTCGATTTTGAACCCGCCGGAGGATTTGCCGCGGCCCGAGATGTTCGACGTGACGCGGCACGGGATCATCGTGGAGAAGGGTTGGCGCCACGCACTGCTGTTGCCGAAGGTTGCGTCGGAGCAGGGCTGGGATGCGACGAAGACGCTGGAGATGGTGTGTTGGAAGGCGGGTCTGCCGGCGGACGCGTGGCGTGATCCGGCGGCCCGACTGCAGGTTTTCACGGCATTTGATTTCGGCGAGCCGACGCCTGAGGACTCACGAGCATAGGGATTGATCACGGGGGGCGGCTTGTGGTTTGATTCGGCGTGGGTGAGGCAGAGCCGATCGTGAAGATCATACATGGTTTGGGAGGCCCGAAGGGCATCCTGATGCTGGTTGTTACGAGCGTGGTGGGAGCTGTTGGTATCCTCGGCGTATGGCTTTTCCGCGAGAACATCCAAGCGCCACCGTCCGCCGCGGTAGAGTTGTCCCCGGAGGAGGTTTTGCGGTTGGGCGGCAAAGCGCGCGGGCCGATGCCGGAGGTTCCCTATGTGGCGAGAGACCTGGCGCGTGTGGCGGCGTTCGGGTCCGCACAGCAGACGGACGGCCAATGGCGCGGGTTGCCATCGGGGACGGTCCTGCGGGTGGCGAGCACCACGATGGAGCGGAGCGGTTTGTGGGTCAGCGGAATCGTCCAGGGCGGCACCAGCAAGGGATCCGTCAAGATTCACTCATCCTTTCTCGAACGATACACGCCCGTGCCGCTGGCCAATACGGTCGAACTTTCCGACGTGCGGTTGGTTCATCTAGAGCAGACTCCGACCCCAAAGCTCACTGTGACCGGCTGGCTACGGAATATCAGCTCCCAGACGTTGTCGCAATGCACGGTGGTCTGCACGTTTGAGGATCAGGGCGGCGCGAAGCTGGACCGGCAGCAAGGGCGGGACATGGTGTTGCAGCCGCTGGAGTTTGTCCGGTTTGAAACCGCGCCCACGGTGACGGACAAACAATTCGCCGAGATCACGATCGAGATCAGCCACGCCACGCCCGACGGTTTGCGCAACTACCTGCCGGCGGTCGTTATCCCGCATTCAACGGGCCAGCGGACCCAGTAGCTTCCGAAAGCGTTGTCCGTCCTCCCTCATCGCCACGTTGTTGAACATGCAGTAGCTCGGTTGCCGGTCGTCAGCGATCACGCGGAGGCGTTCCAGTTCGTCGGTCGAGTGGCGGTGACGCGGTCCCGTGGCGCCGTGGAGACGGAAGTAGTGGATTTTGCCGACGGGGATTGGTTCGAGCTGAAGCGGGTCGAGCACGGGGATCAAATCAAGTTCCCGGCACAATGAGGTGATGAGCGCCGCATCCCAGTTCCCACGGGGTTCCCAGCCCATGTGAAACTTGCCGCGCTTCGCCCGCTCGAAAAAGCGACGCAAGCTCGCAATGTTCTCCTTCGTCGGGCGAAAACTTTGCGGGCATTGGAAGAGCACGAACACCGCGCGCATGGCCTCGGCCACCGCGACGGTCTCGTCCCAAGCCCAGCGGATCGTCGGGTTGAAACCGAAATGGCCGCAATATTCGCGGTCACGCGGGTCCAAGCGCGTGCGGCGATACGTGGGACTGGTCGCACGATGGGTGATGACCTGCCAGGCTTTCAGCGAGAATTCAAAATCGGGCGGCGCCGTGGCACGCCAGCGCGCGGCAGTCTCGACCCTCGGCAGTTGATAGAAGCTCGAATCGATTTCCACGCAGGAGAACGTGTGGAAGTATTTCTCCTGCGCCATCGCGAAACCGCAACAACCGACCCTCACATTCGGACGCCTGGGTGACACGGCGGCGGATGCTAGCAGGAATGTTCGGACTTGCAAAGCATCCGTGCTGGCGGCATGTTGTATGGAGGTAAATCCGATATGACTACGGAGCAAGTGAAGACTGTGACCGATGATCAGGCCGTGACCGCGAGCGACATCGTATTTGACTGTCCCGCCTGCGGGAAAAGCCTGGTCGTGGATGAAGCGGCGGAAGGGATGATCGTCGATTGCCCGCAGTGCCGCACCAATGTGATTGTTCCCCCGAAATCGACCAAAGTGGCAGCGCCAACTTCATCGAAGAAGGAAGAACCCCGAATCAGCGAGCCAACCAAGCTGGCTCCCCCGGATGCGGCGGAAGATCCCTTGCAGAAGCGTTTATCGGTGCTGGCCGGCCAACTCAAGGAGATTCAGGCACAACGCACCGAAGTCACGGGCCGGATTGCCTCCCGCCTGAACGACGTCAACCGCGACCTGGTGATCATTGCGCGTCTGGAAACTTCACAGCAACAGATCCTCAGCGAGTGGAACCAGTTGGTTGAAAAAATCTCCTCGGGCCAGGCGGTCGTAGTATCCGAAGCCATAGAGCCCGCCGTGATTGGCGCCAGTGTCAATCGGGCGGGCCGGACTCGCGTCTCGTTCCGCCAGTAGCGCTCAGTTCACGAGAGGTGTCAGCGCGGGTTCACGCGGCAGAGGAGCCGGTGAGACCGGTGCCGCCAGACTTTTTACCAACACCTTCGAATTGCGGCCGCTCTGCTCGTATTTCTCGCGGCGCGCGGATGGCAGGTCATCGGTGGTCCCCTCCGTGTATCCCAATTTGTGCTGAAAGAAGGTGAACGTCTGCGTCGACAGGCAGAAGATCCGCTCCGCGCCCTGCTCGCGCGCGAGGTTCTCGACGAACAACGCCAGCTTGGTGCCGATGCCCCGATTTTCATGAGTGGGGCTGACGGTCAGGCTCGCCAGTTCGGCCATTTTCTGCTCCGGGTGCGGGTGAAGCGCGATCAGGCCGACGATGTTGTTGTCGATCTCAAAGACAAAATACTCGCCAATGTGTTTGTCGATGCTGCCGCGCGTGCGCTTGATGAGTTGTTCTTCCTGGATGGACGGCTTGATGAGCGCCATGATATGGCGAAGATCCTTGCGCATCGCTTTGCGGATCGCCTCATATTCGTCCGTATAAATCAACGTCCCGATGCCCTCGTTCGAGAACACCTCGGCCAGCAGACCTTCGTCGACCTGGCCGCTGATGATGTGCACGCGTGGGACGCCGCCCTGGCTGGCCTGGAGCGCGTGCTGCGCCTTGGACAGCATCCCCGGCGCCATCTTGTCCGCGGAATTCTTCAGCGCCACGTCCAGTTCCTTGACCGAGATCTGAGGCACGACCTTGCCGTCGATTTCAAGGCCGTTCCCACTGCCGATGAACATCAGCTTGACCGCGCCGAGTTCGCGGGCCATTTCGACCGCGACGGCGTCCGAGTTCAGGCGGTAGGTGTGACCGTTGCCGTCGAACCCGAGCGGAGGGATGACGGGCACAATGCCCTTGTCGAGCAGCGTGCGCAGCAGTTCGAGATCCACCTGATGGACCTTGCCTGTATGCTGGTGGTCGATGCCCTTGATGATGCCCAGCGGCACGGCTTCAATGGCGTTGGTCTGCGCGGCGCGAATGTCGTTGAGTTTCAGGCCTTCGAGAATCTCGTGTGTGACGTTCGTGGCGGCGGTGATGGCGATGCCGAGCGTGGCCGCATCCGTCACGCCGGTGCCGTCGTGATTGGAAATCGGTTCGTGAAGGCGTTCTGACAACATCTTGATCTGGTGACCGGCGCCGTGGACGAGCACGATGCGGATGTTCAGGCTCCGCAACACCGCGACATCGAGCAGCAGGTTGCCAAAATTTTCATCCGCCACCACCGAGCCGTCGATGGCGATGAGAAACACCCGGTCCCGAAACTGCGGGACGTAGTGCAGGATTTCACGTAGGTCGGTCGGTTTCATCTGTGCCTGTGAAACTTATACGCACCACGCGCGACTTTTTCAACTGATGATTTGCAGCCGCCAGAAATATGTCGCGGCCAGATCGCAGCCGTCCAACAACAAATTGGCGCGATGTCGTTGCCCTGATTAAATTTGACCCCCATTCCGTTTGCTGGTATGCATTGCATTCACTGCGAGACCCACGTTCGCGGGAACGACGGAACTCAACCAGTTGGAGGCTTTATGAGCATGACCAAGATCACACACACCCTTTTCTCACTATCACTGATAATCGTGGCCGCGACGAGTGTCCGCGCGCAATCGGCTGCTTCCCCGCCAGCCGACGCCGGCCCGTATCGCGTCCACCAGATCTTTCATGTTGGAGGCGAAGGCGGCTGGGACTACATGACCGTCGATCCCGAGCACAAGCTGCTTTACGTTCCGCGTTCGACGCACACGATGGTTCTCGACGCGACCACCGGCAAGACCATTGCCGACATCCCCGGCCAGAAGCGCAACCACGGCGTGGCCATCGTTGCCAGCGCCGGCCGCGGGTTCATCACCGATGGCGCGGACGCGTCCGTGACCGTGTTCGACCTGAAGACCTACGCGGTGCTCGGCAAGGTCAAAACCGCTGACGACGCCGATGGAGTCATCTACGACCCGGCCAGTGGCAAGGTCTTGGTGGCCTGCGGGGACGCCGGTGTGGTGGTCCCCGTCTCGGCGGACGTCGATCTCAAGACGGGCAAGGCCGACCCAGCAGTTGACCTGGGCGGCAAACCCGAGTTTCTCACCGCCGACGGCCAGGGGAAGGCTTACATCAACCTCGAAGACAAGGACCAGGTTGCGGTGCTGGACACCAAGACGATGAAGGTCATCAACAAATGGCCCGTCAGCCCCGGCGGTTCGCCCGTCGGCATGTCGATGGACCGCGCGCAGCGTCGGCTGTTCGTGGGTTGCCGAAAACCGCAGAAGCTAATCGTCATGAACGCCGATGACGGCAAAATTATTGCCGATCTGCCGATTGGCGCCGGCGTCGACGCCACGAAATTCGCCGGCGGCGATGCTTTTGTCAGTTGCGGCGACGGCACGCTCGCTGTGGCCCGCGAGACCGCCCCGGGCAAATTTGAGATCGTCCAGAATGTTCAAACCATGCGGGGCGCGCGAACCATGGACGTCGATCCGACGACGCGTACGAGCTATCTTCCCACGGCGGAATTCGGTCCCCCAGTCGAAGGCCAACGTCGACCTCCAGCCAAACCCGGTACATTCATGGTCGTGGTGGTCAGCCCCGCGGGCAAGTAGCGGGGGGTGTGCAGCTTGCCTTGTCCGGGGAGCGGGTCAGCCACAGATTCACGCAGATGGACGCCGAATGTTTGTAGGGCGCGATGCCTGTCGTTCCGGTATCGCGCCGCGTCACACTGCTACCTTAAACTTGCGTAACGTTATCTGTCGGCTTAAGCTCCCGAGGTTGCGGAGGCCAATCCCGGCTCCACCGAAAAACGGCGATGGCTCACGGAGTTCAAATTAGATTTGTAGACATCCATGTCGGGGAGTCGTAATCGTATGCCCACAAACAGACCCGTCGTTTACATTTCATCCACTGTATATGACTTCCGCGATCTTCGATCTGCGCTAAAGTCATGGCTAGAGGCACTTGGATACGAGGTCATGCTTTCGGAATACAACGATTTTGCCAAACCTCTCGATAAGAACTCCTACGACGCGTGCATTGCCGCAATCGACAGAGCTGACTTCTTCGTGATTTTGGTCGGCTCTCGGGTGGGAGGTCTGTACGACCAGAACGACGGGGTAAGTATCACACGCATGGAGTACAGGAAGGCTTATGAGCGAGCCAAGAGTGGCAATCTCAAGTTGGTCGCTTTTGTTCGCAAGGAACTGCTGGATGTCCGAGAAGATCGCAAGGCCTTGGAACAAGTACTCGTAGGAGACTACCAGAAATCGCACGAGCTCACGGACGAAGAAATAAAAGACATACTGAATCACAAGAGCAACGTCGTCAATGATGCGGCTTTGATCTTTGATTTCTTAAAGGAGATCGGGCGAATCGAAGAAATGAAGGCCGCGATGGCCGGCAAATCGGCTTTCCCTCCGGCAAACTGGAT
Organism: Verrucomicrobiia bacterium; assembly: GCA_052146795.1. GTDB lineage: Bacteria > Verrucomicrobiota > Verrucomicrobiia > Palsa-1439 > Palsa-1439 > Palsa-1439. The sequence goes on from JBKQMH010000033.1 coordinate 7,328, forward strand.
TCACCCATTCGCGTCATTTCAGGAAGTGATTGATGCTCTTCGTGTGGCGTTTGGTGTTTCTCATGGGTTGGCAAGGATTGCACTCGAACAAAACCTGAGGCGTGAACTCTTACGCAACCTTCAGAATGTGACGGTTAAAGCCTCAAAAGGTGAGGTTCTGCCGATATACCTGTTTGCATCTGCAGCGAGGCGGCAGCTACAGGGTGGACTCCGAGATGTCAGCTCGATTGACGGTAAGGCGCTTAAGGAACTGGGGATCTTCTGCATATGCGGGACGGTAAAAGCAACTTGGCTGTCAACGCGTGCTCTTGATCAGGCGATTGCATCCGGAGTGTTCTTGGAGTTCGACTCATCATCCAACACGTTCAGAAGCGGCGCATTGGAGAATGCGATGCACGACTTGAGAAACACTATTGAGCGCATCCAGAAGGAGGAAGAGATTTTTGAAAACCGCCGACCGGACTTCATTATGAACACGCAGCCCTTGGGAGACGATAGTCCAGTTGATGTCCCCAATATGGACTTGGCTGCCCCCATGGCAATTCATGATCATCAAAAGGACATGGTCTTCTTGTCGCGTGCCCTGCTGAAAGCACTTCAAGGGGACACAACTAGGCTAGAAGCAGTCCAACTACATCCGTCCTCACCATTTCTACCGGACGCGCAACAGTTGGAACGTGAGATTCCAACGCTCAAGGAGATCGAAGATTGGGCAGCGAGTTAGCGTTTCTATAGTCACCGAGGTCAACGTGCCACACACTCTACAAGAGGCAACGGCAGACGGGATCAAGTGGTGCGCCGTTTGTACTCAACGAACGAGCACTCCGGTCCATCTTCGCGGGCGGTCCTCGATCCAAGGGTTGCGGGCGTGGCGGGGTGTCAGTTGGCGCGGTGTGAGCGCGGGTGAGGCTGTGGCTCGCCGGCCTTGGGTTCGGCTTTGGCCGGGGGAGTCGACGGATTGAAGAAGATCGTTTCGGTCTTGACCTCGGTGTAGCGCGGTCTGGGTTGTTTGACCGGCACCTTCAGTGCGGTCCGCTCGCGACCGAATAGAATCGTCTTGAAGGTTTTCAACAGGACGTACATGTCGAGGAAGAACGACATGTGCTTGATGTAGTAGAGGTCGAATTGCAGTTTGCGTCGCGATTCCTCGATACTGGCGGCGTACGGGTACATGACCTGCGCCCAACCGGTGATGCCGGGCGGGACGAGCAATCGTTCGGCGTAGAACGGGACTTTTTCCGAGAGCTTGCGAATGAAGATTTCGCGTTCGGGACGCGGGCCAACCAAGCTCATGTCGCCACGTAGAACGTTGAGGAGTTGTGGGATCTCGTCGATGCGGAATTTGCGGAGCCATTTGCCGAGGCGCGTGACGCGCGGGTCGTTCTCGGTGGCCCAGACGGGGCCGCTCTCGCTCTCGGCGTCCACGCGCATGGTGCGGAATTTAAACAGCGTGAACGGGACGCTCTCACGGCCCAGGCGCTCCTGCTTGAAGAGGATCGGGCCGGGCGAATCCAGTTTGACCAGGACCGCGGCGATGGCGGCGAGCGGGGCGGTGATCAACAGCCCGGCCAACGCGACCAGCATGTCCGTCAAGCGTTTGAGGCGGCGAATGTGGATGCGCGAGTTGTTCATCGACGCCATGAACAGCCATTCGTCGTTGATGTGGTCGAGAGGAATCTCCTGGGCGAGTTCCTCGCTGAGCGCGACGAAATCCACGATCTCGATGCCGCGATAGCGGAACGGGCGGAGTTGCCGCAACAACACGGGCTCCGATTCCTGTCCCGCCGCCAGGACCAGGCGTTCGACGTCATACAGGTCGACAAATCGTTCCAGCGTGTCGAGCGTTCCGAGGACGGGGTATTCGTCAAAGAACTTGCCAATGCGCTCGCGATCGTCGCCGCAATCGATCAAACCCAGGATGCGAAGATTGGCGTGGGCGTTCTGACCGATCAACTCGATGGCCTTGCGGGCTTCGCTGGTTGTGCCGATGATGAGGCAGCGTTGCGCCATGAACCCGTGGCGGCTGGCGGCCATGTACAGCATGCGCATGGAAACGACGGCCACGAACACGAACGCCGCGAACCCGAGAAAAATGCCGCGGCCGATTTCGATTGAGAATGTCGCGTAAAAGAACCCCGTGATGAGCACGACGCCCACGGCGACGGAAATCACGGTTGCGGCGAGGGTCTTGCCCAGGCTCTGCAGCCGATCAGATTCGTAGAGGCCGCCAATGTAAAATGCGAGGACGAACACGAACCAGGAAATCAGGATGGCGGTCTGGCGAGCCTGGAGATACTCAAGGCCACTGGTCCAACCCAAGCGCAGCATGACGGCCGCGACCATGGCGAGAGCGGTGCAAACAGCGTCCCCAACAGCCAGCAGGAGTTTTTTGCGCGGTAATCGGCTGGAACGAGATACAATCATGGCGGACTATGTACGTAAACCGTTTCCACGAGGGTGCTTTTGGCGACTCGGCCAACCACAGTGTAATTACTATACCAAGTTTCTCCACAAAATCAAGCCGCCTTTACACGAGACAAATCCACTGTTAGCTGCTATATTTCAAGCACTTCGGAATGAATCGCGATTTATTGGCGCTGTCGGGTCAGTATTTTGACCTCTTGGTCATTGGTGGCGGTATCTTTGGAGCCGCCGTCGCCCGCGACGCAGCCCTGCGGGGACTGCGCGTGGCGCTCATCGAGAAATCGGACTTTGCGAGCGGGACATCCAGTCGCTCTTCCAAATTGATCCACGGTGGCTTCCGCTATCTAGAGCAACGTGATTTCCGTCTCGTGTTTGAGGCGTGCCGCGAACGACACATTCTGCAGCGAACGGCGCCCCACCTCGTACGACCGCTCCCGTTTCTGTTCCCCATTTACGAAGGCGGAGAAATCTCGCTCACCAAGCTGAGACTCGGCATGAGCCTTTATGATTGGCTCGCGCTTCGCCGCAATGTCGCCCCGCACCGAACACTTTCCGTCGAGCGGACCCTGATGAACGAGCCGTCGCTGTCCCGCAAGGGCCTGCGGGGTGCCGTGTCCTTTTACGATTGCCAGGAGGATGACGCGCGGTTTTGCATCGACCACATCCTCCACGCCGCCGAATTGGGAGCGTCATGTATCAACTACTGCACGTTGACTGGCCTCATCACCCGCGAGGACCGGATCGTGGCGGCGCGCGTACGGGACGAAGTAGGCTCTTGCATGTTTGAAATCTCCGCCCGCGTATTCGTCAATGCGGCAGGACCATGGGTGGAACAGGTGTGCGGATTGACGCCGTTCGAGGCCGGTTCGGTGCGCGTCAGCCCGGCCAAGGGCGTGCATCTGATCGTGCCGCGGCTCACCCGGCAACACGCCGTCGCGTTTCAAGCCCGGAGCGATCGTCGCATCCTGTTTGTGATTCCGTGGGGTGACAACTCATTGCTGGGCACAACCGACACCGATTTCGACGGTGATCCCGCCCAAGCGCGCGTCGAGCAGGCGGACGTCGATTATCTGCTGGCGGAGGCGCGGGCGCTGTTCCCCGACGCGCCACTTTCCGAATCGGACATAATCACCACGACGGTCGGCGTGCGTTCGGTGGCCGCGTCGGTGCGGGCCACGCCGTCGGAGCGTTCCCGCGAGCATCGCGTGGTGCGAACGGGCTGCAATCTTTTGAGCATCATTGGGGGTAAGTACACCACCCATCGGGTCATCGCGCAGCAAACCGTTGACGCCGCCTATGGGCTTCTCAATGTGGCGGCCCCGCCGTGTCGCACCACGGAAGTTCCCGTGCCGAATCGCCGGCCCGCCGCCGCCGGGGAGAAAATATCCGAGGCTCCGGAAGTCCACGCCAGCGACATCATCCATGCCTGCCAACAGGAGATGGTCGTCACGCTCGACGACGTCATGCGGCGGCGGACGCCTCTGGCGTTGAGCCGGGCGGGTGGTCCGGAAATCGCCTCGACGGTGGCGCATCTGATGGCGCCATTAATGAGTTGGAGCCCCGATGAAGAGCGTTCCCAGTTCGAGCGCTACGTGGAAGAATGGAAACGCAACCTGCCTTGACAACGCGGCCCCTGATCATCGCGCACCGCGGCTTCAGCGGTCGTTATTCAGAAAACACACTGGCCTCGGTGAGGGCCGCTTTGCAACTCGGCGTTGATTTTGTGGAGATCGACGTGCAGGAGACAGCGGATGGTGAGTTGATTGTGTTTCACGATTACGGCCTCCGACGGCTCTGTGGCGTGCGCGGTCGGGTGCGCGACAGGACGCTGGCGGAAATCCGCCGGCTGAACCCGCGGGTACCGACATTGCGGCAGGTGTTGCAGTTGTGCCGGGGCAAGGCGCGCGTGCTCCTTGAAATCAAACGCGCTGATCCGCGCAGGGTGGCGACGGAGATCAGTCAGACGCGCATGGAGCGGGAGGTGATCGTGTTCTCGCTGTCGATTCGGCGAATGAAGGATATCGCGGCGGCGAACCCGCAGATTTCGCGGTTTGGATTGGTGGCGCGGCGCTTGCCCTTGGCCGTGGCGCGTCTCAAACGCGCCGGTGTGAAGGGCGTTGGACTGAGCCGGCGGCTTGTCCATTCGCCACGTGTCGTGCGACGGATTCACAAACGTGGTTGGAAACTTTTCGTATGGACGGTGAACCGCGGGGCCGAGATGAAGAAGTTGGCGGGCTGGGGCGTCGACGGCATCATAACGAACCATCCCGACGTGGCCAAATCTTGTCTTGCACGCCCCTGAGCTTCCGCTATGCTTTGACCGCATGTTGCAGATCATTTTCAACCCCGTAAGCGCCAAGGAACTGGCCGCGTTGCCGCGCAAGCTGCAGCTGGAGATCATCGATGGCTTCCAGCTTTTCCCGCAGGATTTCGAGAAGGACGACGAGAAATTTGGCCAGCTCACGCGCGCCGGCAAGAAGATTTATCGGTATCGCGTGAAGGATTATCGCATCTACTTCGAACGAAATGGGGACATCATCGATGTGCGGTGCATCCTCAACAAGAATTCACTCAAAGACTTTTTCTTCCGCAGCAAGCTGCCGATTTCCGAAGACCAACTTCTCCAGGACAACCCGAAATTCTGGCAGTTGCTCGAGTCAGGCGCAGAGAAATAGTAGTCACATCTGCTTGACGCACGAGCGTTGAGTTGGAGGTGAAAATGAAGTATCGCATTCAGGTTGTCGTATCGGCCTTATTGATTGGAATTGGATGCCTTCTGGTCGGTTTGCAGACAGCATTCAATCAAGCATGCCATCGATGCGACTTCGGCTATTGCACCATGTTTCAGATCGTGGACAACGATGTCGCGTTGGGCGGGTACCTCAAGAACAGAGGACGGCCCGATGTTTATGAACGCATGAAAACCTTTCGTCCCAGCCGGACCGCCGATTACGGATACAGCGAGAATCTCCCTCTCGGAGTTGTGGGGCTCATTATCACGGTGATTGGGGCGCTTGGCACAATGGATATAGTACGAAGGAAGACTGCATGCATGCAGAACCATACCTGAGTTACTGGTGCAGTCCGCCGACGAAGCGTCGGAAACAACGAGAATTCACGCTGTCAACGCCGCAGTAAATCTTGGCACCGTTTCAAACAAATCGCCCACGATGGGGACCACTTTGGGGCGGGCGCGGCGTTTGTTGAGGGTCATGAGGGGCGCGTCGGCGTCCTTGTTGAAGGCGATGATCGTGGCCTGTTCACCGATGTAATCGATGTGTTGCGGCGCGCCGCTGACCCCGATGGAGATGATGAGCTTCGGGTTGACGGCGGTGCCGGTCTGGCCGATTTGCTGGTCGGACGTAAGCAGCTTCAATTCCTCGACGACCTTGCGAGTGCCGCCGAGTGTGACATTCTTCACGCCGATCTCTTCTAGTCGTTTCTTCAGCGGCAGGATCACCAGATCGAAATTCTCCCGGTTGCGCACAGCGTACCCGACGTCGATGATAAACTCGGCGTCGGCGATGGATTTCACCCCGCTGTCGTCGTGAGCGGCCTGCAACGCGCGGGCCAGTTCGTCGGTGGCGGCGTCGTACTCGAATTCGAGCGGGAGGAGGTACACGTGCTTTCCAGTGTCGAGATTTTGCGTCGCGGTGATGCCGGTTGATCCTCCCGCCACGGTCATGACCAGCGGATGCTCGGCGATTTGGCCGATGGTCGCGACGCGTTGGACCTTGCCGCCGAAGGACGGAGAGACGAGATCGACGCTTCCGTTGCGAGAAACCGCCTCGACCACATTGTAACGGGCCTGCACGCGCGGGAATGTGCGGGCGAATTGCGCGAGGAGTTCGTTGGCCCACGTGCCTGACGCCAACATGGCGGGCAACAGGTCCTTCCATATGGTTTGTAGCGCCGCCAGCAAGGCGGATGGGGTTAAACTTTCCAGATGCGGGCTTGTGGCGAAGTAAATGGAATCGGCATTCACGCGAGCAGTGACCGAACGGACGAGCGTTTTGTCAAGGCGGCCGAGCACCAATACATGGAACGGTAACAACAGCGCGGCGGCGGCAGCGGCAGCAGTTTCAATACCGTCGAGTTTGTCGGACGTGGCGACGAACACGGCAGCATTGCGCCCCGGAAGTTTCGCCGGGGTGACGGATTCGATCTTGCCGGAGAATGAGCCGCCGCCTTGTGTCGTTGTTTCAACACCTGCGATTCGTCGCACCAAAGCCGCAACGGCTTCGGGCGTTGTTTCCGTGCTTTCTGCGATGGGCGGTTTCTCGGGCAATCGGTAGCGGAGGTCGAACCGCGGCCCGGTGGCGAGTTGCGTGTCGTCGACGATTTCAAGGGGCTTGTTTAACGCGTCGAGGTAATCGTCGACGCTGAAATCAATGTCGGCGGTGGAATCGGTCATGGCCAGGACGACGGGGCCGTCGGTCGCGATCGTTGCGTCGGGCTTTTGCAGGGTGACCTTCGTTTGATCGCCAGCGATGAAGAAGTCTTTGACGTTGGAGAAATACGCCTGGCCAAGGTTTCCCGCGAGCACGGCGGCGAGGACCGCGTCGCCGCACAGGACGATGTCGCAGGGCAATTGCTTTTGTCCAGCAAGGTCGGCGACGAGACGCGCGGTGTCGTGCGGACTGTCGAGAAGATCGTCCGTTTTGATCAACGCGGCGTTGTCGGCACCGAGCGCGAGGGCGCGCTGCAAGGATTCCGCGGCGAATTGCGGCGCGGCGGTAATGGCAGTAACCGTGACGTCGTCGGAAGCGGATTTCAACTCGATGGCGTGCTGGAGTGCGGAGCGACTGGCGGCGTCGATGTCGAAATGCGTCTCCAACAGCTTCCCATTGATAACGCGCGGTCGCGGGGAGAGGACGGGCGCGACATTTTGCACGACCAGCACATGCAGCGGATGCGTGACGCAGTGAGCGGGTCGGATGTGATGTTCGGTGTCGCGGTCTTCATGTGCTTGCAGGGACAATTGCGCGACGCGGATGTCGGGCGGATAGAGTCCTTGCTTGAGCAAGAGCAGATCGCGCTCAAATTCTTCGTTAAGGCGATCGATTTCGCGCCAAGCGTACTCCGCGTACGCCTCACAGGAGCGTTGGGTAAAGATTGCTCGCTTTGTGTCCACTCTATTGATTTCCATCCAAACCATCCGCCAGATTGCCGAGTCCATTACCTTGATGTAACCCGCGATGTCTACGAGTTTGAACATTACAGGTTGGAAATTGGCATTTTGCCAGACCTGCGGCCCAAACGCATCGGCGGCTCGTCCAACAGCGCGCATGAGAAGATTTTTGGCATCGGCAAGCCTTCCAAGTTCAGCGCTCTTTTCTTCCGTGTGGAACGGTGCGCCTCTCTTTCGCCACTGAGGCAGCACGTGGTCAATAAGGTCGCGCAGGATGAGGAAGCGTTGGACTTCGTTGGTGCCTTCGTAGATGTTGAGGACGCGGGAGTCGCGGCGGTGTTTCTCCAATTCATGCATCTGGGTACAGGCTTCGATGCCCATGATTCTCTCGGCGGCGCGGATGGTGCGATGGAGAGCTTCACTGGCGTAATACTTGCCGATGGCAGACTCGGTGCGGACGGATTTCGTGCCGTGATGATCGGCGCGGCCAATGAGTTCGTAGGCGAGTGACTCGGTGGCGTACAACTCGGTGGCCATCCCGCCGAGGATGTTCAGCACCCATTCTTCTTTCTTTCTTCCCGACTGGTTGAGTTTGTGGTCGAGGATGAATGCGCGGGTTTGTTCGACGATCTTCGCCATCATCGACACGGCGCTGACACAGAGGCCGAGGCGACCGACGTTGAGGGTTTCCAGCGCGTTGACCTGGCCGCGACCTTCGATGCCGATGACGTTTTCGCGCGGAACACGGACGCTGGTGAGGCCGAGTTCGTTGGTCGGCGAGCCGCGCTGGCCCATTTTCTCCTCGTCCTTGCCGACGATGAGGCCCTCGGCGTGGCGGTCGACCATGAAACCCGACGGGCCTTCCCTGGTGCGCGCGTAGAGGCAGAACACGCCCGCGATGTGGCCGTTGGTGATCCACATTTTCGCGCCGTTGAGTTCGTAGTACTCGTACAACTCCTTGTCGCCGTCGCGGCGGATTTGCGCAATGTCGTGGATCGGGATGCGTTTGCCGTTGTGCTGGTAGTAGCGGAACTTCGTCGGGTCGTCGGTTTTGTAGTCGTATTCGCTGTAATCGATTTTGGAGAGATCGATGGTCGCCGCGTCGACGATGTTTTTACGTTCCGAACCGAGCATGAAATACTTCACGCCATCGGCGTCGGTAAGTACTTCGCACTTTTTCAACTCGGCGCGGGTCTGAATGCCGCCGGAGTCGCTGCCGGCACTGGGTTCGGTCAGGGCGAACGCGCTGATTTGGCCGGCGGAGATGAGGCGGAGGAAGAGTTTGTGGGCCTTGGCGCGACGGTCGAGTTCGGCGATGACGGCCTCGGCGCGGGGGCGGAGCGAGTCAAGTGTAGCGAGTGACTTTTGGAGTTCGCTCTTGAAGGCGAAAAGATCGGTGCGCAGGCCGGCACGGCCGGCGTCCATGAAATGCGAGAGGAAATCGCTGGCGATGGCGCGGAGCATCGGTTTCTTGCCGATGTCGGCTTTTACTTTTTCGCCGAGGGATGTGAAAACCTTTTTCACCTTGAGCGCTTCGGGTGATTCCAACATGCGAAGGATGCGGGTGATTTCCGATTTGAGGTCGGAGACCAGGGATGCGTTGGCCAGGAACTCCTGCAGATCGGCTTTGGCGCGAGGCAGATCCTGATTAAGGCCGAGGAGAATCGGCGTGGTGCCGATGCTCGAATGGGCCATGATGGTGAGCGCGTAGGACGGGTCGGCGTACCGCATCGAGAGCGGACAGAGGATGTAATAATGCGCTTTGAGCAGGCCTTCGCCGCCGAATTCCTTCGGGATGTATATGCGGGTGAAACCGCGGGCGATCATATCGTGCACGTCGGCGAGCGGGACCATGTGCAGTTTCTCGACGAGGCGGTGATAGGGGAGACCGTCAAAGCGGGCGTTCCAGAATTTTTCCGTGAAGTATCTGTGGAGTTCGTCGAAATAGGCGTGGAGTTCGGCGTCCGCGTGCAGCATCTCGGGCGTGAAGCGCCAGGAATTGGCATCGAACGGTTTTACAAGGAAATCGCCATAGTCATATTCCTGTTTGGTGTCGAGCGCTGCGCGATAGTTGAACGCGGGCGGACGTTGGAGAGGCGGTTCGATGTAACCATGTTCGAGAACGGATGCGCCCAAGCCGGTCGGGCGAGGTGTGGGCCTTGCGCTCGTGAACATCTTGGCGAGTTCGGCGTCGAGTTCGCTCGTGATCGGGAGAGCACGAACGACAGATTGTGAGAAGGCGGCAAGTTTGGCGTCGACGTCGGGACCGATTTGGCGGCGGAGTTCTTCGTTGTCGTAGAGCAGATACGCGAAGCTGACGCTGTCGCGGTAGAATTTGGAGAGGATGTCGTCTTCGCTGTAGGCCGTGCCGCCGAAGATTTGGCCGGCGTTGTAGGTGAGACTGCCGGGATCGGGACCGAGCGCTTCGGAAGCGAGGAGTTTGACCAGTGCGGGTTCCTTGTCGGCGTGTGCAGGCAACACCTTCAGAAGATGGACCTGCGCTTCCATTTCGCTGAGAAGCTTCTTGACGGAACCGAACTTGATAATGCCGTCGTGGCCATCTTCATCCTTGAAGAGGCCGGGGAACTGGACGCGGCTGGTGGAGTGCTGGTGGCAGCGCTCCAACAGCATTTCGCCGGCGCCGAGCGCGATGGCGCAGAGTTCGGCGTCGGTCTGTTGCAAGGTTGGCGTTTGTTCCGGCACGAATTCTTTCCACACACTGCGCGCGGCGGTGAGGCCGATCCAGGGTTGATCGGCGAGTTCGGGTCGCGCGGCGATTTGCGCGGAATAGATGCCCGACACGAGCGCGGCCAGGGCCAGATCGCGGCGGGCGAGTTCGCGCAGGATGATGTCACGCGGCGGCGACGCGGCCTCGGCCAGGACATGCAGGAAGTTTTTCTGCTCCTGTGACAGCGGCTTGCTGTGTTCGAGGTCCTTAATGGCCTGCTTCGAGAAAAGTTTGTCGAGACGCGTGACCATGGCCAGGCGCGTTTGGAGCGGTCGATCGACAGGTGGCGCGGATGGCGGCGGGAGATTCTCCAGCAGTTGACGCGTGTCGGCCTCGGCCCAGAAGAATTTGCGGCGTTTGGCATGGGCGGCGATGCGGGCGAGGTGCTGATCAATGCGCGGGTTTTCGATGCCGGCGGCGATGGTTTGTGCTTCGGCGAGGAGATGCTGGAGCCAGCGGGTGCGGCCAGCGTCGATGTAGCGTGGACCGGCGTAGACGACTTCGGAAAACTCGCGGAGCTTGGCGGAGAGCGCAAGAACCTTGTCGGACTTTGGGTCCAGTGCGAGACCGGAAATCTCGACTTCGTGGGGGAGTCCCTTTGTGTTGTCTGGTGCGACTGATTTTTGCAATGCGAGAAGTTTCGCGTTGGCTTCGGTTGGGGCGGAGTAGATCAGGCGCTGTTTGCGTTGACGGGTCCAGTCGACGTCGTTGGGGGCGGCGCGCCAGCAGGTTTCGCATTTGACGCAGTTCTCGAAATTAACGACGAGCTGCGACTGGCCGAGATCGTCGGTGAGGCACTCATAGACCCTGGCGGGGCAGACGTGCCAGAGTGGGGACTCGGCGATCTTCATGCGGTTCTCGAAGTTCTCGGGACGGAAGACCTTGATGTGCGAGTGATGCTCCGAGAAATAGCGGATGAGGGAGAGTTTCTCCTCCCACGGCTGCTCGATTTTCACAGTGTCGGGGTCGAGCTTCACCCGGTCGCGGGTAAGCGCGCGATAGTTGTAAAAGAATCCGGCGAAGAACTTTTCTGGGGCGGCATGTGTAACGAAACGCATGAAGAGGAGCTTGACGGATTCACTGAACCACTGGATCGGCATCAGCACGAGCGACAGTGAGCCGAAGACGGGGAAGGCGATGTAGTCGAACAAGCCCAAGCCGCGTCTGGCGGAGCGGATGGCCCGGGAAAGTTTGACGGGCAACGTTGTGTCATCGTTGCGGTATAAGTGGTCGGCGGCAGCGGCGAGGATTTGTGGTGCCTTGCGGAACAGAGCCGAAATGGGCGGGAGGAAACGGGTTTGCGGCTGGCCGTCGACGCGGAAATCGAGATGGATTTCGCCGGCGGCGGATTGAGATACGGCGGTTGTCTTTGAGGAGGATTTGCCGGCGGTTTTCAGGCCGAGCGCGTCGCGTTGTTCGCGGAGATCGCGGAAGAACGAGTTCCATTGCTTCAGCGGAAGCGTTTCGCGAGTGAACTTGGCGAGTTGCCATAGTTTCTGGTGCGCGCCGAGGGACGAATTGCCGGCAATGTAGAGCGAGCCGGTGGCGAGGTCGGCGGCACGACCGAAGAACACGCGGGTGTGCTCGACGTAGTGCGGCCATTTTTCCAGAAACTCGACGTTCTTGAAGTAATGCGTGTGGCGGAGCGGACGTTCGTAGAGTTCTTCAAGGCGGGTGCGGGAGAAGGTTTTGTCGGTCGCGCGAATTTCCAGAATGGCATGCGCAAACAGGTGGCCCATGGCCGTGGCCGGGCCGGTGAAATTAGGGTAGGGGAAATCGAGACCGATGCCGGTGGCGGCGCCGCCGATGGCCAAGCCGTTGTCGACGAGTTGCGGGAGTTCGCGGAAGCCGCCGCCGCGGATGATTTTCGCGCCGTAGGCAGTCGAGCGGCTGTTGTTGGTCCAGCGTTTGACCTCGGGCAGACCCTTGAACCATTCCATGAGGCGGTTGTGGTCGCCGCCGAACTCTTTGCTAAGATTCTCGAGGGGCAACACGAGGCCGAGCGAAATGCTGGACTTGTTCGTATAGAGGAAGCCGCCCATGTTGAGATTGGCGGTGCGATTGTGGATCGAGCCGTTGCGCAGCAGGATTTCGAACGCGGCGCCTTCGCCTTCGGGCAGCGCGAACGTATGCTCGATGTAATCCGGATCAACCTCGATGACTTCCTTGATGCCCTGCAGGAAATGCGGCGCGCCGGGGTCGGTGGTGCGTTCGTACCCCTCCTTTGAGACGAGCTGCGACGCGTCGCCCTCGGCGAGGAACACCACGTCGGCGTAAATCGAGCCGCGGTCGGTGTGAACGCCGATGATGCGATTGTTCTCGTCGCGGAGCAGGCCGTCGACGGTAGTCTCCGTGAGAATATGCGCGCCGAAAGATTTCGCGAGTTCGGCGAGGTAATGATCGTAGGTTGGGCGAAGGACGGTGTAGCAATTGGCAAAGGTGGCGGGATTCCGATAGCTGAGGCCGACCAGCGAGTGGCCATTATAGATGTAGAAGCCGCGTTTGGTGACAGGGCGTTCGTAGGCGGAATTGCGGACGGCCTCCTCGCCGAGGACGTCGGGTTGGGCGAGGTTCTCGGTAAAATAGACCGCGCCCGACCAGTTCTCCGCACCGGGAAACGCGCCGGCCTCGATGACGAGCACGGGGATGTCCGCCTTGGCCAGGGCGATGGCGGCGGTGATACCGGCTGGTCCTGCCCCCACGATGACGACGTCATATTTCCAGGAAGCCATGCGCCTAGCATTATAGGGAGTTCGTTTCATTTGAAAAGCTTCACGAGAAAATATCGCACGTCGGGTGGAACTCTTGTAGGGTAGCGGGGTCGAACTTCCACGGAGGAACGTTATGAAGCGATACAAGCTGATGATTTTGCTTTTTCTCGCTGTCACCGCAACTGGACTGCGCGACGGGACGGCGGCCACGACAACCGACGAGGGGGTCGCGCTCACGATCTACAACCAGAACTTCGGCGTCGTGCGGGAGCGGCGCCGGGTGAACGTGGAGGAGAAGATCGGCACGATCCGGTTTTCCGACGTGGCATCGCAGATTGACGGGACAAGCGTGCAATTCAAGTCGATCACCGACCCGGACGCCTCGGTATTGGAGCAAAATTACGAGTATGACCTCGTGTCCGCCGACAAGCTGCTGGAGAAATACATCGACAAGCGGATTGAGGTGCTGACGAAGGACGGCTCGCGGTACTCGGGCACGTTGTTGAGTTTCGACGGAAACCAACTCGTGATTCGGCAGGCGGACGAGAAGGCCGGGATTGTGATGGTGCAGCGCGGCGACAATGTGAAGGACATCCAGTTTGGCGCGTTGCCGGAGGGATTGATCACCAAGCCGACGCTGGTGTGGAAGCTGGCGACGGAGAAGGTTGGCGAGCAACTGATCGAGGTGGCATATCAAACCGCTGGGATCAACTGGCAGGCGGATTACAACGCTGTGC
>JBKQMH010000034.1:0-36588 GCA_052146795.1 Verrucomicrobiia bacterium
CGGCGATTGCGGCATCTGCGCCGTGCTGCTGGACGGACGGTCGGTCAACTCCTGCGTTGTGCTCGCCGCCCATTGCGAGAACAAGAAGATTGAGACCATCGAGGGCATCGCAAACAAGGATGGCACGCTGCATCCGCTCCAAAAGGCATTCCTCGACGAAGGCGGCGCGCAATGCGGGTTCTGCACGCCCGGCCTGATCCTGTCCGCCAAGGAATTGCTCGACGAAAACCCGAACCCAACCGACACCGACGTTCGCGAAGCGCTCTCCGGTGTCATTTGCCGTTGCACCGGCTACGTCAAACCCATCGCCGCCGTCCTAACCGCCGCCCAGGAGATGCGCAACGCCAAGGGAGGCGCCACGGCTTAGTTAGTGCTGAATGAGATTTTGAGCGATGAACGAAACAAAGACACTTCCATTTGAAAAGAAGTCCGTCGGCACGAGCCCGTGGCGGGTGGACGGGATCGGGCTGGTGACGGGGACGGCAAAATTCACCGACGACATTTTCCTGAAGAACATGCTGCATGGGAAGATTTTGGGGAGTCCGCATGCTCATGCGCGGATTCTGGAGATCGACACGACCGAAGCGGAGAAACTTCCGGGTGTCGTCATCGTGCTCACGTACAAGAACGTGCCGCGCGTGCCGCATACAACGGCGGGGCAGGGGTATCCCGAGCCGTCGCCGTACGACGCGTTCATGTTCGACACGAAAGTGCGATTTGTGGGCGACCGTGTGGCGTGCGTCGCCGCGGAGACGCCCGAGATTGCCGAGCAGGCGCTGAAGCTCATCAATGTGAAGTATGAAGTCTTGCCGGCGGTGTTCGATGTGCGCGAGGCGGTGAAAGAGGGCGCACCGATCATTCACGATGAGCCCGACGCCGACGGCATTCACGACCGCAAACACAACATCGCGGCGCATTACGACGTCGAGATCGGCAACATCGCGAACGGGCTGAAGGAAGCGGATTTCGTGGTCGAGGAGGAATTCGAGACGCAATACGCGCAACATTGTCCGCTCGAACCGCACATATGCATCGGCTATCTCGACGAGAACCATCGCATCGTGTTGCGCACGGCAACACAGGTACCGTGGCACGCGCGCCGGATCGTGGCGCAATGCCTGCAAATTCCTGTCAACCAGATCCGCGTCATCAAACCGCGCATCGGGGGCGGATTCGGCGCGAAACAGGAGATCATCCTCGAAGATTTGTGCGCGTTGATCACGGTGCGGACGCGTCGGCCTGTGAAGATCGAGCTCACGCGCCGCGAAGAATTCATCTCCAGTCGCACACGCGATCCGTCGATCGTCAAGATGGCCATCGGCGTGAAGAAGGACGGCACGTTTACGGCCATCGACCAGCGGGTGACGAGTTGGACGGGCGGGTACGGGACGCATTCGCTGACCCTGCTTACGAACGTCGGCAGCAAGACCCTGCCGTTCTATCGGTGCAAGAACGTGCGGTTCTGGGGCGACTCGGTATACGCGAATTTGCCGGTCACGGGCGCGTATCGTGGGTATGGCGCGACGCAGGGCGCGTTCGCCATCGAGCAGATCATGGACATGATTGCCGACAAGCTCGGCATCGACCCGATTGAGCTTCGCAAAAAGAACCACATCCAGAAAGGCGAGACGAATCCCGTGTTTGCCGCGCTGGGTGAGGGGAAGGAAGGGCACGACAACCCGATTGAGAGCTGCGGGCTGGATGAATGCATCGACCGCGCGGCGGCGGCGATTGGCTGGAACCAGAAACATCGCCTGTACCAGAAGCGCGATCCGAACACGAAGGTCAAGCGCGGCATCGGCATGGCGTGCCTGATGCAAGGTTCGGGCATCGCGGGCATCGACATGGCGTCCGCGCGCATCAAGATGAACGAGGACGGCTCGTTTAATTTGTTGATGGGCGCGACCGATCTCGGCACGGGCAGCGACACGGTGCTGGCGCAAATCGCGGCGCAGGTCCTGGGAATCAGCACCGACAAGATTCTCACGTATTCGTCCGACACGGACATGACGCCGTTCGACAAAGGCGCGTACGCGTCGAGCACAACGTACGTCTCGGGCGGGGCCGTTAAAAAGGCGGCCGAAGCCTGCCGGGAGAAGATTCTGAAGGTTGCCGCCGAGATGCTGAAGGACGACGTGGCGAACCTGCGGTGCGAGAACGCCAAGGTCATCAGCAAATCGGGCAAGGAAGTTCCGTACCCGAACATCATCCAACGCTCGCTCTACGGCCAGAATCAGTTTCAGATTGAAGGCGAAGCATCGCACATTTCGTACGTCTCGCCGCCGCCGTTTGCCGCCCATTTCGCGGAAGTCGAAGTGGACACCGAAACGGGCCAGGTGCATGTAGTGGATTACGTCGCCGCGGTCGATTGCGGTGTAGCGATCAATCCGAAGCTCGCCGAGGGCCAGATGGAAGGCGCGGCAATGAACGGCCTGAGCTACGCGTTGTGCGAGCAGATGGTGTTCGACGAACGCGGCCGGATGCTCAACCCCAGCTTCTTCGATTATCGGCTGTTCACGACCGTGGACGCGCCGAAGATCCGCACGATCCTCGTCGAAACCTACGAGCCGACCGGCCCGTTCGGCGCCAAGAGCATCGCCGAGATCGGCATCAACGGCCCGCTGCCCGCCGTCGCCAACGCCATCTACGACGCCTGCGGTGTCCGCATGAAGAAAGCGCCGTTCACGCCCGAACGCGTTCTGGCGGCGATCCTGGCGAAGAAATAGCATTGCTCGTTGAACGAATGGTGCTATTGTTGCGTCCAAGCTTCTGAACCAAAACAAAGGAGAGCAGATGAAGAGATTTTTAGCATTTGTAGTCGCTGCGGTCGTTGTGATGAGCGCGGCAGCGGTGTACGCGGGTGAAGGCTGTTGCGCCGGAATGTCGGCGAAAGGTGCGTCGTGCGGCGGCGATATGTTTAGCAAATTGAACCTCACGCCCGATCAGAAGGCCAAGGTAAACACATTGATGGCCGAGTGCCACAGGGCGACCTCGACATCGGAGTGCCACCAATTGATGAGCAGCGGCTTGGAGAAGATTCTGACGCCCGATCAATTAGCGCAATGGAAAGCCATGGGCAACAAGGCGGCGAAGGGCGGCGGCTGCCCGTTCATGAATTCGACCAACCCGAAGACAGACAAGACGTAGAAGTGACCGTTCACATTTCGGATGACAAACCCCGGCATGAAAGTGTCGGGGTTTTGTTTTGGATTGATTTGTGGGGTGGTTTTGTCACCCTGAGAGTGGAAATGGGAGGTCGCGGTTATGGCGGATGAGAAACCAATTGTCGGACGGACGAAGCATGGCGAGCTGACGCTGGATCAAATCGCGGAGTTGCAACCGGGGTTGGGGACGTTGATGCGCGACGTGAGCGACCGCTATTGGATCGCCTACTACGCGGCGAAGGGTGGTAACTGGAAATTGGCGGCCTATCAACTGCGCGGTGTCCGCAGTCTGTTCCAAAAGGGCAACCTGACCCGGCCGAAATACAAGAGTATGGTTGAGGAGTACACGAAGAAGATACTCGACCCGCTCGACCAGCACGTGGCTACGAAGAACTTTGCCGGGTTTGAAAAGGCGTACCGGGAAGGGATCGATCTGGCCAACCAGATGCATGCCGCGACCAAACACGGCGAGATTGTGTGGAAGCTCCCGCCGAATCCGCCGCAGCATCTCGACCTCGGGCTCGCTTCCCAGGCGCGGAAAGTTTCCGAATCTGAGGCGTGACCGCAACGATTCAATTTTGTAATCCAAGTGAAAACAAGGGCCGACGAGTTCACGATGTCAGTTCTGCTGCCAGGTCACTGTAAATCCAGACCCGTCTGGTGTGAGAGCGGACGGTTGCGCGAGAACCGCGCTGGTCTTGGGAGCTTCCATCGTGATGCTTTCGTTTTGCCACGTGTCTTCACTGATTGTGCCCTCGACGCCCTCAATGGTCGCCCGGCAGTTGGTGAAGGTGACGGACCCGAAATCCGCCAGTAAAAGGATGCGGTGGAAATACGGGGCTTCGACGATCCATTCCGCCGAGGAGCATTGGGCGGCTCGTTTCTCGGTGATGGAAAACCCGACGTTTTCGGTGAGGTTGCTGATGCTGAGGAGGAACATGTTTTTGGAAATGAGCTGGACTTCCGCGGTGATCTGATCACCGGGCTCGACGGGAACCGAGGGGATGTAGTACGCGATCTTGGGATACATCTCGTACCACGCATAGTACACGGTGTACCCCTCGTACCAATCCTGTTCGGTGCCGATCTGTTCCACTGTTCTGTCGGCAGCGCCATCAATTCCGACCCAGATCGCCGACGAAGTATCCAGCGCGCCCGAGGAAGCGACGGTGGGCACCTGCCACGTTCCTCGCACATCCGTCACGGCGTGTTTCTTGGGCTTTTTGAGACTCGTCTCCGCCACGTACCCGGCCCAGTTTAACGTCTTGTCCGGAGCAAGGCGCATCACCGGCGCGAATCGTCGACCAGCGGTGGAAGACAACGAGCGGCGCCCTCCCAGAAGCAACAGGCAGGCGGAAATGACCAGAAGAGAGAACAACGTGAATGCTCGCGTCATAATTTCCAAGTCCCTATGCATCAGTGATGCGACATTTCCCCTATGACTTACGCCACACGACCATCGCAAACCATCCAAGCGGACGAGCACTTATGGTATCACCTTGGACAATGTGGACAACCCAAATCGGAGCCTGCGCCTTCGTTCCAAAGACGGTCTCGGCATTGCCAACCGCCGATCGGATGCCCTGTCGGCCATGTATTATTCATGGCCGCGCATTTTTTTGCCCCGGTTGGCTTTGAACAAGTGGCCCAACCGGGCCACTACAACAAAACCAGTCACATCAGGCGTGGGTGAATTACGAGGGTGGTACCGCCGGAGGGAATCGAACCCACACACCATTGCTGGTACTGGATTTTGAGTCCAGCGCGTCTGCCAGTTCCGCCACGGCGGCACAAGTACTTACGACAATTAGCTTGACTGACTTGGCAATAATTGGCAATCTGTGGCAACGAAAGGAACCACCACCGATGAAAACCGAGATGCCAAAAACCAAGTCGGGCAAGTCATCATGGCCGCCGATAGTACCTCTCAAGTACCCCAGTGGCAAGACCGCGTTTCAAGTCGCCTGCATGATTCAAGGGGAGCGCATCCGCGAAGCGTACCCCACCAAAGCGGAGGCCGAGACCAGGGCCGCGCAAATCCGTCAGATGGTGGACAACGAAGGCGCTGCCGCATTCGCCCTACCGACTGCCTCCCGCGTCGAGGCGTCCAAGTGCATCGAGAAGTTGAAGCCGTTCAACGTGGAGATCACCGAGGCCGTGGACTATTACGTCGAGCACGTCTTGGCCTTCCGTGACAAGCCAACGGTCAACGCGACCATTGCGGAGATCGTGAAGGTCAAAGAATCGAACGGCAGGCGGCAGGACACGATTGAGAATTTCCGCATACGCGCGGGGCGATTCGCGGAGACGTTCGGAGAGCGCAGACTGGCGACGATCACGCCCGAAGAAATCCGCGCGTGGCTCACCGACAAGCAGGTGCATCATGGCCGGGAGCTTGGCCCCGTCAGTCGCGTCAACTACCTCGTGGCCGTCGGCAATGTATTCGAGTATGGCGTGAAGCACGGCTACTGCGACCGCAACCCGGTGAAGCTGGTTGACCGGCCATCCCGCGAGAACGGCGACGTTCATTTCCTGAGTGTCGAGCAGGTCGTTTCCCTGTTGCTCCACGCGGAGAAATACGGGCTTGTCCCTTACGTCGCCTTGGGCGTGTTCGCCGGGCTGCGACCAGAGAAGGAACTGCGGGCGCTGGACTGGTCGAAGGTATCACTCCCGCAACGTACCATCCGAATCGACGCCAGCCTTGCCAAGACACGGCAGCGCCGCGTGATTGAGATCGACGACGCTCTTGTTGCGTACCTGTCACCGTATGCCAAGCGGCGCGGGCTGGTGGTAGATATGGGAGGGCGGGAGTTTAGAACGAAGTGGGAGCAGTGCCGCAAGGACGCCGGTATCCAGTGGCACAATGACGTGTTGCGCCACTCTTTTGCGACCTACCACTTGGCCGCGTTCAATGACATCGGCAGACTGTCCCTGCAAATGGGAAACAGTCCGCACGTGATTCATTCCGCCTACAAGGGCTTGGTCAGCAAGGCCGACGCGGAGAGGTTTTGGGCGCTGCGACCGGCTGCCGATGCCTCGGAGAAGATCGTCGCAATGAAGGCCGTCAACCAATGAGTAAGGCCATGTTCTTTTTTCGACCCGAACCCTTCCCGGCGCGGCGCAATCCCGCAGACGGAAGAACGAAATTTCAGAACCTTTCTCCGGTGATGACGTGAAGAAACGAATCCCCGGTTTCAACATGCTCGTCCGGTTCTCAGGCAAACACCTCAAGACTGCGACCGGCCCTGTGGACTACGCGTGGAGCCAAGTCGATAGACATCTTCAGTGGTTCTGCAAGAAGGGGCTGATTCGGCGGGGGACCGCGCGAGAGCGAAAGCGTTATACGCGCACCCAGCTACTAGATGACTACGTGCTGAACTGGCGCGGCCAAGTCTATTTTCGCAACCGGGGCATTGCGGGTGCGAAACACACACAATGGGAAGACGGCATGATTGAGCGGCTGGTTTACTTACGCGACTGGGTTGCGGATTTTGTAGGAGCATACGCCCACCGTAACCCAGACGACCCAGACGAAGTAGACAGACTTCTTGCCCTAGCCATTAACTTCGTTAAGCTTTCCGAGCACCTCGGCGCAGTGCGAAATGATCCGGCAGTCGGCACGGGACGACCGCTTGTCAAAGGCAGGCCGAAAGGCAGCAAAAAGACCGGGGAAATATACGCAGACCGTAAGAAGCGACTCCGCCGGTACTTTCAGCCTCTCGTTGACGACGCCCGCGAAGGCGGTATGCCTGACCATATCCGAGCCTGCCAGAGAGCCGCAAAGCACTACAACGAGCGCCGGAATGATTCTCATATCGCGGACATCGTCAACCTCGTGAACATCGGACGCCGAAACCCTCGCTTGCCATTGTCGGCATACACGGTGCGCAACTGGGTTGACGGCCCCCGGCAGAAGCGGAAGATCACGCCGCGTACCAAGAGCTAAGCCCTCACTTTGCCGCATGGCATAAGCTTGCGGCAAGTTGAAAGCACACGCACAAGAAAACCTCGAAAGCGCATCGGCGCTGGCCACCCGGCTCTATCTTCGACCCAACGAAGCCGCTGCTGCAATCGGCATAAGTCGTCGGCTCTTGTCTCTTTGGCAATCGAGGCGCGTAATTAGTTTTCGGCGCGTGGGGCGAACCGTTTTGTTTTCGCCCGCCGATATTCAGCTCGCCTTAGATCGGTTCCGCGTTAACGCAGTTGGCGAACCGAAGCCCATCACGCCCCACATCGCACCGGCCGCTGTCACCGAGCCGACGAAACGCAAACGCCGGGCCGGACGCATCACTCAGTCCGCGCCGCTTGGGTGAGGCCATGAACGCAAGCCCCGAACTTCCTCAATTCGTGTCCGAAATGCTGGCCGCCCCGCCGCGTGCTGGTGAAGGTGTCCACGCCTGGCTATTTCGTGTCGCCCGGCAGCTTCATGCACATCTACCCGCCGGTGAGATCGTAACCCTTCTCGAAAATCGCGTTGCAACCTGTGGTCGTCCGGTGGCGCGGAAGGAAGTTGTGGACGCTGTGCAAAATTCGTTACCTTGTGCGTGGCAACCCACCGGCCATATTGCGACCGTCAAGTCGCCCTCGAAATGGCCCGCGATAAATGAACAACGCCGCGAGGCCATAATCGGTAACGGTGGAGGGTTGGCAGACCTTTGGGAACTGTCCCGCATTCGTATCGAGGACAACGACCAGCACACGGAGCAGATCGTTGACCGTTTGTTTCCCGCTGATTGTCTCTTGTGTTGCGGGAAGTCGAATAACCTCTTTGATACACGCCCGCGTAGTGGATGGCGCGGTGAACTCGATAAGCTACAACTGATCGTCCCGTCGCCCATGACGATGCCTACAGGGTTGACCAAGGAGGGCAAGAAATCGGCACACGCCTTGAGCAACACCGGGCCACGTCGATTCCTGATATGCGAGTTTGATTCCGGCACGACCGATGAACACGCCGCATTGCTGATTCACTTGGCGGGATATGCGCCGATGGTGTGCGCCCTTCACAGTGGCGGAAAAAGCCTTCACGGATGGTTCTATGTCGAGGGCCAGCCCGAAGATCGTGTTTTGAAATTCTTCCGATACGCCGTCTCACTTGGCGCTGACCCGCAATTGTGGACACGCTCGCAATTTGTGCGGATGCCCGATGGATTGAGGGAAAACGGCAAACGTCAGACGGTTTTTTTCCTCAACTTCCGACCATTGGACCGAACCCAATGAACGAGTTACTGGAACAAGGAATCACTGAGCCGCCGGAAGTGGACACGGGAGCACCCGCCGCCACCACCACCACTGAGTTGCTTCCGGCGTGGACGGATGCAGCCGTGTTCTGTTCTACACCCTGTAAGACGCCGCCGGAGATTATTCATGGTGTTCTACACCAGGGTTGCAAGCTGGTTCTTGGCGGGTCGAGCAAGACGTTCAAATCATGGACTCAGCTCGACATGGCGCTGGCCGTGTCCACCGGCTCAAATTGGTTGCGCTTCAAAACCACTAAAGCGCGTGTACTGGTTTGCAATTTCGAGTTGCCGGAGTTTTCGATTCACTACCGACTTTTGAAGATTGCAGAAGCTCGACAAATCGAAATTCCAGCCGACACGCTCACGCTATGGAACCTGCGCGGATACGCGGCTCCGTATGGCACCTTGCTGCCGATGCTCACCGAACGCATCAAGGCGCAAAACTTCGGGTTAATTATCTTCGACCCGTCCTACAAACTGCTTGGACAAGCTGACGAAAATTCTGCACGCGACGTTGCACTCCTCCTAAACGCAGTTGAAAAAGTCGCCGTTGAAACCGGAGCAGCGGTCGAGTTCACCGCGCATTTCGCCAAAGGTTCGGCGGCGCAAAAGGAGGCTATGGACAGAATCAGTGGCAGTGGAGTGTTTGCCCGCGACCCGGATTCAATTCTCATATTCACCGCGTTACAAACTGAGAACTGTTTTGCAGTCGAGTCCATCCTGCGGACTCTTCCACCCCAAGAGCCGTTTGCAGTGCGTTGGGAATTTCCCGTGTTCCGGGTCGCTGAGGACATGGATCCCGGCGACCTGAAACAACCCAAGTCGAGGGCCAGCAAGATCGTCCCGACGCCCGACCAAGTGCTAGAGCTTTTCAAAACCACTGAGAATCCGCGAGCAGCATTGCTGACCTCCGAGCAACTGAGGTCGCTGTTCGATACGCGGAGATGGGACCGGACCGCCGCGCCTGCCGTCCGTGACGAACTGATTGCTGAGGGCAAACTTGCCATGTACCACGGAGCACACAATTCCAAACTGACGGGGCTACCCGTGATGGTCGAAGCGTACACCAAGCAGCAGGTCGAGCAGGCTACGGTTTTGGAGCAACCAGCATTGCCGACCACCAAAAAACGAAAGTCCCGAACATGATGTTGACCCCCACAAATTCCAGTTTGTCCAGTTTGTCCCAGTCTGTCACAGACAAACTGGGGTTGTGCTGGTTGGGGTGTAGTTTCAGTCTGTCTGCCAGCCTTTATAGGCAGACAGACAAACTAACACCCTGCACAACGGGCAACCTTCAGAGGGTAGGTAGTGCAACTCTGGTCTGTGACAAACTGAATGGGAATACGCCGTGAACCCCGACACGATCACATGCGGCAGCGACCAGCCCAACCAGCCCGTGCCGAGCGGTGACATTACCCTTGCCATACCGCGCCCCAAGCGCGTCCGTCTGACGCACCGGCAACGGGTATTCATTGCTGAGTACGTCCGCACGTGGAACGGCGCGAAAGCCGCACGGCTGGCGGGATATACGCACCGTTCTGCGGAGGTGATGAGTTGCAAGATGTTGAAAGACCCGAAGATTCTCGCGGAGATCGACGCGCACTTGAAGCGGTTGCACCTGACGCCTGACGAGGTTTTAAGTCGTCTGGCAGCGATAGCGGGAGCCGATTTCGCCGATTTCCTTGACGAGCAGGGAAACGTGGACATCGAGAAGGTGAAAGCCCAGGGCGAGCTTGTGAGGTCACTGGAGCAGAAGCAGCACGGGTGCAAACTGGAGCTTCACGACCCCCAGCGCGCTTTGGAGACGATTGCCAAGATTCTTGGCATGACGCGGGACACTCAGCCGCAGACCGGCACCGCGATACAGTTCAACGTCAACGTGAGTGGCGATTGCGTTTGAGGCTCTCCCCGCCCGCTCGTTTCCAAGCTTGCTCGCGCCGGACATCCACGCTAATCTGACGGGCAGGTAAGCTCGTGGACATCACTTTCGACTGCGAAAAGTGCGGCCAATCTCTCACAATTGACGAAGCCGGGGCTGGACTCGCCATGGACTGCCCCAAATGCGGCCTGCCCGTTACGGTGCCTCGCCAAGACACGGAGCATCCGAAACCTATCCCTTCCGTGACGCCGCAACTCGCGGCAAGCCGTCTCGAAACAAAGCAGTGCCCGTTCTGCGCCGAGACGATCAAGGCACGGGCGATAGTATGCCGGTACTGCGGGCGTGACCTTGTCGCCAAGCCAATAACGGAAGCGGTGACAGAGAAGGTTCAAGGCGGGCCTCTGCCCTCCGCTGTGCGAAAGCTGTCTTTGGGAGACGGAGTGAAGATTGCAATCGGCGTCCTGCTCGTTTTCATCGTCTTTGGTGGAATTGTCGTCCTAGGTTTGGAATGGTGGCAACAGCGTCGCCCGGATTACACACTCGACGGACAAGTGTTCGTTGTCAGGGAGGGCGGAGAGAGCGTGAGACGTGGCTTGGTTCCAATTGCCCTCATATCCTGTGACGCCCTACTGCCGTATCTAAGCAACAAAGTGACAACTGCAACCAAGGAAATTGCACGGCTAGAACCGCTCATTAAGGCGGCCCAGGAAAAAGAAGCACAGCAGGAGGCCCAGCACAAGGCAGAGCTTGCGCGGCTCAAAGCCGAAGACGATACACTCGAACGCCAGTATATGAGTGCGTCCTATGACGACCCTGCCAAAAACGAA
The DNA here is from genome assembly GCA_052146795.1 of Verrucomicrobiia bacterium. Taxonomy (GTDB): domain Bacteria; phylum Verrucomicrobiota; class Verrucomicrobiia; order Palsa-1439; family Palsa-1439; genus Palsa-1439. The sequence goes on from JBKQMH010000034.1 coordinate 11,111, forward strand.
CTCTATGCCAAAGAGCGGGCGGCGGAGGACGCTTATCTCTCCGCGATAAGGAAGGGACCGGACTACGCTCAACCGACGAGTTTCGAGCTAGAGGCTGAGCAAGTGCACTACCAAACGGACGAGTATTACTTTCACGACCTTCCCGCACCATTCAGGAACACCAAGACGGACGCGGATGGGAAATTCCAAATGCAGGTCCCTCGCGTTGGCTCTTATGCTCTCGCAGCACACGCGTCGATTGGAGGCGAATACTATTGGCTGCTGCCGGTCAATCCACGTGAAAAATCCCCGGCAAAGATCATGCTCGCAAACGATAACGTGTTTGAACCGAAATCAGTGGATTGGCCGTGGCTGGCAGATACCACAGCGCAATCCCCCTGAGCGGTTGACATGAGCGGCGCGTGAGGGGTTTGATCGACGCATCGGCAAGGGAATCATCGGGCCGCTATTAGTCACCGGCAGCGGATTAGAACGAGCGGCGGCATAATAGCCGACCGACAAGGAGCGTACCGATTCCCAACGCCAGCAGCGCCCAAGTCGCAGGCTCGGGGACTGCGGTAATAGTAATCTCGCCGTTGGGTGAGTCGTCGGGGCTGGCGACGCCGGAGACCTCGGTGAGAACCATTATTGCAGATGAGTCGATGATGGAGCCGCCGCCGCCGCCTCCGAGGTAGCCGCCGCCGCCGCCACCGCCGCTGTAGCCGCCGCCACCGCCGCCGTTGAGATCGTTGCCGCCACCGCCACCGCCGTAGCCGCCGTAGCCGCCGTTGACGCCGCCGGCGTTGCCGCCGGTGCCGCCTTCGCCGCCGCTTAAGAAGCTGCCGCCGCCACCGCCGCCGTTGACGCCGGCGCTGCTGCCGCCGGTGCCGCCGTTGCCGCTGTAGCCGCCTCCGCCTCCGCTGCCGTAGCCGGTGCCGCCACTGCCGCCACCGCCGTTGGTACCGCCGGTGCCGCCGGCGCTGCCGCCGCCGGTAGTGCTTAAGCCATCGCCGGTGCCGTAGTAGGCGCCGCCACCGCCGCCGCCAGCAATCACCAGCGGTGTGCTGCCCTCAACTACGAAGCTGCCGCCTCCGCCGCCGCCGCCGCCGTAGTCGCTGCCGCCGCCGCCATAGCCGCCGACTAGGATGGTGAGCGTCGTTAGCCCTGAAAAGGAAAATTCACCCTCCATCTCGGCTCCCTGTCCGCCGCCGCCGCCGACGCCGCTGCCGCCGCCCTGAGCGCCGAAGGCAGTGATGTCGTAAGTGCCTGGGCTAAGAGTGATAGTCGTCTCCGTCCCGCTAAACAGGTATTGGCCGGTCTGGGCTGAACCGGCAAGCACTCCAAACTGCAAGAAGACCGCGACAAGTCCCACGGAAAGGGTTGCTGCTGGGTGACTCAGGCGAACATTCCGCTGTGCGTTCATGGCCTAACCTCCACTACTGGTTGTACCAACGGGATAAGTGCCGTCAGTATAGGCAGGAGCGACCAGGCACACAAGGCAAATAGGGGCACGTTCGCGCACGTGGGCGCATGTGGGTGCAACCGTGGCCGTTGTGGTAGTTGACGGGCGGGGGTTTGTTCGGTAGATTCACGGTAGATACAACCATGAAAACGACGATTCAGCAATGGGGCCACAGTCTGGCGGTGCGTATCCCGAAAACGTTGGCACAAGAAACCGCCCTCGAAAAAGGCGACGAAGTGAATGTGCGCGCCGATGACGATCGGATTGTGGTGGAGCGTCCGCAGCCCAAGCGTTACCGGCTGCGCGATCTGGTGGCCGGTGTGACCAAGGCCAACCGCCACGAACCCGCCGACTTTGGCAAACCCGTGGGCCGTGAGGTTTGGTAATGCCGCGCCGGTACGCGCCGGAGCGCGGCGACGTGGTGTGGCTGCAATTCGATCCGCAAGCGGGACACGAACAAGCGGGGCGACGCCCGGCAGTGACGCTTTCGCCCCGGCTCTACAATGAGAAAGTCGGCTTGGGATTGTTCTGCCCGGTCACCAGTCACACAAAAGGCTACCCGTTCGAGGTGCGCATTCCTGACGGGTTGGCCGTCAGCGGTGTGGTGCTCTGCGATCAGTTGAAAAGCCTCGATTGGCAAGCCCGTGAAGCGCAATTCGTCTGCCGTCTCCCGGACGTAACCATTGCTGAAATTATGGGCAAAACGCAGACCCTCTTTTTTGACAGCGACGAGTTGGAGCGGCTAAAGGCTAAACTGGCCGAGATGCTCGCGCGCCAGCGGCGAACCTGAGCGCAACGGCAACCGTTCTTGTGGACAGTCCGAGCAGGAAAATTTTCTGCGACTGGCGATCCGCAAACCTTCCACAACAGCACCGTGACCGCCGTGTCGCCCGTAGCCTGAATTTCCCGTGTCCTGCCTATCGTTCCGCGTCGAGATCGTGCGTCTTGGCCCAACGTCGAGCGACGTTTTCACCCTCTACGGGCCGTCAGTGCCATTTTCGGCAGTGTCAGTGCATTGGCCGGGGAATCGTTGCCGCGCTGGTGAGGCGTATAGGCCGCAAGCTCGCGCAAGTTTTGTGTCGCAAATGGAATGGGTTCCGTGCAGTGTTACTGGCAATAACTACTCCCGCTGCTTCGACGGCGGGATGCGGGGCTGCCGCCGGGTGGCCCTGCCTCTTTTTATGCCATCGGTAAGACAGTGGGCATCGTGAATCCTCACGACCGCCCTTCCGTGGAATTGCACAAACAGGCTGATTTCCGACTGCAATTGCGCCCCGGTATTTTGGCAGCTTCACAATTTCCCGACGCCATTCCCGGCACGGCAACTCACAAGCCAGTGGGGTGGTAAACTGGGCAACGTGGCACTGTCCAATTTCTAATCACGGATAGAATAATCGCCATGACACCTACCCCTCCTCTGGGCGATGAGGAAACTGCTCGACGGCTGCCGGACTGGCCGCTCAATGGACGACGCATGACCGCATCACTGACTGACGGGCGGACGCCGCTCGGATGCCGTGCGGATGCCGGTAGGATGCCGCGTGGCCGCACGAGTCGGCGAACACTTCTCTGCTCGACGGTGGACGGCAACGGAGCCGTGAACTCGCGCACCCACTGCCGGTCGAAACGCACGGCGACAAACGCCAAGCCAACGGTGACGACGAGTCAGGTCTAACGGCACGTTGCAGGCAGCCGCGCTGCAATCCTGTCGGCTCAATTGCTCGTTGAATGCTTGCAGGCCCGTGCGGTCATGGTGCGTTGCTAAATCGACAAGCGTACTGCCCGCCCGCGCCTGCTTCGTCGGAAGGCCGTGCATTCGCCCGTTGCTGTCCGTGGCTGTGCGCTGCTCGCCACCGACAGCCAGAAAACGCCGGCAGTTGCCGGTAAGTCGGTCGCCGCATTGACGGAAAGATGACGGTGGTGTGGCGACGTGGCCGGAGCCGCCGCCTTGTGCTGTCAAGGCGTTCCTCGCGCCGCTGCGGTCTGCCGTTGACAGCGGCGGACGTTCCGGCCCGGTTGGCTTGTAGGGTTTGGCTTTGGAGAAACCAAAGCCGCGCTTTGTTTCTGACCGAAGGGCGCACGGCGCGCTGACGGTTCATCGCATCGGCAACCGCCGGAATCCCTGACGCATTGCCGTCGAATGGTTCTGGTGAGCATGTGTCGGATAGATTGCAGGCGAGACCGCGCTGCCACGATCACCAGCGAAGCCGCTACGACACCCGCCCTGCTTCGCCAGAGGCCGCCACAGGCACGATCACGTGCCGACGTGGTCCGCCACATCACCGCTCAGATCGTCGCTCATCGGTTTTTCCAGCGGGTTCCAATTGGCAGAAATTGGCAAAGTTACCGCCTTATCGTGCCATTCCCTGCCAGTGGGTGCAAAACAGGCAATCGGCTTGTAAAGCTTATGCCGTAAGGTTTTGATGGATTCACTGAGGAAATTAGCAGAAAGTCAAAAAGTGACATTTCTGGATTTTGAGTCCAGCGCGTCTGCCAGTTCCGCCACGGCGGCGACGGCGCACTTGTACCATCGGTTGGGAGTTGCGTCAATGTCGCGCTGGCCGGGGGGCGCCAGTTCCGCAGCACGGGCCTCATGCGGTTTTCGGTGGCAACCCCTACTCAACCACGACCAGGCAGAGAGAGCGGCGGCCCAATGGTGATTGGTTTCTGCATGGAACAGCGGCGGCGGTGGCTGATAGGCCTCGTCACCGCAGGCGCAGCCGCGCAAACAGCCAGACTTTGAACCAATCCAGCGCCAGGAAATACAGAACCGCAGCGACGGCGACGACAGCAAGCAAGGCCGGGCGGATGGCGGGCACGTGCCAGCCCGACACCGCGAGCGCCGCCGTCACGCCCAGGCCGAAGACCGTGCTCCCGAGCATTTCGCGGCTGGGAGGCGAGGTCCAGCAGTGGTGGCGCTCGCGCAACAGATACACACCCGCTTGGGAAGTCAGAATCAGCGTCGCAAACGTCAGCGTTTGCAACCGCGCCGGGTCCAGGCGCAGGACGTAGTCTGCCAGCAGAAACACCCCCAGGCTGAAAATCAGTTTGCAGACGGCGAGCGCGGTGCTGGCGATCACAACGGCACGGGTCCGCCATTGATTTGGCTGCGCCGACACGCTCATGCGATCGGTGGTGAGGGACATCGTGAGGAAGTCGTTCAGGAAGATGATCAGCACCATCAGCAAGGGCGTGAGGAGCCTGTGGCCGGTCAGGAGGAAACCGATGACGAGCAGCAGCATGAGCTCGATTTTCTTGGCGAGCATGTTGAGGGTGTAGGTCATCACGCGCTGGAACACCCGCCGGCTCGCTTCGATGGCCGGCACCACGTCGGCCAGTCCGGGACGGGTCAGCACGATGGCGGCGGCGGCCTTGGCCACATCGGTGGCATTGGCCACGGCCACGCCCGCCTCGGCCTGGCGCAACGCGGGCGCATCATTCACCCCGTCGCCGCTCATGCCCACCACCGCCCCTTGCCGTTGGAAGGCGCGGACCAGCTTGAATTTGTCTTCGGGAAACACACCTGCGAACACGCTGTTTTCCAACACGCCATCGCTGAGGTCGCCATGCAGGTCGGCGGGCGGACACACCTGTGATGGAATCCCCACCTGCTCGGCCACGGCGCGGGCGGTGAGCGCGTTGTCGCCCGTTACCATCACCACGCGCACGCCGGTGTCGTGGATCGCTTGGACAACCGCGCGGGAATCGTCGCGCACCGCATCCTCGAGGCCGACCAAACCGGCGAACCGCAGGTTGCCGTCTTGGCCGGTAGCCACACCCAGTACGCGCTGGCCGCGCGCGGCCAGTTCCTGTTCTCGGGGCAGCCACACGGACTCCGCCACGCCGCAGAGTTCGGCGATGACAGCGGGCGCGCCTTTCGTGTAGCGGCGCACGCCATCGGCCTCGCGATACGCGGCTTCGGCGCGCTTCGTCGCCGGGTCAAACGGCTTGAACTCGACGCGCATCGAGCCGTTGCCCGCCAGACCCCGTGTCGTCGCCGCGCGCACCATCGCGCCGTCCACGGGGTCGTGCCCCGCCGGATCGCTGGCGAGCCACGCGGCGCGCAGCAACTGCTCCTCGCTGAATCCGTCCGCGGGACGCAACGTGCTGAGGGTTGCCTCGTTGCGGGTGAGCGTGCCGGTTTTGTCGGTGCACAACACGGTCATCGAGGCGATGTCGTGCAGCGCGCTCAGGCGCGTCACCAACACGCCGAACTTGGACAACTCCAGCGAGCCGAGTGCCGCGGCGAGAGTGAACGTCGCCGGCAACGCGACGGGGATGGATGCCAGCAGGATCGTCAGCGCCAGCGGCAGCGTATACGCCAATGTCAGGCCCCGGACATGCGCGACGCCGAAAACGATGACCATCAGACCGGCGTTCAACACGAACAGGTCGCGCACGACGCGGACGATCTCGTGCTCCTGCCGATTGGCGGCATGGGCGGTGCGCACCAATTCCGCCGTTTTGCCGAAAAAGGTGCGGGCACCGGTCGCGGTGACTATGCCCGTGGCTTCACCGCCCCGCACCAACGCGCCGGCATAGGCGGTTTTGCCCTGCGGGATTTGGACGGCGGCGGATTCGCCAGTGAGCGCCGACTGGTCCACCAGCAGCGAGCCGTCGCACACCCGCACGTCGGCGGGCACAATGCCACCCTGGCGCAGATGAACTAGGTCGTCGGGCACCAGGTCCTCCGCGTTGATGGTGTTCCACTGGCCGTCGCGCCGGACGCGGGCCTCGACGTGGAGTTGCTGCCGCAGCAGCGCCAGCGCCTTTTGGGCGCGACCCTCTTGCAGAAGGCCGAGCACCGCATTCAACACCAACAGCCCCGCGATGATACCCGCCTCGACCTTTTCGCCAAGAAAGAGTTGGATGAGGATGGTTGCTTCCAGCAACCACGGAATCGGCGTCCAAAACCGGCGCAAGAATTGACGGAATGGATGGGGTTGTTCCTCGCGGACGGCGTTGGGGCCGACTTGCGCAAGACGCAGTCGGGCTTCGGCGGCGGTCAGGCCGGGTGCATCGGCGCACGGCGGCCCGGCGCGTTCACTCGCGACAGCGGTTGGTGGCGCAGGTTCCATGGTTCGAGACATGCCCAATATTCCCCCATTCCGTGTGCTTTGCCAGAGTGCGGGTTGGCAACCCCGGGCATCCACTCCGTTGACGTCAGCCCGAATAGCCGCGCAATGGTGCTCCGTTTGACGGCGTTAGCGTACGCAGGTGATCTTTACGATTCGTGGGCCGACCAACCGATGATGCGGCCATCGGGTGCTCGCACGACGTCATTGTCCTTGGCTCCCAAGAAAAGGTTCCTCTTGTTGGCTTCGAGGTTCACAATTGTCACGCGACCCGCTCTAATCACAACGGGCACTTTGAGCAACTGATATCCGTCGGCCCAGCCCTCAATCGTGTAGCGGCCTTCGGGCAATGCGACTGTTTTCGGTGTCGGGTCATGATAGGTCGCCGCGTTACGAACGCTCATCACTCGATGGCCGGTCATGTCATAGATGCCGTAATCGGTATGAACACGATAATACGTTTCGTCGTCCACCGGGTAGGTTTTCATGGCGGTGTAAACCGTCAAGAATCCATTGGATGTCGACCGTGTTGATGTCGATCGTGCCTGGCCCATCGGATCGGGGCCGACTGAGTCGTGCAATACGATGGCTTGCGGTGTCGTGCACGCGGCTGCCAGGGAGAGAAATCCCGCAGCCATGAGTGACCGTAAATGAGCGATCATACGGATGCTCCTTTCCGAGTCGGAACGCGTTGCCTGCGACTCTGTAACGAGAATAGTGTAGATTGTTTCGTCGCGCTGTCAACTCACCGAGCCTCGCGTACTCCCGCTTTGTTGCCGCTGGAGGCCAGGCCGTGCGAACACGGCAAACCAAATCATTACAGCAGGGGGAAGCGGCCACAGACAGGTCACATGAACCAGATTAAAATTCCTTCAGAAACTTGCACACAAGCATACCTGTGGCAGGTTTGCAGTGTTATGAAAACAGTGCAGCACAGGCGATTTTCTTACAACCGCTGCCTATTGCCAGAATCCCTGGACCCCGCTCTGTGATGTGATGCGGGGAATGCGACAAGTCGGGCGTTCGGCTGCGTTGCTGGGAGACACCGCGATCGTATCCGGGGAGCGGCCGGCAGCACTCCAGCGAATCGAATCCGATATATAGACATAACGGCGATGAGAAGGCTGATCCAGCGTCCGTTGTTATTGCCAAAGCAGACTGTCATGGCTTTGGCCCTGGTATTGGTCGCGTCGATCGGTGTGGTGGATTACCGCATGGGGTCGGAAGTTCACGTCACCGCATTCTATTTGATACCGATTAGCTGGGTCTGCTGGACGGTGGGACGCAAGACGGGTCTGGTCGTGGCCGCGATCGCCACAGCCGTTTGGTTGATCGCCTACCGGATGAGCGGCTACACCCCGGGGCATTCTGTCATTCTGTATTGGAACAGCCTGATGCTGTTCGCATTTTTTGTTGTCGTTGTGTACCTGTTGTCAGCCTTCCAAACCGCCCACGATTACCTGGAGGAAACCGTCCAGCAACGGACGGCGGCGCTCCAGGCAGAAATCGCGCAGCGCGAGCGCGCCGAAGCGGCCAAGCTCCAGGCCGAACGCCTTGCCACGGCGGGCACCATGGCCGCAGAAGTTGCGCATGAGGTCCGTAACCCGCTGGGCTCGATCACGCTGAATCTCGACCTGATTCGCAAGGAGATTGACAAGCTGGCCGAATCGGCCAGCTGTTCTCCGGAGGAAGGTCGTGTACTTGTCAATGATATGCGCGAGGAGGTCCACCGCATCCAACACGTGATTGAAGAGTACCTGCAGTTTGCGCGACTACCAAAGGCGCAACGACAACCCCTGTCGCTAAATGAGTTTCTCGATCAAAAACTCGCGTTCATGCAAGCCGCGTTTGACGAGGCCAAAGTGGAACAGCGGACGGAGTTCGACGCGTCCCTGGACCCTGTCGACGTTGACGCCGATCAGCTATGGCAAGCCATGCTCAACCTGATCCGCAACGGCTTGGAAGCGATGCCGAAGGGTGGCGTGATGACTGTCAGCACACAGCGTGATGGTGATCAGGTGCTCTTGAGGGTTACAGACACCGGCGCGGGAATGAGCGAGAAACAGGCACAACAGGTCTTCAAGCCGTTTCTCAGCACGAAAGCCAAAGGAACGGGTTTGGGGTTGACGCTGGCGCAGCAGATCGTAACCGAACATGGCGGCCACATCGAGTGCTCCAGTGCTGTCGGGAAAGGCAGCACGTTCACAATTTACCTTCCGCTTGACGAGGGATCCTGAGATGGCAAACCGAGCGAATATCCTGCTGGTGGACGACGACGAGCGTCTGCGCACTGCCGCGGGCAAAGTGCTCTCCGCCGAGGGCTACCAGGTGACCCGCGCCGGCTCGGGGCGGGAAGCGCTGAAGTTGTTGCAGGAGCCCGGCGTGGCCCTCGTGATTTCCGATTTGTTGCTGCCCGACTTCGATGGAAACGCGTTGTTGCAGCAGATTCGGGAGCGACGCCCTGATGTAGAAGTGGTGATGATCACCGGGCACGGGAATGTCGAGAAAGCGGTCGAAGCGATGAAGCTCGGCGCGTACGATTTCATCGAGAAACCGCTCGACAGCGTGGCGCTTTTGAAAACTGTCGCCAACGCATTGGCCAAACAGCGCCTGGCCGCCGAGAACATTCATCTGCGACGCCAACTCCAGCGGCAACGCGGGATCGTCGGGCTGATCGGCGACAGCCCCGCTCTGGCGGCTGTCAAACAGATCATTCGCCAGATTGCGCCGACCAACGTCGGCGTGCTGATTACCGGTGAGAGTGGCACCGGCAAGGAGATCGTTGCCGACGCGATCCATCTTCTCAGCGACCGCCACGACAAACCGCTGCTGAAGATCAGTTGCGCGGCGATTCCCGACACGCTCCTGGAAAGCGAACTGTTCGGGCACGAACGCGGCGCCTTCACAGGCGCGACCGCCGCCAAGCCCGGCAAGTTCGAGTTGGCCAACGGCGGGACGTTGCTGCTGGATGAGATCGCGGAGATGAGTCCCCAACTGCAAGCCAAACTGCTCCGCGTGCTGCAGGACGGGAGCTTCCAGCGGTTGGGCAGTACGAAGGAGCTCCACGCGGACGTGCGATTGCTGAGCGCGACCCACACCGACATTCCGAAGGCGATCACCGCTGGCAGGTTCCGGTCCGACCTTTACTATCGAATCAACACCATCGAGATTTCGCTGCCGCCGCTGCGGGAACGCGGCGAGGACATCCTGCTGCTGGCGGAGCATTTCCTGATGGACTGTGCCTCGGAGATGGGCAAGGACGTGCGCTCCATTGCGCCCGCCGCGCTCGATCAACTGCGCGGGTACTCGTGGCCGGGCAACGTTCGCGAACTCGAACATGTCATCCAGCGCGCGGTGGCACTGGCAACTGGCGACACGATCACCAGATTCTCGTTCAGCCCCACTGCCGGTGGCGTTGTCGAAACGGCACCGAACACGCCGGATGGGCCGGCCATTTCGATTCCCATCGGCACGACCGTGAACGAGGCCACCAGGCGTTTGGTGGAAGCCACGATTCGACAGTGCGGCGGCAACAAGCTCAAAGCCGCCCAGGTCCTCGGTATCCCACCACGCACGATGTACCGTCACTTCTCCGACTCAGCCAGGTAGGGTTCCGCCGAACTGGCAGTCTGCAGGCTGCCGTTGTGGCACAACATCCTTCAACTGGACGGTTGGAGAAAGTGATGCGGAATGGTGAATACGATTCTCCCGCAGACAATTGCACACCAATTCAGAAGCGTGGCACTGGCAGTGCTGGCAAGAACGGGTCATGGGAAAGATTGGTAACAAATCCGTATTGATCATTGACGATGACGTGGGAATGCTGCGGGCACTCAACAGGGTGTTGAGTAGCGAAGGTTGCATGGTGGCTACGGCGTCAAGCTCCGAGGCGGCGGTCAAGTTCTTGGGTACGGCAGGACACTACTTCGACTTGATCATCACCGACCTGCGGATGCCCGTGATCGACGGAATCGGCATCCTGCACGGCGTCAAGCAGGCCTATCCCGAGGTTCCGGTGATCATCATCACGGCCTTTGGGAGTCCCGAGGCGAAGACGGAATCGTATCAACTGGGCGCGACCGCGTTTTTGGAGAAACCAGTGGACACCCAGCGACTACTCGCCACGATCGACCGCGTACTCGCGCCACCGGCTTCTTGACCGAACCCGCCGTTGCTCACAGTCCGCTCCCAAATCTCCTCCGTATTCTGCCATGGTGGCACACGCCGTTGCCGTGAGGCTGCCAGACTGGCTTGCCAACCTGAATCCGCTTTACGTCCGCATCGCTTTTTTCTGTCTATCCCGCAACCCGTTACATCAAGCTCGGCGCGATTGGCATCGGCTGTGCGAATACGCATTGCGGTTATTAGCTGCCAGAGTTGAGTTGTTGTTTTCGATGGCATAGGTCGATAACTCGCCCATTGAAATGTGGCGGGTTTACCTGCGGAAACCATTTGCCATGCGATGACTGGGACAACAAGCACGGGACGCCGTTGGCGTTTGCCCGCAGTTCCTTCCTCTGCGACGGGCCGCGATTGACTCCGTCGCAATGAGGGCGCTGCAAAAAGCGACGGATATCGCATAAGGAAGGGAGCTGTTATGACAACGCTATTGCATGGAGCAGGTCGAGTACTGGAAGGTCCGACCGAAATCCCCAGGTCGGCAGCCGTCCGCAATTTCCAGCAAAGAGCAGAAAGGGTTTCCGACCCCAACCTTCGTCCTTCTCAAGACTTCTTTGCTCTGTTTTCAGGAGTAATAGATCAGAATACCGTGCAGAAATTCTTCAACAATTTTGCCCTCGTTACGCAACAAAAGACGCAGAATAAGCATCTTCATTTACTGATTCAGTCAAATGGCGGCACGATCAGCGACGGAATCGCGCTGTATAATTTTTTAAAATCGGCACCGCTAGACGTTTCTGTTTACAATTCAGGTAGTGTGCAATCAGCGGCGGTCATCTGTTTTCTGGCCGGCAAACGGCGCGTCGCCAGCCGTCATGCCATGTTTATGCTCCATCGGCCAACATGCGCACCGCAGCTCATGACAACAGACGAACTGGAATCGGTTTTGACCTCGCTCAAAATCGACGGACAAAGACTGGACAGTATTTTGCGGTCGCACCTCAATTTTTCTGAAGCTCAATGGTCGGACTTCAGAAACAAAGAGTTTTGGTTTACGGCGGACGATGCGCTTAAGCACGGCCTGATCACCGAGATCGGAGAGTTTTCTCCCCCCAAGGGCACCCAAGTGTTTAGTTTCAATCTTTGATCGTCCTTTGATCGTCGCACGTGGTCGGCTTTTGACCAAACCCCGCTGTTCACCGCCGGTACGAGATCTCCTCGACGATTCTGCCATGGTGGCACACGCCGCTAGCCGTGAGACTGCCAGACTGGCTTTACAACCTGAATCCGCTTTCCATTAGCGCCATCCGTTCTGTTTGTATCGCAACCAGTTACATCACGCCCGGCGCGATTGGCATTGCCTGTGCGAATGCACATAGCGGTGGTTCACCATGAAGATGGAAGTGACGTATGAAAGATAAAGACACCGAAGTCGCCGGTTACGGTGCTTACTCGCAGGCTGACGCGGTGATGAAGAGGTCGGAGACGGCAGATTTCTCCCACACACGGTCAACGCGCGGCAGCATGTATTTCAAAGCGGATGACTTCGACAAACCTGACTTTTTGGTTCTCAAAGTCGCCGACCGCTTTTATTCGATACGACACAGCGGCGAGATTGGGCTCACCAACGGTACGACCATGGTTTTTGTCATCTTCGTCGTGTGGAGGGATGCAACGGCTTTGTTTGACATGCACATCGCGAATAAGTTCTTCCGCAAGGATGGGTCAACAAAGGAGACCCTTATGAGCACGAGGGGTATACCTGGCGTCGATGTCGAGCAGGTGGTCTCAAACACATGCAGGAAGTTGTCCTCCGGCCTGCAGCCCCTTCTCGGCGGCCGGATTGAATGGAATGAACTGGATTTACGTGGGGTGACAGGTCGAGAGGTTCAACTTAGGGAAATCGAACGGTGGGGCAGGCTGAGGAATTTCAGGGTGGGGGATTGACAATGGAAAGGAGCGCCCTATGAAACAAGCAGCCAAAATTCTCGGTGTGGCAGTCATTACGATCTGCCTCAGTGTTTTGGTTTCCACAACGGCGTTTGCCTTCGGCGGCGGGGGTGGACACGGCGGAGGTGGCGGGGGTGGCCATGGTGGATTCGGCGGTGGACACGGCGGATTCGGTGGTGGTTTCCACGGCGGTGGCTATTACGGTGGGTACCACGGCGGATACGGGCATTATGGGTACGGTGGCTGGGGCTGGGGCGGCTACCCGTGGTTTGCGTACGATTACGGTTGGCCATACTATGCCTACTATTACCCATACGATTACTACGACTACCCGCCGCCCGTGTACGACTCGCCGCAAACGGTCTACAGTGCACCGCCGGCCGCGGCGGTACCGGATGTTAACCCTCCGCCTTCCGCGATCGTTGCGGATCGCGATTCGTCGTCACCAGCGCCAGGCGCGACTCCGCATAACTACGCCACCCAAACGCTGAGAACGCTTAGCTTGGGGGATGTGAAGGCGTTGGCAAAGGCGGGGCTCAGTGACGAGGTCATTCTCAGCCAGATTCGCAATTCGCAAGCGGTCTATCACTTGACGACAGCTGAGATCATCGACCTGAAGCACGGTGGCGTGAGTGAAAAAGTTATCGACTACATGATTAACACGGCGAACCCGCATCGCTAAACAGCATGCGTGATCGGTATGAGAGTGTGACGGGAGATACTGACTATCTGGCGACTGGAGGACGTTTGGCGTGGGCGATGAGCAAACGAACACATTTCGGGGCAACTCGACACGGGAAATTATTCCTGGCGGTTCGTCCGGTCGAAACTGACGACGTAGGAGCGTTTCCTAGGTGAAATTCAGAATTCTGCCAATTGCGACAACTGTATGATGACTCTAGATTCCCATGAGATCGCAGGGGGCGCGTGCCGCCCCTCCAAGAAAAGGATGCAACAAAATGAGTATTAGAACCATCTCTCGTCCCGAGTTTGACCGGTTACTGCCTCAAAACCCCGCCGTCGAGAACTTGATGGTGGATCAGGTTGAATGGTTTTCCAATCGTTCGGGAACGCTGCTCGGTACGATTGCCCAGGGCGAAAGCGTGGCGGGTTGGAACTATGCCATTTTGAAGCGAGATAAGAAAGGCGAGCTCCACGTCCGCAAGGTGATGGGCAACTTTTTCAGCGCGAAAGCCGCCCGGGTTGATTTGTTGCTATCGATGGCCGAGATCGAACAGATCGATTATGCCAACCGAGACGCGGCGAATTTTGGGTTGCCGTCCATGCCAGCGGAATTACTTGGGTTGAATCATGGCCGACAGCGCGGTCGGCCATCAGAGGCCTGTTCCCGAACCGGACAAATGTCGGACGCGTAGCGTAGCGGCAAACAACTTCATCCAGGAGGTGCGTGATGAATGTGAGTTGCTCGACAGAGGATCGAATGCGGCAACGTGCCCGCCAGTGGAAGCGGAGGTCACGCAGTCGATTCACATCGACAGGGGCGGTGCTCGCCACGTTCGTGCTGGTTTCGTGCCTGGCCTGTCAGGCCGCCGACCTGGCATCATGGTATGGCGAAAGGCATCGCGGTTTACTGATGGCCAATGGCCAGCGATTCGATCCCGACGAGCTCACGGCGGCATCGTGGTTTTACGATCTCGGCACGAAGGTCGTCGTGACGCACGAGAACCGGAGCGTGATCGTAGAAATCACGGATCGCGGCCCAGCCAAATTCCTGGTTAAGGAGGGTCGAAAGATCGACCTGAGCCGCGCCGCATTCGCGAAACTGGCCGACCTTGATCTCGGCCTTATCGACGTAACGGTAAGAAGGCAATGAGATGTCAAGGGATCGGTATGCGGCAAATGGGAGGATCGGATTGAGCGGACAGTTCGACACTGAATTCGAACGGGTCAAACAAAGCTGTGCGGATCTGGCTTCACAGATGCAGTGTCCCCACCACTTCACCAACGCCAAGGTGGAGATGGCGGGTGAAAGTTTCGACGATTTCAGCCTGGAAGTCATTACCTGCTGTGAGGAATTCCGAAAGCATGTCGAAGAGGCTCTGGACGCGCTGGTGACGCACAGAGTTTCACAACAAAGGAAAGATGAAGCGACAACACCATTCCAAGCGAAGCACCGTTGACCGTGTGCGTGTACTTGATTTGGGAAACGGAGGTTCAGGACATGAGTCTGCAATTTGAGGAAAAAGTCACGGGTACCGTCAATGCCTACCGCAAGCGCCGGGAACGAGCGGTTGCTGGCGTTGAACAGTCGGAGCTGATGGAAAAGCGAGCGGTCGCGCGATTCAATCAGATCGTCGAGTCCGGCATCATTCCGATATTCAACAGGACAGCGGAATTGTTGAAGGAGAGTTGTGCGGTTGAAATCCATCGGCATGAGTATACCGAGGAGCGGCCATTCGTTGTGAGCGTCGAAATGGTCGTTGCCCAGAAACCCGGTGTACGCATTCGCCGGCTGCGTCAACCTTGCCCGAAATTGGAGTTTTGTCTGAAGAAAACGACGTTCCGGGTGGTCATATTCACCGAATATCTGCGTGATGCGAAACTCCAGTTGGAGGAGATTGAACTATCCGAACTGAACGCGGAGAAACTTGAACAATGCATTCAGGGTTTCATCGCCGAAATCTTTCGCTGATTCCTGTGACGTATCCGGGCTCGACGAGGGGATCATTGTGAACGCAGTGCCATTCAGGCCGTTTCTTGTGGCCACCGTCGTGACAACGCTGTTCCTCTGCGTGCCGGTCGAAGCCGCGCCGGAATTGGAGAATCAGGACAGGGCGTTTTCCCTCTTGATCGAAGGGTATGGCGAGGTGCAGGGCGCGTTCATTGAAAACGACTATCAAGCCCGATTAGAGGCCGCTGAGGCGATTGCCAATCCCGTGGCTCGTCGGCACGCATGTGATCTGGCGAAGCAAGAGCGCGACTTGCGGCTGGGAAAACTCAAGCGACAACTCACCGAGATGGCCGTCGCTTACCATTACTCGCGCCAACTCGATGAATGTGACCCCGGGGGTAGCGTACGCGAGAAAGTCGATCCAACCGGGGCCGCACGAAGCTTGAGAAGGTTCATCCTCATTGGCGATGGGACCATCCAGACGGGTGGCGAAACGAATACGCCTGAGTCGATTGTCGTCATACGGAGGCCACCATGGAAGCCGTGAAGCCGTTGGTCGTATCTGTATTGGGTGCGGCGGCGATGCCCAACCCAACCCTGCGCTGGCCAATTGAGGTGGTCAGCCCAGAGGTGTAAAGGGCGGTTAGAAAGTGCAACGGGTAGCGCTCCAAAAGTGCGACACACTGTGGCCTCTTGTTGGCGTCTGTCGTCGTGCAGGCGAAACTCCCTGGCAGAGCGGTTCCGCGCCGCTATCCGAGCCGGTTGCCCGGGTCAGGAGCGTCCACAGTTTCTCGCACAGGCTTCCAGAAAGACGTCGTCGATCGTTTTTCGTTTGGCAATGGCTCGGTCGATGATTTCGTTGTAGACGTCGTCGTCGAGGACGATTTGTTGTGTGGAACCCGGTTTTTCGTCAGACCAAGCGACAAACAAAGGGGCTTGTTGCCGCAGCGCACGGAACACCGGAGTCGAGATTTTCAGCACACGTTGACTCATAAACTTTACGCTTCCTGACAATATACTCCCGCAACGTTGATAGCTAGTGCATAGCCAGTGCCAGCGCGATGGAACTCGTTTGTGTGGTGATGCAAGCCTCTCGGGCGAAGGAGATTGCACGAAGAACTTGTACATTCGTGCTGTCGGCACGGCTGACACGATGGCATGGGCGGCATCTCCGACAGGACAGTTTGTCGAACCGGTGGCAACGCGCGGATACTGGCCAGCGCCGCGCGGGCGATTTGTGGGACGGTCTGGCGCTAGGATTTTTTTGCGATATAGCGCTGGATCGAGTCAACGAGAATGAGTTTCTTGCCGCCGGCGCCTTTGTGGTCGAGCCATCGCCATTCGAGTGATCCTTCCTCGCAAAGGTTGTGGACTTTTTGGACGGAGCAGGTGATCAAATCCGACGCGTCCGCCACGCACACCCAGGCGGCGGGCCGTTCCAGGCGCAGATGAACTTCAGTCTGATTGGGCGAGGGGGTCATGTGGACGAACCACAATTGTCGGAAAACGGATGACCCCGACTTCGGCAATTTCCCGTATTTGGCTCTCTTTGTCGCGCGGCGCATCAGTCGTTGTGGACCTGGGGGCTATCGGAATTTAAACTTTCGCCGTTTCGTGCTTGAATTGGCGGGGGGATTGTGGTTGTCTCCACAGGTAGCCAATGCAAACACACATACGTCATATCATCGCTCCGCATATCGAAAGGAGATAACCATGTCAAGGTCAAAATCAGATTCCGATTCACGCCGTCTGTTCACAGCCAACTTCCGCATGCTGATGGAGGCGGCGGACTGGACGCAGATGGAGGCCGCCGCGGAACTCGGCATCAGCCAGGGGTCCGTGAGCGATTTCAGTTCCGGCAATCGCCTGCCTTCCATGAAGGGCATCGAATCCATTGCCTATCGTCTGGGCCTGCCGGCCGAGACGTTCACGGAGAAGCCGATCAAGCTCGACCAGATGCGCAAGCTCCTATCGGGCACCCGCTCGCCCAAGATCGCCGAACGACATGGCGTCTATCGCACCTTCAAGCCGTACGACCCGTGGTTCCAGGGGCTCAAGCAACGATGGAGCCGCTCCCCGTCATCCCGTGAGGAGATGCGCGTGGCTGTTCGGATGCTGTTTGGCAGCCGAGCCCACAAGGTGCTCGATTGGCTGGAAGAGAAGTAGGGCGCGAAGGGGCGCCACGGTCGAATAATCCGCGGAAGGGGCCGATGGCCTGGCCGTGACACGTGCCGTCGTCGAGGATGTCACGGTGAGCGGGTTCATGCCGTCAAAAATCTGAATCTCCGTGCAACCGTTTGGCGGCTCGGTTAATCTAAACGGAAATGCACCGGCACGATACAGTCAACGACGAGACGATGGTGGCGCGGCGGCGCAGTGCGCGGGAGATTTTCACGCGGATCTTCGCCTACGTGCGCCGTTATCCGTGGTACGCAGTCGGAACGATGGTGTGCGCGGTGGTGACAACCCTGTCCACCCTGGCATTTCCGAAGTTGACGCAGCTGACCATTGACGAGGTGATCCGCGCCAAGCGGGGCGGGTTGCTCGTGCTGTACACCGGGCTCGTGCTGTTGTCGTTTTTCCTGCGGGACCTGTTCAACGCGTTGCGCCTGCAGCTCAACAACCGATTCGAGCAACGGGTGATCTTCGATTTGCGGCGGGACCTGTACGACAAACTGCAGCGGCTGTCGGTCAAGTATTACGACCAACGCGCCTCGGGGGACCTGATGACGCGCGTGATCGACGATGTCAACGCCGTCGAGCGCGTGCTGATTGACGGCATCGAACAGGGCACGGTCGCGGTGCTGAGTATTGTCGGTGTGGGCTATATGATGTTTCGGTTCAACCCGCATCTGGCAGAACTGGCGATCCTGCCAATCCCCGTGCTGGCGGCCGGCGGATTGATTTACACGCTGACGGCGCACAAACGCTATCGGCTCGTGCGGCAGGCGACCTCGGCGTTGAACGCGCTGCTGCTCGATAACCTACAAGGCATCCGCCAGATCAAGGGATTTGGCCGGGAACCGCATGAGTTGTCGAGATTTGAGCGGAAGGCGGACAATCTTCGTACCGCCACGCTCAAAGTGATGACGGCGTGGTCAATTTATTCGCCGTCGATGGCGTTTGCAGGCGCGCTGGGATACGTCATCGTGTTGTGGTTCGGCGGACGCGCGGTGATCGCGGACCGGCTGACGCTGGGACAGTTTGTCGGTTTCCTGGTCTATGTCGGCATTTTCTACGATCCGGTGCGCGCGTTGCACGGCCTGAACCAGATGTTTCAGGCGGGGCGGGCCGCGGGCGAACGCGTCTTTGATATTCTCGATGCGCCGGTCGAGGTTGGCGAGAAACAAAGCGCAGCCACGTTGAGCGGGCGCGTACACGGCGAGGTCGAATTTCACCACGTCGGGTTCGAGTATCGGGCGAACCTGACGGTGCTGAGCGGGATCGACATTCATGCGCGGCCCGGCGAGACGGTCGCACTGGTCGGGCCGACGGGGGCGGGCAAGAGCACGATTGTGAATTTGCTGCCCCGGTTCTACGACGTGACGCAGGGACAGATTCTCATCGATGGGCAGGACATTCGCGAGGTGACGCTGGAATCGTTACGGCGACAGATCGGCATCGTGTCGCAGGAGGCGTTTTTGTTCAATGGAACGATTCGCGAGAACATTTTGTATGGCCGGCTCGACGCGAGTGAGACGGAGATGATCGAGGCGGCGATGGCGGCGAACTGCCACGAGTTCATCATGCGGTTGCCTGAGAAATACGATTCGCGCGTGGGCGAACGCGGCGTGAAACTGAGTGTCGGCGAGAAGCAACGCGTGAGCATTGCGCGGGCGCTGCTGAAAGACCCGCCGATTCTGATTTTGGACGAGGCGACCGCGAGCGTGGACACCGCGACGGAAAAATTGATTCAGGAAGCGCTCGAACGTCTGATGGCGCACCGTACGAGTTTCGTCATCGCGCATCGGCTCTCGACGGTCCGCAACGCCGACCAGATTCTCGTGTTGAAGGCCGGTCACATCATCGAACGCGGCACACACGAGGAATTGATGGCGCTCGGCGGCTTGTATGCGAACTTGTGCCGCGTGCAGTCCACGGCGGTGACGATTGAAGAACGGCTGGATGAGTTGGAAGTGGACGCGGCGGCGGGGTGAGATTGGAGGCAGATATGGCGAAGATGAGAGCGGTACAGGTGGCGCGGGCGGGGGGGCCGTTGGAAATGGTGGAACGCGAGATTCCGGTGCCACGCGCAGGAACGGTGCGGATCAAGGTGCAGGCCTGTGGCGTGTGCCATAGCGATTCGTTGGCGAAAGAGGGCCGTTGGCCGGGGCTTCAATATCCACGCGTGCCGGGGCATGAGGTGGTCGGGGTGGTGGACGCGGTCGGGCCGGGCGTGGCGGGATGGACGGTGGGCCAGCGGGTGGGAGTGGGTTGGCATGGCGGACACTGTGGGCGGTGCGATTCGTGCCGGCGCGGCGATTTCTTTGCGTGTCAACTCGCCCTGCAGGTTACGGGCGTCACATACGACGGCGGGTACGCCGACTACATGATTGCGCCCGTCGAAGGGCTGGCGGGGGTCCCCGACGAATTGTCGGGCGTGGAGGCTGCGCCGCTGATGTGTGCGGGGGTCACGACCTACAACGCGTTGCGGAACAGCGGGGCGCGAGCGGGTGATGTCGTGGGCATCCTCGGCTTGGGTGGACTCGGCCATCTGGGCGTGCAGTTCTCCGCGAAGATGGGTTTCAAGACGGTGGGCATCGCGCGCGGGAAGGACAAGGAAGCGCTGGCCCGAAAACTGGGTGCGTGGCATTACATCGACAGCCAGACGCAGGATCCGGCGGCGGAACTGGCGAAGTTGGGCGGCGCGAAGATCATTCTTGCCACGGTGACCAACGGCGAGGCGATGACCGCGACGCTGGGTGGTCTGGGCGTGAATGGAACATTGCTTGTCGTCGGGGCTCCCAAGTCGGTCGAGGTGTCACCGGGCCTGCTCATTACGGGACGGCGGTCGGTGAAAGGCTGGTATTCCGGCACGTCGATTGATTCGCAGGAGGTGCTGGCATTCAGTGCGTTCAGCGGAGTGCGGTCGATGAATGAAGTGTATCCGCTGGAGCGAGCGGGCGAAGCGTATGAGCGTATGATGAGCGGCAAAGCCCGGTTTCGTGTCGTCCTCACCACCGGGCCGTAGCCGGTTGGAGGAAACGGCGGGCATCCCGACCGATTCCAATGGCGAATCGAGCCGCCACGGCTTTTCAGCTGTCTGTCGCCGTCCAACGGGCTGTCAGGATTCCCGGCGGCGACGTCGACGCCGGCGATGCAGCGCGATGAGCGTGCACGTGCCGAGAGCAACGAGTGCAACGGTGCCGGGTTCGGGAACGAGATCGGCCTCAATCTCAAAGGGATTGAGGTTCCACCCGTAACTGTAGGTGCCGTCCTGCTCGCCCGCCTGAAGTTCGACGTTGAGCCCGTCCAACGCGGTGAAATAGACCAATTGCGGGCCGGGGTGTTGGAGTTCACCGCCGTTGAGGCCGGCGAGGGTGACGAAGGCCGGATAGCCCGAGGTGGAGATTTGCTGGAACAGCAGGAGCATTCCCGTATACAGATTGTAGTTCAACAATCCGGTGTACGTGCTGCCTCCGGTCACCACGGAATAAGTACCGGTGACCGGAACCGACCCGAGCGGGGCGGTGAATTCGTAGCCCTGGATGGCGGGAACCCAGAGCAACGGTTGAACGCCTGTGTCGAAGGACAGGGCGCTCGGCACGCTCAGGTTGAGGGTGACGTTGGCGGCGACGAATTGCAGGCCGTTGGACCCGTCCACAATCCGGCCATCGTCGAACGAAAAGCTTCCGCCTCCTCCGAGCGACACGGAGCCGACTTCGCGGATTGTGTCGGCATTTAGGTCGAGATACACGGTGTCGTTGAGGGTGCCGAACCCGGCATTGCCCGAGCTGCAAGCCGACGCGGAGCCCGCCGCGTCTTCGACCGCGAGTTGGACGTAACCATTTACGGGCGTGGAGACGAAATAGATCTGGGCCTGCGCAGTCCCCAAAAACCCGAGTGCCATCACCAACGACAAAAAAAAGCTCTTTGAGTTCAACCAACCTTCCCTGCTTCCCACAACTCAACTTGGCGGAGGTTTTGACCGCCACCCATCCGAGGTTGACAATACTATGTCCAAATCGTGGGTCAATTGCAAATGGGGGCAGCGAGTCGTGCCCGGGCACATCGTGGTTGCCCTCTGGCAGAACTCGGCGTAACCACATGACCGAGGGCCCCATCGTGGTGTCTGGCGGGTTGGGCCGGCGAAACGTGGGCAGCGTACAGGGTTCCCGCCTGCAGGCCATGTTGCTGAGGTTTTTTTTAGGAGACCAATCGGTGTGGCGACATTGACCGTTAGTGCTTGCGCGGCAGATGGTTGCAATACCGTGAGTATGGCTGTAGATTTTCACACTGGCGGCTTGTTTGGCCCTCACTTGATACAAAGGGCAGAGTGTGCTATTATCACCGCGAGCCTGAGGTGGGCTCACGGCAGTATCGTGGTAGGGAAATAGGGATCTATGAACTGCGACACGGGTGAAGTGTTGTTCCTCTCTGCGTTTGGTATGCCCTCACTGGGCGTGACCGAACGTCTTCAGTTCCCCTGCCACTAAGAAGTAATCTCAACGTTGTAAAGGGGACCGTCGAATCTGACTTATGAAAAATCTGCGATTAATCCTGCTGAGTTCGAGTGTGGCATTTGCCTGTGTCGCGTCGCGCGCTTTCGCGGTCGTCACGTGGTCCAGCGATTCCACAACGTCGTTCGCGCTGACGATCTGCGGTACCGGGCCAACCGGCGGAGGAGATTTCACGTCGCCATCGGGGCGGTGGGATTTTGAAGATAGTTTTGATGTCCTTGACTTCTCCACGTCCCTCCAACTGCAGCAATGTGGCAGTTCGGTAGAATTTACTCCAACGGGAGGGAAGGATATCCTTCCGGGTTACTCCGGGTTTGATTACGTGAACGGCGACAACTACGAGAGTGGCAACGCATCGGGTGGTCCGGGGAATACACTTCCTGGCTGGAGCATGGACAGCTTCATTACCTATAAGGTTGAGAACCCGCACAATCCGAACACGTGGCAGTGGATCGTCGAGTGCGACGGTTCGGGTCCCGACCTCACGGATTCAGGATGCAAGCCCAACGAGCCATGCTTGGAACTCGTGGTTCCAGAACCCGGCTCTCTCTGGCTGGTGGGTATGGGCCTTTGCGGGTTGGCGTTCGCACGTCGCCTCGGCACTGGTCGCCGGGCGCGGAGCTGAGCGCAACAAGCAACCTGTCGTACGTATCGGTGCGACGTCTACACGGACGCGATGGCCGGCTCCGGATGAGACGGCGTCGCTGCGGCCGGTTCTGCCAGTTCCAATCTTTTGAGCACGAGAGGACGGAGGTCAGTGTCAATCCGGTCGCTGTCGATGAATTCGTCGAGGCGATGTTGTGTCTGGCTGTGGTCCCGGATGGCGATGAGCGGCACGGTCCGGGCGTGGGGACTCGTTTTGAGTTGCTGTAGAAGAGTGAACGCGTTCGGCGCGCGCCCGTCGATGATGATCAGGTCGGGAGTGCCGCGTTCGACGGCGCCAACGGTTTCCAACAGGACGGTGACAACGGAGCAGAGGACCTGCGGGTGATCGACTGCGGTCATGATGGGCGCGGCGGTCTGGGCGCTGCTGGTGAACAGGAGGATCTTCTTCAGTCCGCACGCCGACCGCAGGCGGAGGGCGATGTCCTGGAGCTTGGAGGTGCCCTTGGCGAAGAAATGGCGAGCGCCGAGTGACGCGGCATGCTGCACGTCGTTGTTGGAGGCGCGATTCGACAGCATGAACACGGGGATGTTGCAGAGCGACGGGTCCTCACGCAGTTTCGTGAGCACTTGGAATCCGTCCAGCTTCGGCAGCATGATGTCGAGCAAGATCGCGTCGGGGTGAGTTTCCGCCGCGCGTTCCAAACCGGCAGCGCCATCGTCGGCCGTCGAGACGCGGAAGCCCTCGCGCTGGAGCTTGTCCTGAAAAATCCGTTGAATGTGGAGATTGTCCTCCACCAGCAAGAGGGTCGGCATAGTTAGTTCACCTCCAGAAGGTCAGCGACCCGTTCCAGCACATGGTCCACCTTGAACTCACCCTTGTAGATGTATTCGTATTCGCGGGTCTCGATTTCCGCGGTCTCGCGCTCGTCAAGCATCAGACCCGAGATGATCAGTACTTCCACGTCCTTGAACTTGGGGCGTTGCGTCATGTATTGCATGACACCCCAGCCATCCGTGTCGGGCAGGTTCAAATCGAGCAGTACCAGGTCGGGCTTGTCGGCCTCGAGCTTGGCGATGGCTTCCCGGCCGGTGGCCGCTTCGTACAGACGGTAACCTTCTCCATCCAGGACGCACTTGAGCACATCGCGAAAGCTCTCTTCATCGTCCACGATCAACACGTTTTTCCTGCCGTTGATCGCCGCGGCGCGGACACTACGTAACACGTCGCGCGGGCTGGGCGCGGTGGCAACTGTCAAGGGCGTGCCCACATGGCCCGTGGCATCGTTGGACAGGAAAATGATGGGGATGTTGTTGGTCTCGGGTTTGGTCTTCAACTCCTGGAACACCGACCAGAGTTCAGCCGAGGAGGCGTGCGCGTCGAGGAGCACCACCAACGGGTGCAGCTTGACGGCGAGCGCCACAGCCTCTTCGCCGTCGCGCGCGGTGCGGACATGATATTCACGTGAACCGAGTCCAGCCGCCAGGATGCGGGCAATGTCGGGCTGCTCGCTGACGACGAGCACGACGCGTGTTTCGTCACCGCCTGTCGATGGTATCGCGGAGCTGGCCGCGGCAATCCGCGAGCGCAGGCGTTGAATGCCTTCGATTTCCTCGAAATTGTGGGGAAGGGAGATCGTAACCGTCGTGCCCTTGGCGGGTGTGCTGTGAATGTCCACGCGCCCGGAGAGAAGATCGAGCAACTGTTTGGTGATGTAGAGACCGAGGCCGGTGCCGTCGTGCGAACGTTGCGCCGAACTGTCCACCTGGTAGAACTTCTCAAAAATCCGGCCCAGCTTATCGGCAGGAATGCCGATGCCGGTGTCCTGAACCGAGATGGAGACGCGAGGGTCCGTGTCGTTGTCGCCCGACTTGGCATTCGGGTCGGCGGTGATCGCGATGGTCACCTTCCCGTGGTCGGTAAACTTGATCGCGTTATCGACGAGATTGATAAGGATTTGTTTCAGCTTGCCACGGTCAGTGCGAATGACGGGATGGTCGATGAGCACGACCGAAGTCAGCGAGTTGTGTTTGCCGTCGGCGACGGGCTTGAGCTGACCGATCACCTCGCTCACGAGGTCGCGCAGGTCGAACGATTGGAGAATCAGGTCGGCGCGGCCGCTTTCGATGCGGGAAAGATCGAGGAGATTGTTGACGAGACTGAGGAGATCCTGGGCGCTTTCGCGGATGAAACCAACGGCGTCTTCCTGTTCATCGGTGATCTGGCCGTACACGCTGTCGAGCAGCAATTCGGTATAGCCGATGATCGCGTGGATGGGCGTGCGAAGTTCGTGACTGACATTGGCCAGAAACTCGGCTTTGAGCCGGTTGACCTTTTCCCAATCGCGCACCTGCTCGTGCGCGTTGTCCTCGGATTTGCCTTTCGCTGTGCTCACGGAATTCCTGTCCCACGCGCGATTGTGCATCCCGCCGGCGCGTCCGCCGGCGGTCGCGCGGTAATCGACCGCAACGGCTACGAGTCCGTCTGGGCAGGGACCTGGTGTTCCAGTTCTTCCTGCAGGCTGACGGCGCCCTCAAACAGCTCGGTGAAGCCACCGATGGTCGCCGCGATCTGGGGGGCCTTTTCGAGGCAGAGCTGGCTGAGTTTTTGGCACTGGGCCGGGTTGCGCTGAGTCAATTCAGCCATCGCCATGATGACGGCGACGTTGTTGTTGATGGCGTGGCGGACCGTGCGCAGGTTCTGGTACAGTGCTTCCATCTGCTTTTGCAACTGTTCCGACTGTTTATCGTTTTGCTTCATGACACCTTGTTCAAATTCTGCTGCCGAGGCATCCATGGTTCCCTGTTTCCCTTGGGTTCATTGTTTTCTTGCGTGGCGTAAACCACGACACCCATACCTTGAGCAGGTGATATGCCAGCGAGTTTCGGCTGGATTTCGCTAGGATAGGGGAATTCCCCGTGGTATAGTAGAAACTTTGAGAACCTCCAGATTTCGGGGGTTTAGGCCATGTCCAAGG
>JBKQMH010000035.1:0-17394 GCA_052146795.1 Verrucomicrobiia bacterium
CACGCCTTCGCGGAGCCCGCCCGTCATGTGCACGCCGACGACTTCGGGTGTGAGAAAATAGACCGGTTGGCCGAGCATGCCGGCCTCGGCTTCGATGCCGCCGACGCCCCAACCGACGATGCCGAGCCCGTTGATCATCGTCGTGTGCGAATCGGTCCCGACCAGCGTGTCGGGGTAGTAAACGCCATTTGCGGACAACACGCCCTTGGCGAGGTATTCCAGATTCACCTGATGGACGATACCGATACCGGGCGGGACGACTTTGAAGGTCTTGAACGCCTGCTGGCCCCACTTGAGAAGCTCGTAGCGTTCGCGGTTGCGTTTGAACTCCATTTCGAGGTTCAGCTTCATGGCCTCGGCGTTGCCGAAGAAATCCACCTGAACGGAATGGTCGACGACGAGATCGACGGGCACAAGCGGCTCGACAATCTTCGGGTCCTTCTTCAGGCGCGCGACGACCGACCGCATCGCGGCCAGATCGACCAGCAACGGCACGCCCGTGAAATCCTGCAAGACGATGCGGGCGACAATGAACGGGATTTCCTCCTGCGCGGGCGATTTGGCGTTCCAGTTGGCCAGGGTCCGCACGTCACGCTCGGTCACCTTCTTGCCGTCGACATTGCGCAACACCGATTCGAGCACGATGCGAATGCTGACCGGCAGCCGCGAGATCTTGCCGACACCCGCCGCCTCCAGAGCCGGGAGAGAATAAAATCGGCCCTTGCGACCGCCGCCAAGGTCGAACGACTGCAGCGAATGGAATGAATTATGTGGCTCGCTCATCGCTACCGAATTATACGGCGCACCGCCCGTTAGGCAAGCAGAGGCGTCCTCGCCAAGCTGCCCGTGCTACTTCAACTGCGCCAGGGCGCCTTTGATCTTCTCGAAGTTCGGCAGTTGGCCGGGGTCATCGCTGGATTCGGCGTAGCGGACAACGCCTTGTTTGTCGATGACGAACGCGGAGCGTTTGGCGACACCGCCCATGCCGAGATTCTTTTGCGGCAGGAAACTGTCGTAGGCGATGCCGTAGGCGCTGGCGACCTTGTGCTCGTAATCGGAGAGCAACGGCACGGTGATCTTTTCCTTCTCGGCCCATGCGCCTTGCGCGAACGGGTTGTCGCCGCTGATGCCGAGCACGTCGGCGTTGAGGCTGCTGTAGGCGCCCAAGCCCTGGCTGACTTCGCACATTTCCTTCGTGCACACGCCCGTGAACGCCATTGGGAAAAACAGCAGGACGGTGTTCTTCTTGCCGAAATTGCCGCTGAGCTTGACCTTCTTCGGCCCCTCGGCCGATTTCGTGGTCAATTCAAAATCCGGTGCTTTGTCGCCAATTTTCAGTGCCATGTGTGTTCTCCTTTAAGTGTTCCCGCGGACTATGCCAAAACGTCACCGAAAATGTCGAGAGGCAAAGGCGCGACCTGATCCCGTCTTCAAATAACGCTCAAAGTCCAAGGCCGCTTCACGATTCGAGAACGAGATAACCGTCAGAAGTTCCCAAGGACGATGCTTTCTCGTGTGTGTGCAATGTCCCGCATTGTGATCCGCAAGACGCTGTTTCACATCTTCGCTGAATCCGATGTAGCACTCGGAGGAATCACGCAAACTGCGAAGGATGTAAACGTGATGCATTGTTGTTCTCTGGTTGGCGTGCCAGCCGTAGCTCGAAGTGAGAGCGATTGTCGAAGTCCGCCTTCGCCAAGGCTACGGCGGACAGCCTTCGCTCTCGCTAGACTTCGAGCGAAGGCTGGTGGACGATACAGGACTTGAACCTGTGACCTCTTCCATGTCAAGGAAGCGCTCTAGCCAACTGAGCTAATCGTCCCCCGCAACCGTCCGCATAGTACAAGCCACCCGAAAAGGTGTCAACAGGCCCGGAAAAACCTTCGAGGGCTGGCCCTGCATTTGCTACAATTCTGGCTGACCGATGGACGTCCACTTCTACGAGGCGTTTGAGGAAGAAATCGTTGTGCTGCGGCAGTATTTGCCGGCACATGTCCGCGCGCACTTTACATCGAACACGACCCAGGAAGCGGGCGACACGGAACCGCTCGCCGAACTCATCAGCATTCGGACGCAATCGATCATCCCGCCGTCATGGACGGGGAAGGTGAGGGGCATCGTCTCGCGGACGACCGGTTACGATCATTTGGTCGGTTGCCGAATCCCCTGTGGTTATCTGCCGCATTACTGCAGTCACTCGGTGGCGGAACAGGCGATCCTGCTGGCCATGGCGTTGCTGCGGAAACTGCCGGCACAAGTCGCCCAATTTCCCGCGTTTCATCGGGATGGGTTGACCGGAAGCGAGTGCGCGGGGAAAAAACTGTTGGTTGTCGGTGTTGGCAACATCGGCACGGAGATCGTGAAGATTGGACAGGCGCTCGGGATGCAGGTGCACGGCGTTGATATCGTGGAGAGGCACGCATCCATTTCCTATGTGACGCTGGAGGACGGTCTGGTCTGGGCGGACATCATCGTCTGCGCGATGAACCTGACGAAGGACAACGCATGCTATTTTTCCTACGAGACGCTCAAGCGGGCGAGGAAGGGCATGGTATTCGTCAACATCGCCCGCGGCGAGTTCACGCCAACGGAGGACATGGTGATGCTGCTCGACGAGGGACATCTCAGTGGGCTGGCTCTCGATGTGTACGAGGATGAAAGCAAACTGGCCGTGGCGCTGCGTTCGGGCAAGTCGGACTTCCCGTTGTTGGGGCGGCCGAACGTGATTCTCACGCCGCACAACGCGTTCAACACCGCGGAGGCGGTCGACCGCAAAGCTCGGCAGACGGTCCAGCAAATCGAGTATTTCCTCGCGCACAAATGGTTTCTCTGGCCGGTGCCGTGAAGTCGCAGCCCGTCATCCGGCAGATTTCAGCGGCCGAAACGCGGCCACTGCGTCAGGCAATTCTGCGTCCTCATCAACGCGTGGAAGAGTTGGTGTATCCGGGCGACGATTCGCCGGACGCGGCGCACTTCGGCGCGTTTCTCGACGAGCAACTCGTCGGCGTTTCATCGGTCTACCGCGAGACGCCGCACGGCGAGGCAAACGAGGGAGCGTGGCGACTCCGCGGGATGGCGGTCGTGCCGCAATTACACCGAAAAGGAATTGGCAGCTTGTTGCTTCGCGCGTGTGTTGATCACGCGAGACGGCGAGGCGGGATGACGATGTGGTTCAATGCGCGAACGCCAGCAGTTCCCTTTTATCGAGCACACGGTTTCCAAGTCCGCGGCAAGGAATTCGAGTTACCGGACATTGGCCCGCACTATTTCATGTGGCAGGAAATCGGGAAGGCATGAGCGGACGCGGGATTGACCCCGACACAGTGTCGGGGTTGACTTTGGCCGTCATACCTTCTATCTGTCATTCTGAGCAGAGCGATGCGGTTTCCTTGTAGCGTTCGCCAGTGATTGTTCGGCGCACCCTGAAGTGTGCGGCTACGGGGCCGATAAAGAGTAACCCAACATGGAACGGAAGACATTAGATCAACGCGCGCAGATGACCGACCTGGAGAGGTTGCGGCATTCAGCGGCCCACGTGATGGCGACCGCGATCCTGCGGATTTGGCCGGAGGCGCAGTTTGCCGCCGGGCCGCCGGTCGAGGACGGGTTCTACTACGATTTGGAGATGCCGCACCGCATTTCGCCGGAAGATTTCCCGAAGATCGAAGAGGAGATGAAGAAGGAGATCAAGGCGAACAATGTTTTTGAGAAAGTCGTCGTCACCCGCGAGCAGGCGTTCCAGGACGCGCAGAGCGGTCGGCTCGGCGGGTTGAGCGAACGGCCGGGCAATACGAGCAAGTTCAAGATCGGCAACCTCGAAGCGATTCCCGAAGGCGAAGAGATCACCTATTTCAGGAACGGCGATTTTATTGATTTGTGCGCCGGGCCGCACGTGATGCGGACCGGGAACGTTGGCGCGTTCAAGCTCACCAGCGTTGCCAGCGCGTATTACAAAGGCGACGAGAAGAACCCGCAGTTGCAGCGCATTTACGGGACCGCGTTCAAGAACAAGACGCAACTCGACGAGTATTTCAAAATGCTCGAAGAGGCGAAGAAACGCGACCATCGCAAACTCGGCGCGGAGATGGGGCTGTACGTGATCGACACCGAATTCGTCGGGCCCGGTCTGCCGCTGTGGCTGCCCAAGGGCACTGTGATCGTGGAGGAACTCGAAAAGCTCGCCAAGGAAACCGAGTTCGCCGCCGGTTACGTGCGCGTCAAGACCCCGCATATTGCGAAGGAAGTGATGTACAAGACTTCGGGCCATTTACCGTATTACGCGGAGAGCATGTTTCCGCCGATGAAACTGGCACCCGAAGGCAAGACATTGGATTTGGATAAGCGATATAGGGGGCTTTTGAGTGCGCAGATAAGCAATTTGGTCGATGAGGTGTGTCGACGTTTCGACGAGGTTGTATCAGGAACGGAATACGAGGATGAGGCCAGGCAATATGATAAGGAACTGGTGGAGCAGGGACTCTCCCCTGACCCAATTGCCATCCGTTGGGAAATATTGGAAGAGTTGTTGCCGGCGGGAAAGCTGCCAGATGATTTAAAGGCTTCGTTTTTGAGCCTTCAGAAGAAGACTGCCCTGCTCGAGGAGGGGGTATGGGACAGCTACTACCTCAAGGCGATGAACTGTCCGCATCATCATCGCATTTTCGCGGCGGAGCCGAGGAGCTATCGGGATTTGCCGTTGCGGTTGGCGGAATACGGCACCTGTTATCGGTACGAGCAGTCGGGTGAATTGTTCGGGTTGATGCGCGTGCGGTCGCTGAACATGAATGACGCGCACATTTACTGCACGCCGGAGCAATTCGCCTCCGAGTTCAATGCGGTGAATGAGATGTACATGAAGTATTTCAAGCTGTTCGGGATCGAGCGGTATCAATTCCGATTCAGCACCCACAGCAAGGAAGGGCTCGGGAAGAAATACGTCGATGAGCCGGAGTTGTGGGTCAAGACCGAAGACATGGTGCGCGAGGTCCTCAAGACCAACGGGCTTAATTTCGTCGAGGTGCCGAACGAGGCGGCGTTTTACGGTCCGAAGATCGACATCCAGGTGTGGAGCGTCATCGGGCGCGAATTCACCCTGACCACCAACCAGGTGGATTTCGCCGTGCCGAAACGGTTCGGCCTGATTTATCGCGACAAGGACAACACCGACAAGACCCCGTTGTGCATCCATCGCTCGCCGCTGGGCACGCACGAACGGTTCATCGGTTTTCTTATTGAACATTACGCGGGCAACTTCCCGCTCTGGCTCGCGCCCGAGCAGGTGCGGGTGCTGACCATCGGCGAGGATGCGGCGTTGGTGGACTACGCCAAGGGCATCGTCAACGAACTTCGCGGCCAGCAGGTGCGGGCGGAGGGCGATTACAGCGCCGACAAGATCAACGGCAAAGTCCAGAGCGCCGAGAAGGCGAAGGTCCACACCATGCTCGTCATCGGTCCGCGCGACATGCAAGCGGGCGCGGTCAGCGTCCGGCTCCACGGCAAAGGCAACGTCGGGGCGAAGCCGAAGGCGGAAGTTGTGGCGGAGATTCTGGCAGCGATTCGAGAACGAAGAGCCTAGCGCGGCCTGGGGTCCGGGGTTTTGGTGCTCCTATTGGTTTGCTTTGGGGGCTAGGTATTGTTCGTCGGTGACCTTTTCCATCCAGTCAACCACTTTGCCGTCGAGGTATTCCTGAATGGCGATGTGGGTCATGGCCGTGGTTGGCGCGGCGCCATGCCAATGTTTCTCGCCCGGTGGGAACCAGATCACGTCACCGGGCCGGATTTCCTCGACCGGGCCGCCCCAGCGCTGCGCCCGCCCGCCGCCAGCCGTGACGATCAGCGTTTGGCCCAGCGGATGGGTGTGCCAGGCGGTTCGCGCGCCGGGCTCGAACGTGACGATTGCGCCGCTAACACGCGCGGGATCGGTTCCCTTAAACGGTGAGTCAATGCGCACCGTGCCGGTAAACCAATCGGCCGGCCCTTTGTTGGAAGGCTGTGAGCCACTTCGTTTGATGTCCATAGTTTGAACTCCCTTTATTTGACGTGGAAGCCAGGCCGAATTACCGTTTCACCGTTTGTTATCATGCGCACCGACCAATGGTCATTATACTATTGGCCCAGTGGAGGTTTGAGAATGAAAAAGTCGCCCAAGAAAACCAAGGTCTTGTTCATCAGTGGTTTTGGCCCCATTGTCCGGGATCAAAAATCGAGCCGGAAACTCTACGCGGAAGATCTCGGCTTGTCGTTCACAGAGGAAGAAGGCGGGTATCTGCACACCGAAGAAGTTGAGGGAGCTAAGACGTTTGCATTGTGGCCGCTTTCCCATGCCGCTCAGTCCTGCTTCGGAACGGACACTTGGCCGTCAGAGGTTCCGATTCCCCAGGCTTGGCTCGAATTCGATGTTGAAGACGTCGAAGCCGAATCGAAGGAATTGGAAAAGCGAGGATACAAACTTCTCATCTCCGCCCGCCGGGAACCATGGGGGCAGGTGGTCAGCCGCCTGCTTTCACCCGAGGGGCTGCTAATCGGTGTCGCTTACACTCCCTCGATGCGCGATAAAAGGGAATGAGCATGGTGCCCTGGCAGTCGGCCGCGCAAGCCGGTAAGGGCACAGCCTGCCGGTAACGCCTTAATCCGGTAAGGCTTGGTAAACGATGGCAGCAGTCGGATGTGTCGTTCAGCGACCGGTCATTTGCTCGAGCTTTTCGGGGTACCGAGCCCCTTGCACCGTGATCTTGGAGGCGGCGGTTTCGATTTCACGAAGATCGTCGGGTGTAAGTGCGACTGCAACTGCTCCGATGTTCTCGTCCAAGCGATGCAGCTTCGTGGTGCCGGGGATCGGAACAATCCATGGCTTCTGGGCCAGCAACCACGCCAGCGCGATCTGAGCGACTGTCGCCTTCTTCCGCTGACCGATTTTCCCCAGCAAATCGATCAGAGCCTGATTCGCCTTGAGCGCCTCCGGCGTGAAGCGGGGGAGGGTACTGCGGAAATCGGAGCTGTCGAAGGTCGTTTTCTCGTCGATCTTGCCCGTGAGGAAGCCCTTGCCCAGCGGGCTGTAGGTAACGAAGCCAATGCCGAGTTCTTCGAGCGTCGGGATGACTTCCTTTTCCGGGGTTCTCGTCCATAGCGTGTATTCGCTCTGGAGAGCGGTGAGCGCCTGAACTTTGTGGGCGCGACGGATGGTTTGCACGCCGGCTTCCGACAGGCCGAAATGCTTCACCTTGCCTTGCTGAATCAGTTCCTTGACCGCACCCGCCACGTCTTCGATGGGCACGTTCGGGTCGACACGATGCTGATAGAGCAGATCGATTGTCACGATCTTGAGCCGCTTCAGCGAGCCTTCAACGGCCTGCTTGATGTGCTCTGGCCGGCTGTTCAGGCCCGCCGCACCGGGCCGGTGATCGGGGCCGCTGAGGTCGAACCCGAATTTGGTCGCGATGACGACTTGCTTGCGGAACGGAGCGAGGGCTTCGCCCACGAGTTCTTCGTTGGTGAACGGGCCGTAGACTTCGGCGGTGTCGAAGAATGTGATGCCGCGTTCGACGGCGGCACGAAGAAGAGAGGTCATCTCCTGTTTGTCTTTGGGCGGGCCGTAGGAAAAACTCATACCCATGCAGCCGAGACCGACCGCCGAAACCTCCAGATTGCTTTTTCCAAGTTTGCGCTTTTGCATTGTGTGCACTCCTTTTTGAGTTGACCCGTAAATTGCACGAGCCCTCGCGCAATATACGCCCGCAGGGCCGACAACTGGGTTTGGCACCCATTGTCGGGGTGTACGCCGAGGCGAATCTACCCCATATCCTCCCGCCTGTCGCATGCGTTCTTGCTCGACCTGTTGCGATCTTGCTCGAAAAGCGCGGAACGGGGCGCAGGGGACCAAGCTCGCCAAGCGGCGAAAACTTACCGGCAGTTCACTCCAGCTGAAGGAACTGCTCGGCGGTGAGTTCGGCGGCGGGGGGAGTTTCGGCGTGGTTAGACCGCAACGCGCTGGACGCCGATAAACTCCGGCATGGCGGGCTGGTGACCTTCGACTTCGAGACACAACTCGATGGCTTCCCGGACACGTTTCATCAGCGTGTCGAGTGACTTGGCCTGCGTATGGCAGCCCTTCAACTCCGGCACGAGCGCCACGTAGTAGCCGTCGGCATCACGCTCGATGATAACACTGAATTCGCGTTTGGTCGTTGCCATGCTGCTCAATATGCCAGCCGAACGTGGCCAATGCAAGCCATGTGCGAACGAATGTCTACTCCGCAGGGGCGTGGTTGTCGCACCCAATCTTGCTCGAAAGCGGCGGTCGGAGCACAGAAGGTTCAGGCGTGATTGAGGAATATCGCCGCAGGTGAACGCTTCAATCTCTTTCCTTCGCGCAACAGGTCTTCGCCTCTCTTCCATACATCCCGCGCAGAAGGGGCTCCGATGGTTGTGCCTAATGCCGCGCTTGCGACCGCCAACGGGATATTGCCAGAAGCAGCCGAAGCAATTGATATCGTACCAGTAACAATCCAAGGAGCAACGTCCAAACCAAAGAACTTCTTTCGCGCGCTCGAGAGTTTCCTCAATTCCTTTTGATGAGCGTCGAAGGCCTCCTCAAGGTTTTGAATTACCTGTTTTGCCACGTCTGCGATTGAACCTTCGTCGGCAGCGTCGATATCAGTCAAACCTTTGTGGAGTATCTCACGGAGCTCGCTCAACGCCCCTTGTTTCCTGAGTTCGATTAATACTTTCGGCGGAACTTTGGACAAAAGGCCAAGGCGATTCGAGCCTGCAATCTGCAGCGCCTTTGAAATCACCAAGTTCTTGAGGTCTGGGATCTTCTTTTCTTGCCTTTTGCAGTCGTATTCGTACTTCCAAAGGAGATACTGCCACGATGTTGGAGCGTCGATAAGAGGAGTCCCGTGGTAGCGGGTGGATTTCATTACAGTCTCATTGGCCTGCAACATCCTTCCTAGGGCACAAGGATAGACAACTCCGGCCATCTGCCCAGTTCGGAAACCGAAGTCCGTTTCAGAGTCAGCGGCAAACCGGCGTATCTGGTCTGCCAAAGGTTCCCGACATTCAATATCGAATAATAGTCTATCGGGTGCGGACATTGCTTTCAGTAGGTCTCTCTCGTTTCGAAATTTTGACAGGAATTTCTGGGCAGCCTCCAGCGTCTTAAACTTTTTTCCAAAAATTGCACTCAAGTGTTGGACAACATCACTCTTCGAGAGATCAGAGAGCAATTTGTACCGCGTCTCATCGAGATAGAAATCATCGGGAGCAAAGACGACAATTGGCTGGCTGATGTCGGCCAGCGCCAGCTCCCGGTATGTCAAAGCGTTTAGCGCATGCTTTACGAAGTGATAGAGATGCAGTCTCGGTCTGATCGCGCCGAACTTCGCAACGACTCGAAAAGTTGGGTCGGGCAGAACGATCGTATCCATATAGAGCCCAACGGAACTTGCGACGTTTGACAAGTACGAGGGGAAAACATCACCTCCAAATATCGCCTTCGACCCACGCAGCTCCCAAAGATGCGCCTGTACGACTTCTGCGCTTGTCTTCCAAAAATCGGTAATCTTCGCTTCAATTTCCGGCGCCGTGCTCTTCCACCATTCCACGGTCTTGTCGGAAGCGGCCACAGCAGTTGCTGCTTGATGCGGATTCGCGTTGCGTTCCTTCATCTCCTTAAATAGATCTCCAACGATGTTCTCGAGACTGTCGAGAAACGCCTGTTGAACATCCAAGAGAGGAACTTTGAGCAAATCTTCTTGGTACTTCATCATTGCCAGAGCGCCGGCCATTGAACGCGCGATAGCGTCCACGGACTCAGGGTCAACCTTGCCGTCAGGAGCTATCCGGATTCTCAGAAGGGAATTCCGAATTTCGTCGCTGCGCGGAATTCGAAGCGTGCCTGACTCCAGGGCTTCTTTCAGCAGGACTATGCGTCTGTGGAGTTCGTCGCGATCCATATTGCTATTCTTATCTCAAACCGCTCGTCGATGGAAGGGTTGAGAAGCCGAAAGTCAGCTGGTGATCCTACGCTGCGATTCCATCCGGGCCGGTTTTCACGATTATCGGTGAGTCTGACGGGAGAATTAGCGTCAATGTTGCCGGCGGTAGTCGCTTGGGGAGAGGCCGGTTTCCCGGCGGAAGAGTTGGGCGAGATGGGTGGGCGTTCGGCAAGGATGGGGTATTGAGAGGCCACCCCTCACCTTAATCCTCTC
Source organism: Verrucomicrobiia bacterium (assembly GCA_052146795.1). Lineage (GTDB taxonomy): Bacteria > Verrucomicrobiota > Verrucomicrobiia > Palsa-1439 > Palsa-1439 > Palsa-1439. The sequence continues at coordinate 10,209 of JBKQMH010000035.1, forward strand.
CCTCAAGGGGCGAGGAGAGGCGGAGCGGAAACGGCGGCAGCAAAGCAGAACGGCTGGATACACCTCGTCGGACTCGGGCATCCAGCCCTACAATTCGCGGCACGACGCGGTGCCAACGTCGTCGATTGAATCGATTATCTTTCTGCGATTATGGGGCTGGATTCGGTTGGGCGATTGTGGTATGGTCGGAAGCGTCTGATGTTCATTGATATATGTGGAGTAGTTTTGCACGCGCTCGCGCCCGCTCGGCTTGCCCTGCGGGTCGCCTGCGGCGCTGCGTCGCGCCGCTCCCAGCGGCTTGGCTTTGATATGAAGGAATGGTTAATGGGAAATGGCTGATGGAGGAGGGGAGGGAAGCGCGTTTCGCGTGGGGCGTTCGGCGTTTAGGAGGTGACGGTCGGCAGAACGCGGCGACAGAGCGCTGCGGCTACAGCGGCGAAACAGCGTTTCGCCTGGGGCAGGCGACGCTACAGGGAGGGCAGGCCCCATATGGTAGTTTTGCCAAACGAAGCCAATTATAATGGACAAAAAATTGGCATTTGGGTTGTTGTGGGACAGGGGGTTACGGCGAAATGATGGTCGAATTGTGGTTGGCTTCGTTTGTCGGTGTTGTGGTCTGTTTGGGACGCTGTTGGGGCTGGTGGTGGGGGGTTGTGAGGGCATTTTTGCTTAAGAAGAGGTTGCAACGGGTTGTGGAAATGGTCCGCCAAAAAGACTATTGCAATGGGGCGGGAAAAGCCGTACAAGAACAGGCCATTCGCGCCCGTCCTGATGGTGAGGTTGAAAGCGGAGTTGCCGGAGGGGTGGGGCGGGTACGAGCCGAAACTTGTGAGTTTATTGAGTCAACATAGCTGACCCGAACAGGGCCAACAGGAGATCGCAGCAATTCAACAATTTGTCCGCGTCAATCAGAAGATTCGCGCCCGCGAAGTGCGGGTGGTAGACTCAGACGGAAAACAACTCGGGGTCATCTCGATCAGCCAGGCGCTGTCGGCGGCGCAGCAGCAGGGGATGGACCTGGTGGAAGTGGCGCCGAACGCGACGCCGCCCGTATGCCGGATCGTCGATTTCGGGAAGTACAAGTACGAGCAGGAGAAGCGGGATCGCGAGGCGCGCAAGCACCAGCACGCGACGAAGCTCAAGGAGATCAAGATCCGGCTGAACATCGATCCGCATGATTATGTGACGAAGTGCAATCACATGCGGGATTTCCTGAGCGACGGGATGAAGGTGAAAGTGACGATGATGTTGCGGGGCCGCGAGAACGCGCATCCGGAGTTTGGGAACAAGATGATGGGGAAGATCATCGAGGATTTGACGGATTGCGGCCGTCCCGAAGTGATGCCGAAATTGATGGGACGGAGCATCACGATGATGATTTCTCCGTTTCGCGGCGCGGGGAAAAAGGCCGGGGAACAGCGGACGAGCGCCGCCAGCGAAGACTAGAAATTTTCAGGAAGGAACGAGGACATGCCACGTTGGAAGTCAGCGAAGACGAAGAAGGCCGCGGCCAAGCGATTCAAGATTACGGCGACCGGCAAAGTGATGCGCTATGGCGCGGGCAAACGGCATCTGAACGCGCACAAGTCGTCGAAACACAAGCGGCGGCTGGGGCAGACCAAGGCCGTCAGCGACACGCACAAGCACCACATCACGGACGTGATGCCGTTCAGCCATCGCGGGTAGCACGGAAAATTTGAAATCACAGTTTTGAAATTTTAGGAGTTCACCATGCCAAGAGCCACCAACGCACCAGCCAGCCAGCGCCGTCGCAAACGGATGATTTTAGCCGCGAAAGGTTATCGCGGCTGGCGCAGCACGAAGTTTCGGTACGCCAAGAACGCCGTCTGGCACGGCCTGACCTACAGTTTTGCGCACCGCAAGGACAAGAAGGCGGACTACCGCATGCTGTGGAACCAGCGGATCAACGCGGCGTGCCGCGCGGAAGGCATGACCTACAGCAGGTTCATCGCCGCGCTCAAGAAGGCGAATATCGCGTTGGATCGCAAGAGCCTGTCGGATTTGGCGACGAACGACCCGAAGGCGTTTAGCGCGGTGCTCGCAGCGGCGAAGTAGGAACGCAGTCGATCGGTAGGGACGCGGTGCCCCGCGTCCATTGATCTGAGGCCGCGCGACAAAACGGCCTACCCAAACTGACTTGTCGGAGCCTGTGCCCGTCATTAGGCTATCGCTATGGCGACTGCTCGCTTCCATGAACGACGGACACCGGCAAAGGGCGTACACATTTCGACAGCCGGCCCGAACTGGGTTTTCCTGACTGTTTGCACTAGGGACCGCGCCCGATGGTTGGCAGAATTCTCTGTCCAACGGGCCTTGCATGATATCTGGTTGCGGACCGCCACAGCATGGCTTGTCTGTGATTTTCTTTTGATGCCGAACCATCTGCACCTGTTCTGTGCGCCGGGGGATCTGCAGGTTACGATTGAACGCTGGATGGCATTTTGGAAAGACCGCCTTGCCAAGACGCACCCCGGGGTTGGAAGGTTTCAGCGTGGGGGATTTCATCATCGATTGCGGAATGAGGAAAGCTATTCCCAAAAATGGCAATATGTTCGGGAGAATCCTGTACGGGCAGGTTTGGTCACAAAGCCGGAGGAATGGCCGTATCAAGGACGAGTGCATGAGTTGCATTAGTGAATGAGGAGGAGAAGGTTGGTGAGGACGCAGTGCACCGCGTCTATTTATCTTATCGATGTGGCCGCGCAGCAGCGCGGCCCTACCACGCCCCGCTTGACGACGGAGCGCTGATGTTGTTTACTGAAAACGTGAGGGTAAAAGGTATCTTTCAGGCGACGCCCAAACAGTTGGCGCGGTGGGAGAAGATTCGAGCAAAGGGGATGTGGAGGTTTGTTCTGCTATGGGGCGTCATCGGCTATGGAGGACCGGTCTTCCTTATTGCGGCGGGGATCAACCTTCCTTTCGAATTCTGGAGAACGCCTGGATGGTTCCGTGCTGCAGATTTGCTTTTGACGTTTTTGATAATGTGCCCCGTAGTCGGTGGCCTTTGGGGGTTCTGGATGTGGCATTGGGCAGAAAAGCGATACCTGAAGCAACTCAACAAGATTTAGGTGCCGCTACTGGCCACGCGACCTACAACTTCACCAGGTCCCGCTTGCGCAGGGTGAATCGGGCAATCTTCTCGTAGCCGCAGGTCCTTGCCAGAGTCACGGCCTTACCGAAATCGGCGCCGACGTCGTGGGGAACGTGGGCATCGCTGCCGAGGGTGATGGGAACGTTCAAGCGGCGGGCGATGCGGAGGAACGGCTCGCTCGGGTAGATTTCCTTGCATGGTTTGCGGAGGCCGGCGGTGCTGACTTCGATGGCCACATCGGCGGCCGCGACGGCGCGCAGCGCGTCTTCGAACACGTTGGTGAAATCGGTCTTCGGGCGGAAGTTGAATTTTTTCGGCAGGTCGGGGTGGGAGAGGGAATCAAACAGGCGCGAGCGAGCGGCTTGCTTCCACACATCGAAATATTCGCGCCAGCGGGCGTCAACGTCCTCGGTCGCCCAATCTTTCGCGGTACTGTCGACGTTAAATTCGCCGAGGTAATGCACGCTGCCGAGAAAGAAGTCCCACGGGTACATGGCGGCGAGGTCGCGGACCCAGTTTTCGCATCCGGGAATGAAATCGACTTCGAGCCCGAGCTTGATCGGCAACTGCGGGAACTTCGCCTGGGCGTCACGCACCCAGCCGACGTAGGTTTCCAGGTTGGGCTTCTTCATGTGCCAGTCGGTTTCGCGGTCGGCCAACGGGGCGTGGTCCGAGCAGCCGATTTCGTCGAGGCCGCGCTCGACGGCGACCCGGGCGTAGTCGACAGGCCGGCCGGTGCCGTCGGTCAATTCGGTGTGCATGTGGCAATCGATCAACATCGCGGGCGAAGTGTACTGGTTTCAGCGCCGGGCGCAAGGTTGGAAGAGGCGCGGTCAGGAGGTTGGGCGTCCGGGCATGGCCGCGCCTCGCGACTTGTCGTGCGGGCGAGCTTTCGGTAGAGTGGGGGAGTGATAAGGAAACTGTTGCTTCCCATTGCGTTGTTTTTGGTCGGCATTTTGGTGTTGGTGTCGGCCGTATACTGGTACGATCACAAATTCGGTTCAATGGGGCACGTTCCGGCAGCGGGCTATCGATGAGGCGATCATGGCAGGCATCAAGAAATTATTGCATACGCGGTATCGCGTGAACGATCTGGAGAAGACCGTGGCGTTTTACCGCGACGTGCTCGGGCTGCGCGAGACGGGCCGGCACAAATCGCCGCGGGGATCGGAACTGGTGTTTATGAAGGCGCCCGAGAGCGAGGAGGAAATCGAGCTGTGCTCGTATCCCGCGGCCGGACCGGTTCACGTGCAGGCCGACCTGACGCACCTGGCGTTTGAGGTGGACGATTTGGAAGCGTTCACCCGGCAATTGGAGAAGAAGGGCGTCAAACTGTCCGACGGGCCGACGAAGTCGGGTGGGGGCATGGTGTTCGCGTTCATCGATGCGCCGGAAGGCTACGAAATCGAACTCATTCAGCGGGCGGGAAAGAATGGTTAATGGCTGATGGTTCATGAACGATGCGGACTTGCCATATCAAACCCTATGAACCCTAACCCATCCTCCATGCCCGTGATTATCGCGCCGTCGATTCTGGCGGGGGACTTCGGCAATTTCGCGCGGGACGCGAAGCGGGCGGAAGAGGGTGGGGGAGACTGGCTGCATTGCGACGTGATGGACGGTCATTTTGTGGACAACATTACATTCGGCCCGGACATGATCGCGGCGTTTCGCAAAGCGACAAAACTGCCGTTGGACGTGCACTTGATGATCGAGCGGCCGGACCTGTACGCCGAGCGATTTATCGATGCGGGCGCCAGCCATGTGATCGTGCACCTGGAAGCACACCATGACGTGGGCAAGACGCTGGCATTGATTCGGCGATGCGGGAAGGCTGCGGGGTTGGCGATCAAACCCGGCACGCCGGCGGAGGAAGCGATCCCGTTTCTCGGCCAGATCGATGAATTGCTGGTGATGACGGTGAACCCGGGGTTTGGCGGCCAGGCATTCATGCCGGACATGCTGCCGAAAATCCGCGCGTTGCGGGCGGCGGCGAAGCATTTGCCGATTCTGGTGGACGGCGGGATCAACCCGGAGACGGGCCGGCAGTGTGTGGAGGCTGGAGCGAATGTAATGGTGGCCGGCAATTCGTTGTTTCGACATAAGACGCTGGATTTGCGGGAGGCAATTACGGAACTGAGGAGACAATGCAACTGACCAAGATCAAATTCGGAACGGACGGATGGCGCGGCGTGATCGCCGACGATTTCACGTTTGAAAGTGTGCGCCGCGTGGCGCAGGCGACGGCGGATTATTGGAACTCGCTGGTGGGGACGAACAAGGCGGCGATTGTCGGGTACGACAACCGATTTCTGTCGGAGACCTACGCGAAACTCGTGTGCGAAGTGCTGGCGGCGAACGGAATCAAGGCGCTGTATCCGCCGTCGGTGAGTCCGACGCCGGCGGTGACGTTTGCCATCCGGGACCGCAAGCTGTGCGGCGCGGTGATGATCACCGCGAGCCATAACCCGCCTCAATTCAACGGCTACAAGCTCAAGGCGCACTATGCCGGGCCCGCCGACCCCGAGATCTGCGCGCAAGTGGAGGCGCGGGTGGACCGGTCGCTGCTGCGGACGATGAACTTCGACGACGGGCTGAAAGGCGGCACCATTGAAATCTATGATCCAGTGCCCGCGCACGTGGCGGCGGTGAAACAAATCGTCGATTTGAAGAAGATCCGCGCCGCGAAATTGCCGGTGGTGGCGGATTCGATGTACGGGTGCGGCGGACATCTTCTGGAGTCGCTCCTGGAGAAGTCGGCGTGCAAGGTGCAGACGATCCGGGGCGAACGCGATGCGTTGTTTGGCGGGATCAGCCCGGAACCGATTGGCAAGAACCTCGGGGCGCTGTGCGATGCGGTGAAGAAGTCGCGCGCGCAAATTGGGGTGGCGACCGACGGCGATGCAGACCGGCTGGGGATCGTGGACGACAAGGGCAAGTATGTGTCGATCCAATTGGTGTTCTCGATGCTGCTGTTGCATTTGCTCCGCAATCGGGGCGAGAAGACGGGGTTGGTGGTGAAATCGGCGAACAGCACGGTATTGATCGATCGGATTTGCCGGGCGAATGGCTTGAAGCTGGCCGAGGTGCCGGTGGGGTTCAAATACATTTGCGAGAAGATGCGCGAGACGGATGTGTTGATCGGCGGGGAAGAGAGCGGCGGGATCGGATTCCAAGGGCATATCCCCGAGCGCGACGGGATTTTGGCCAACCTGATGTTGCTGGAGATGTTGACGGTGACAGGGAAGCGGCTCAGCGAGATTGCGCGGGAGTTGCAGAAGGAATTCGGGGCGAGCTTCTATGATCGGATCGACATGCATTTCCCGATGGATAAACGCGAGAAATTCATCACGACGCTGCGGAGCGAGCCGCCGAAGCAGTTACTGGGCGTGCCGGTGGCGCAGATGAAGGATTACGACGGCGTGAAGTACATATGCAAGGACGATTCCTGGCTGATGTTCCGCACCTCCGGCACCGAGCCGATTATCCGCATATACAGCGAGGCATCCACGGACGCCCGGATGAAGAAATTGCTCGACCACGGCCGGGCGCTGGCCCTGAAGATCGCGAAGGAATAGAGTTGTCGAAGGCGGGCCTGCTCCTTCGCTGAAGCTTCGGCGCATGTCGTCGGACTCGGTTGACGACGCTCACGCCCGTTCGCGTCGCCCTTCGGGTGCCGCAACGACACGGCCTCGTCTCAGCGCTACCCTCGCGCTTCGGCTCACTGGCGAGCGTGCAGTCGCGCGATGGCGTTCTGCGCTTGAGTGTAATCGGGCTTGATCCGCAGGGCCTGCTCGTACTGTACAATGGCTTCCGGTATCCTGCCGGCCCGCGCCAAGGCAATCCCCAGATTGTAGTGGGCGTCGGCGTAATCGGGTTTGATCCGCAGGGCCTGCTGGTAGTGGGCGATGGCTTCCTCGAACTTACCCGTTTGCGCCAAAGCGACCCCTAGCAGGGTACTAAAGAAGTCGGGTTGACGGGCCGGTTATACTACGTGGCGAACAGGGAGGGTTTGGCATGCGTGGACAGATTGATCGGCAAGAGTCGTTGTTTGTGGTCGTTTCGTTGGAGCAG
>JBKQMH010000036.1:0-33922 GCA_052146795.1 Verrucomicrobiia bacterium
GCCTTACCCGGCAGCGTACAGCGAGGCCCAGGGCATCCCGCTGCGCATTCTGCGCTCGCTGCCCGCGGCGCCCGAGCTGCGCGCCGACCCGCCATATTGAGCCGGTGGAGGGGGGATGAGCGGAGACGGGGGGTTTCGGCTGGGGACAGCCGACGCTACAGCGGTGGGCCGGAGCGGCGGGCGGGGCGAGGCGGACGGAGTACGACAGAGATCCCTCGACAAGCTCGGGATGACAACCGGGGAGAGCGACGCGGCGTGCCCGGCGATCTGCCATCGTTACTGGACAAGTTCGGCGGGTTCATCGTATTGCGATTGACTTTGTATCTCATAAGGATATACTGGGGGGCTGACGTTGGAACGTTCTTTGACAATGAGGGGGGGTACCACAACCGGTGGGGGTGTTGGAGAGGCTGTCGAAAAAGTAAAAAATATAAACGAACCCAAGTTTGAGCAAGCCGGCGTGGAAATTTCCAAAAACAAAGCCAAAAACGAACCCAAGTTGAGGCCACAAGTGCAGTAGCCGGGTAGCCGAGCAGCCGGGTAGCCGAGTAGCCAGAGGGCCGGCAAACCGGGCGGACGGAGTTCGGACGGCGGGATACCTAGACCCTTCGACTTCGCTCAGGGCAGGCTCTCGGCATCTCGCCCTACAAGCGGAAGACGGCGATCGGGGACACGCGTGGCGCGGTCTGGCCAACGACGGAAGCGCGGCTTGACCCGTTCGGGTGATAATGTTACACGTCTGTACGTTCTCTTCGACGCAGGATGGTGGCCGTAGCTCAGCCTGGTAGAGCTCCAGATTGTGGATCTGGCTGTCGCGGGTTCAAATCCCGTCGGTCACCCCATCCTTCCGCAGGACTGGCGCTCACGCGAAGCGAGTGGATTGGGTCGCGTGCCGGCCGAAAAGAAATCTCGCCAGACGGTGATGGACCGGGTAGCATGAAGGCACGGGATTTCAGGATGAAGGGTCAGGCAAACAATCTCACCGCGGCCGAACTCAAGGCGATTGAAGAGCACAAGTATTATCTCTCGCAACAGCGGGGCGCCGAGGTGAGCATCGAAGAGGCCATTGACGATTTTGTCCAGCACTTCGCCGAGGATTGGCGGAAAGAGAAGCTCCGACGGGACAACCTCGAACAACGCGACGAAATCGAGAAGCACAAGTACCTTCGTTCCATGGCGGAAGGACGGGACATCGGCGGGTCTTCCGCCGCCGAGGAATGGTGCCAAAAGTACGCGCACATCTGGCGCACGGAACGTGAATCGCTGGAACGAAACGGCTTCCAGAAAATCCTTGTGACGGTCCATAACAAGGACGGACTCCATTTGCGACCGGTTTCGGCTGTCGCCGGCCTGGCCGCGCAATTTGATTGCGACATCTACGTGCACAAGGAAGGGATGACGTACTACAACTTCCTGCTGGAAGGACGCCCGTACATGAACGTGCGATCGATTCTCGGGTTGTTGTCCGTGGGGACGGCCCTTGGTGACAGCCTGGAATTTATCGCCACCGGGTCACAAGCCGCGCTCGCGTTGAAGGCGCTGGCCGATCTGCTCACCAAGGAGCCACCCGAAGGGGGCGCCGTCAACCGGTAGGACACTTACCCAGGAGCAGACGTGGGTCACCCAAAGCGGCCGGGCATTATCGACGCCAAGATTGCCGAGGAGTATGTCGTCTGCGGCATTTGCCTGACGAAGAACCGGGTCGTTTCCCACCGGAAGGCTGTTCGCCCTGTGTGCGGCCGATGCGGTTATCCCCTGCCCGACCCGTTTGGGGCGCAGCCCGGGATTCGTTTGCTCCGTGAATGGATTACCCGTTATCGCCGCGCTCTTGCCGCAATCACGGGGTTGCTTCTTGTAGGATTGTCTGTGTGGCTCGCGAGTGAAAAGAAAGAATATCCATCCTCATTATTATCAGGGCCACGAACGGAACAGTCTGACGCCGCATTGATCAATCGCCCCGGGGCGCCGGTGTATGCTGTCACGGTCGTCGTCCGTCGAGAAACCTCGACAGACAGCGACGACCCGGATGATCTTCCGCCGGGGTCGCTTCCGACACGGAAAGAATCGCAAGCCGACGGCCTGTATGGACTGGGAACTCCGAACACGGAAACATGGACGAAGTTGGAATCCGTGGTCATCGTGATTGATGTTTGTGCAGGCCACGCCGAGGAAGATTTCCCAGCCGGCGGCGGTCATGACGGTGGGCCATCGGGGGTATTTGTCTCGTCGTACCTCCAGCAAATGAAAGATGATCCGTTGAATCCATGGGTCGGCCCCCATGTGGTCGAACGAATCCATATCAATACCGGACTGGACCCGCGCGCCTGACGGCTCCGAAACCGCTCCCGACCGCCAGCAGTAGTGTTCGTCGTCGACGGCAAGCCTCTGGCACGGGCGGAGACCTTCACCGTCCCGGGCTGCGAATCTGTGCGACAGAATGTCCTTGGGGTTTGCGTTTGCAAAGCGGAGCAGGGTTCGTTACCGTTGCGGCCAGATGATTGGCTCGACTTTTGCAGATTTCACGGTGCTTGATAAGATCAACCACGGTGGAATGGCGACCATTTTTTTGGTGGCGGATCGACAGGGCCAGCGGCTCATTCTGCGGATGTTACTTCCCGAGCACCGCTTTCATTGGAGTCGCCTCCGACAATTCAAATGGGGGTGCAAGGTCATGGAGCATCTCGACCACCCGAATATCGTGCGGTACTTCGGGAGCGGGAAGTTCAACGGCCTGCGCTACGCGATCATTGAATACGTCGAAGGACCGAACCTGAAGGAAGCCATCCTGCGCAACGACCCAAACCTGCGCTTGAATCAGCTCAAGATGCTGACCGGCATGGCCTCCGCCCTGTCCCACGTCCACGAGCGCGGCTTTCTCCACCTCGACTTCAAGCCGGAAAACGTCCTGGTGCCCAAAACGTATGATTCGAAGTTGATCGATTTCGACCTCTCGATCCCGCGGCCCGCAAAGCCAAGGCGGGAACCGAAGCTGTCGGGCACACCGTTGTATCTCGCCCCCGAACAAATCGCGCGCCAGCCCGTCGACGAGCGCGCGGACATCTTTTCCTTCGGCGTCACGGCCTATGAGATGATCACGGGCAAAAAGCCGATTGCGGGAAACACTCGCGAGGAGATCCTGCAGAAGTACTCCGAATTCAACGAACATCTGCGACCACCTCGCACGCTGGCCCCGGACATCCCCCGTTCCATTGAGCGGGTCATCCTCAAATGTCTTGAAAAGAACCCCTCGGCCCGTTACCCTACGATGAGTTTGGTGGTTCGCGACTTGCAGACATGAAACTTTGGCTCAGTTTGGTCGTACTGACATTCTGGCTTGCGGGTTGTGACCGACTCCCAAGTTCGTCGTCGTCCGCGCCCGCAGCCCAATCCCCAACCTCAACAGTCACCGCCGCCCCACCCACAGGTGCTGCATCCGCGATCAGTCGCCCGCCGGCGCCAGCCGAAACGGACGTCGACCAATACCAGCACGCACAGGAACTGCAAAGCGAGGGCAAGTTGTCCGACGCTCGCTCGGTGTTGCAGCCGTTGGCAGACGACGGTAACGCCTCGGACAAGGCTCTCGATTTGTTGGGCGAGGTCGACATGAAGATTTTGCTCACACCCGCGCCAGCGGACGGAAAAACCGACTACACGATTGTGGCGGGAGATTCGCTCGGCAAACTCGCCCAGAAGTTCGGTACGACCGTCGACCTGATCAAGAAGTCCAACAACCTGTCCCGCGATCTGATCCGCGTGGGCGACCGGCTACGCATTTATCAGGGCCATTTTGCAGTCAATGTCAACAAAACCACGAATGAACTTCGATTGACCGACAACGGCAAGTTTTTCAAGCGTTACCGCGTCGGCACCGGCGAGTACAGCAAAACGCCCGTCGGTGAATTCAAAATCACGACGCGGATTGTGAATCCGCCCTGGTGGCGGGCCGATGGCAAGACGATTCCCTACGGCGACCCCGAGAATATTCTGGGCACCCACTGGCTTGGCCTGAACGTGCCCGGCTACGGCATCCATGGCACCTGGGACACCAACTCCATCGGCAAACAGGCTACCGCGGGTTGCATTCGTCTTCTGAACGATGATATTGGGGAGTTGTACACAATCTTGCCGGTCGGCACCCCGGTGGTCATTCACGAGTAGGAAGGAGCCGGATTACGGATGAAAATCTATACGCTGGAATTCGAGAAGCCCATCACCGAACTGGAGCAAACCCTCGAGGCCCTGCGAGGGCAGGCGGCAGAACAAAAGATCGACCTCTCGGCACAAATTCATGCCATTGAAGAAAAGCTCGAAGCCACCAAGAAAGAGGTCTTCACCAATCTCACCCCGTGGCAACGCGTCCAACTCGCCCGGCATCCGAAACGCCCCTACATGCTGGATTACCTGCAGCGCATCGCAACCAATTTCATCGAACTGCACGGCGACCGCCGGTTTGCCGACGATCATGCGATCGTTGGCGGGCTGACGGAGATCGATGACCGCCGCGTGATGGTCATCGGCCAGCAAAAGGGCCGCGATACCAAGGAGAATTTGATGCGTAATTTCGGCAGTCCGCATCCCGAGGGCTACCGCAAGGCCCTGCGACTCATGCAACTGGCCGAGAAGTTCGACGTACCGGTCATCTGCTTCATCGATACGCCGGGCGCTTATCCGGGCGTCGGAGCCGAGGAACGCCACATTGCGGAGGCGATTGCCGTAAACCTGCGGGAAATGATGACACTCAAGACACCGTTGTTGGCGGTGGTCATCGGTGAGGGCGGGTCCGGCGGCGCTCTCGGCATCGGTGTGTGCGACCGCGTCCTCATTCTCGAAAACGCCTACTACTCCGTGATTTCACCCGAAGGTTGCGCCGCAATCCTTTGGAAGGACCGCGCCAACGCCGCCCAGGCCGCCGCCGCCCTCAAACTCACGGCGAAAGACCTGCTTGAACTCGACGTCGTGGATGAGGTCATTCCTGAACCGCTGGGAGGCGCGCACAAGGATTACGACGAGACCGCCGCCTCGCTCAAGAAGGCAATTCTGAAAAACCTCGATAAGCTCTGGGAAGTGAAGACGTCTGACTTACTCGAAGCACGGTACAAGAAATTCCGCCGAATGGGCGTCTTCACCCGTGTCGAGCCAAAGAAGCGAGGACGTGCCAAAAAGGATGTTGCCGTGGTCACCTCGGCTCCGAGCACTGGCTGAAGTGGTAACCACCCCGCTTCCGTGTACCTATTTTCTGCTTCACAAATCGGTTCGGCGTATGTTACAGGTTTGAGACTCGGTGCGAGTAACGTTCGCGGCAATGCGATCCACCAAACCTTAGGGGAAAATACATGAAACGATGGCTTTGTATGATTGGACTGGCGTTGTCCCTCGGTTGTGCCTCCGCGGTCGTCCGTCCCTACGTTGGCGATCAACAAGCATGGCCCACGGCGAGCGGCAGCATCGTTAGCACCAACTATAGTTTACCCGTTTTCACTTCCCTGCCGCCGGTGTCGTACGATGTCCTCGCGAAAATGCGTATCAGTAGTCCGCTTTACGCCAAACCCGAAGAGCACCACCTGCCGTTGCTTGTGCAGAAAGCAAAGCAGTTGGGGGCCGATGCGTTGGTATTCGTTCAGGGCAAGATTTTCTTCAGCACCAATTACGGTCCCCGCAACGGTGCAGCGCAGGACACCGGGGAACAGAAGCCGCCGACCTTGACAACGGTCAACACCTTCAACCCCGATTCGTTCGCGACAGAAGTGACCATCCTCGCCATCCGGTGGACTGGTGAGGCGCCGGCTGGATTGCCATCGCACCGCAAAGAGGCGCCCGTCGTTGCCACGCCGCCCGTGGAAGCGCCCCCGGTGGCTACGACACCCGCTGAGCCTCCCAAAACAGATTCTTCAGCGCCTGTCCCTGCTCCAACTCCAGCACCGGCTCCTTCGACATCGGCTACGCCTACTCAATAGAGACAGGACAGCAGCTTCGTGGAGAGATTCTGACCGCAGAGGTCAACCGGCATCTTCAACATCAAGCTTGATATGCAGGTCGCGTAACTGCTTCGATTCGACTTCGCTCGGGGAACTCGTCATCAAGTCCACTGCTTTCGCCGTCTTCGGGAAGGCGATGACGTCGCGGATATTCGTCGAGCCGCACAAGATGGCACAGAGCCGATCAAACCCGAGGGCGATTCCTCCGTGTGGCGGCGCGCCGTACCGAAACGCCTGAAGCATGTAGCCAAACCGCGATTGCGCGAAGTCGGGCGGAATCTTGAGTACGTCCTCGAACACTTTTTTCTGGACGTCGGGTTTGTGAATTCGGATCGAGCCGCCGCCAAGTTCCACGCCATTTAGGACAATGTCATAATGTTGCCCGCGAACCTTTGCCGGCTCGGAGTCCAATAGTGGCACATCCTCGGCCACGGGCGCAGTGAACGGATGATGCGTGGACAAATAGCGATTCGACTCGCGGTCAAACGTGATCAGCGGGAAGTCCACAACCCACAGGAAATTCCATTGGTCGTCACGTATCTTGAGCGCGCCCTGTTTCTTCAACAAATCCGCCACGACCAGCCGCAAGCGCCCCAACACTTCCCACACGATCTCATGTTTGTCCGCGCCAAAGAGAATGAGGTCCCCCTCTTCGATCTTAAGTTTCTCGACGAGCGCCTTTTTCTCGGCATCGCTGAAGAATTTTACAATGGGCGATTTCCACTCGCCGCCTTCGACCTTGATGAAGGCCAGCCCCTTCGCCCCGAAACTCTTTGCCGTCTCCGTCAATGACTCGATCTGGCCTTGCGTCGCACTGGCGAGTCCCTTCGCGTTGATCGCCTTGACGACTCCACCGGAGTCCACGGCGCCGCGAAACACCTTGAATTGGCTTTGCGCGAACTCCTTTGTGAAATCGGTCAGCTCGATTCCAAAACGCGTGTCGGGCTTGTCGCTGCCGAACCGCTCCATCGCTTCGATGAACCGCATTCGGGGAAACGGCGTCGCGATTTTCTCGCCACGCGCCGCCAACCACACCACTGCGAGCAGGCCTTCGATGATCGCGTACATGTCCTCCCGTGTGATGAAGCTCATCTCCACGTCGATCTGGGTGAACTCGGGTTGCCGGTCCGCTCGCAGGTCTTCATCACGGAAACATTTCGCGATTTGGAAATAGCGGTCCACACCCGCCACCATCAGCATCTGCTTGAACTTCTGGGGCGATTGCGGCAGCGCGTAGAACTTCCCCGGGTTCACGCGCGACGGCACAAGGTACTCGCGCGCGCCCTCCGGCGTGCTCTTGAACAGGATCGGTGTCTCGACTTCGAGAAAGCCATTGCTGTCGAAATAGTCTCGCACGGCCTTGGCAATGCGATGGCGCAGCACGAGGTTGCGCATCATCGCGGGCCGGCGCAAATCCAGATACCGGTATTGTAACCGCAGATCTTCCCCCACCTGCGCGCGCTGAGCCCTTTCATACCAGTTTTCATGTGCTTGCTGCGACTCCGCGCGCTTCGCTCTGTCATACCAGGTTTCACCTGCCTTCTCCGACTGGACACCCCCGGCAACCGGCGCGCCGCCCGATTCGCCGATCTGAAAGGGCGGCGTTTCGCTCGGGTTGAGGATCTCCAGGTGATGGACCAACACCTCGACCTCGCCTGTTACCATCTTCGGGTTTTCCGTGCCGGCAGGACGCTGCCGCACCGCGCCTTCGACAGCCACGACGAATTCACTGCGCAGCGACTGGGCCAGTTCCCATGACGGCTTGTTGTGCTGGGGGTCGAACACAACCTGCGTGTTGCCTCCGCGATCACGTAGTTCGATGAATACAATGCCGCCCAGGTCGCGCCGCACGTGCACCCAACCCGTCAGCGTGACTTTCTGTCCAACTTGCGCCGCGCGCAACTCCCCGCAATGATGTGTCCGTTTCATGAAGCCTTCCGCAGAATTTCCGTCGCCTTCGATACAGTGACGCGCTCTTCCGTCTCCGCCGCGAGGTTCTTCAGCTTCACCTCGCCCGATTTCCATTCATCCGGTCCGATCACAAGCGCGTAGCGCGCGCCGACTGCCGAAGCTGACTGAAACTGCTTGCCCACTTTCGTTTCGGTGAACGCGTAGTCTACCGCAATTCCCGCGTCGCGCAACTGGTGAATCAGCTTAAGAGCTTCTGCCCGTAGCGCCTCGTCGGCGATTACGACGTAGCAATCCAATCCCCAATCAGCCTTTGGAAGGAGCCCGCGATCTTTCAGGAGCTCTCCCAGCACAACGTCGCCCATGCCGAACCCCAGCGCGGGCAAATCGACCCCGCTGACCTGCTTCAGCAAATTGTCGTACCGTCCGCCGCCCGCGATGGCACGCAATTCTCCTTTCCGGTCGTGAATCTCCCACACGATCCCGGTGTAATAGGCCAGCCCACGAACAATCTTGAAATCCACTCTACAGAACCTCGCAAGATCGCCGAGCATCTCAAACAGGTTTTCCAAATCTGGGACTAAACTGGGTGATGTTTCTCCGGCAAAGCCCAGAATACTCTTCGCCAACTGGTCGCCCAAAGACGGATTTAGTGCCCGCAGTTTCTCAACTGTCTTCTCGACCGGCTCGCGCTCCAGTTTGTCAATTGCTTGAAGGGCCAGATATTGTTGCTCCTCCGCAATCCCTGCCCCAGACAGGCACCCCTGCCAAGCCCGGCGGTCAGACACGCGCACGACAAAATCATCTTCGGTAAGACCGAAGCTCCTCAACGTATCAATCGCCAGTGCGATCAACTCTGCATCCGCGCTGATGTCTGTCTCGCCAATGATATCGGCATTGAACTGAAAATGCTCGCGCAAGCGTCCGCGTTGCTGCTTCTCGTACCGGAAGAGTTGCGGGATCGCAAACCACTTGATCGGCTTCTTGTAGTCGCGGTGATGCGCGCCGACCATGCGCGCCAACGTCGGTGTCATCTCCGGCCGCAATGCCACGGCCCGATCGCCTTTGTCCACGAAATTGAAAAGCTGTCCGACAATCTCGTCGCCGCTCTTCTTGGTGAACAGTTCGAGCGGCTCCAATGGGGGACCGTCGTACTCGCGAAAACCGTACCGCCGCGCGACGTCACGCCATTTCTCGAAGATATAGCGGCGGACGGCGAGCGTTTCAGGATAAAAGTCGCGAAAGCCGGGTAACGGATTCATCGGATTCGTTCCAAAAGTCATCGGACGCGAAACCCGTCGAGGTTCGCGCCGTCGATCTCATTGGCGGGAACTCTTCGGGAGCCCGCCCTGCAAGCGTTCAGGCCTGCGGCGGTGCGCCCTGCGGTCCGTTGTATTTCTCGGTCAACCGCAGCACCTGCTCGCGCATTTCCTTGCCGGGCTTGAACTTGACGACCGCGCGCGCGGGAATCTCCACGTCTTTGCCGGGATCGTTCGGATTGCGGCCCACGCGTGGCTTGCGCAATTTGACCTCAAAGACGCCGAAGTTGCGCAACTCCACGGTCTCGCCCTTGATGAGCGCCTCCGTGATGTAGTCGAGCGTCTTCTGTACAACCGTCAGCACGTCCTGTTGGATGAGGTTCGTGTCATTGCTGATCCGAATCACCAGGTCTCGCTTGGTCATTATCTCTTCTCCATTTGTTCCTTTAACTGCGTCAATTTTGGAATCCACTCTTCCGCAAATCGGTACACCCCGTATGCCGCCGCGATCATGATCAGCAAAATCACGATCGGGTTGGCGAACACGTTTCGCATCCCGACGGCGAACGTGCTGATGCTCCGCAACTGCTCCTGCCGCCCCCGCAATCGTCCCAGCAACGCCTGTAGCCCCATGTACGTCCCGTGCCACTCGGTTGCCAGCTTCTTGGACATGCCCTCGGGCAGTTCCTTGAACGACGACAAACTGGGCACGCCGTTCAACAACCGCAACGCCCGATCATCCCGCTCCGCTTCCGAAGCCAGCATAACCATCAACGCCTCATACTCTTGCGCGATCTGGCTTTTCAGGTCCAGAAACGCCGCCTCTTCTTCGCCCGTAAACGGATCGCCCTTGAATCCCCGATCAAAGAACTGGCTCAACCGCTTCCACGACTCAACAAATGCCTCCACTCTCTGTATGTTTCTCTCCAGTTTCCGGTCGCGCATCGATCTTCTTCTTTACCTTCCTTGCCCGCAATCGCTTACGAGTCTTTCTGCTCTGCCACCTCTTTGCATCAATCTAGTGTCAGAGCCGCTCCTCGTCAAGCCAAATGGCTTGTGTACCAACGACTTCAGCAATTACCGCGCCGATTGCCCCAAAATTCCTCCACCGCCGCCAACACTCCGGCCACGTCATTGTCGCAAAAACGCACCACCCGCACCCGTTCCCCGCGCGGTTCCCAGATCGGCAGTGACGCGCTGCCAAACGTCGCCACCACGGGTATTCCCACCGCCGCCGCCACATGCGTAATGCCGGAATCGTTCCCCAAAAATAACGCGCATCGCTCCAACACCGCCGCCAACTCCACCAACTTCAATCGGCTGGCCACGGTCACCGTCCGCGGCTCCAGAAGCCTCGTCAGCTTCGCCACCACCCGCTCATCGGCCTCGCCCTCCACCACCAGCAGTTGCGCCGCCAATTCATCCGCTACCCACCGCGCCACCGCCGCAAAGTTCTCCACGGGCCAGTTCTTCTTCTCGCTGCCGCTGCCGGGATGAATCGCGACAATCGGTTCCCGCCCCACCATCTTCAGAAATCTCGACGCCGCCTCGCGGTCCGATTCACTCGGATGAATTTTCGCGCGCGGCTCGTCCACGTAAATCGCCAGCGCCTCCAGCGGCCGGCAGTAATGTCTCGCCGCGTGCACGTCCTTCGGACGCGGCGACGCCTCGATGACCTGCTTGACCCCGCACCGGCGCACGTTGTTGGCGAACAGGCTGTCGGGATCGAACAGATACGAAATCACCACGTTGAAACTGCCGAAATACTCCATCAGGTCGGGATCCAGCACCGCGTTGGGTATGAAAAATCCCGCCATCGCCTTGGCGTCAATCGACCGCGTCGCATCCGCGTAATACCGTCCCCGCGCCAACTCGATAATGTGCGGATACCCGAGGATCTCAATGCGCGCCTCCGGCCAGTGCTCGCGCAACGCCCCGACCGCCGGCAGCGTCATGATGAAATCCCCAATTGCCCCTCCCCGCACCACCAGTATTCGCGGCGTTTTCAAGCGTTTAACGAAAACTCAGTCCAGTTTCTTTAGAGTAACCGAAAAGCAGTAGTTTCGTTCCATCGTCAATGTAAGCGAAACCATGGCTACTCCGCGTTCAGGCGCTAGTTCCAAGGGCACGGTCGCTTCCAGCTCATCCGGAAAGTCATGCTGCTGATGGGTGCGTTGATGCAGTGTGATCAGGTCCCCAATATGGCGCACGACTTCGTGCAGAAGATACCACGGAAATCCTGGCAATTCATGCCACGTGCCATCGATTCTTTGCCAGATAGCTACGTCCCTTGTGTTGTTGAACGCTGCTATCACTTGAGCAGGAAGGTAAGGATTGATTGCATCGACGTGCGGGCACGTTTCACGAGGCAGGTCGTCACAGGGTTCGCCGAAGATAATCTTATCGACTCCACCGACTACCGCCGCTTTCAGAATCACATCGACATACTTCCGAATCGCACTGGCTTGCGTATCCCTTTTGACATGTCCAAACATGGCAGCCTCATGTCAATACACGCATAACCCCAGCACGACCAACAGTGCGCCGACACAAGCACCGAGGAAGCACGCGAGGCGGCAGCGGGTGTTGCTGGCCGTCACGAAACCAATCACATCACGGACTTGATGCGGCGCGCTCGCCATCCACACCGCCACGCACACCCAGATGTACGCCAGCACCGTGACGATCAGCCGCATCGGTAGGTCGCTCAGGTCCGCCGCGTCCACCATCAGCTTGGCGATCAGCAGGATCAACGCCGCCAGCCCGCGTACCGCCAGAAATTGGTCGGCAAATTGTATCACCAGGAAATACGCAATCGGCACGCCGATGACCACCAGCGGCCGCGCCCACGCCCAGTCGTCCGTCGCCGCGTTGAACAAAACGATCCACGCCCATAACGCGGCGATTCCCATGATGATCCGCCCCCACAGCACCGAGCGCGGAAATTTCCTCGCACACTCGCCGAATTTTTCCGGCGCCACAATGCCGGGCACACGGCCCGCAATGCTGGCCACGCCGATGATCGTCGAAGTAATAGCTAATCGTGTCATAAGTTGTGAATGGCGATGTCGCCGTAGAGTGTAATCGTGGTCGCGCGCTCGATGCGCACGGGCAGCAGTTCGCCCCGGTGACGCTCGCTCCCGTCGAAGAACACAATCTTGTTGGTGCGTGTGCGGCCGAACATCCGTTTGCCGGCCTTCTCGCTCCGGCCTTCCACGAGGATCTCCACCGTCTGACCCACAAGCTTCTGATGGATCCGCGCCATGCCGGTGTTGAGAATCTCGAGCAAGACCTGGTTGCGACGTTCCTTTTCCTTCTCGCTCACTTGCTCGGGCATCTCCGCCGCGGGCGTGTCCTGTCGCTTCGAATACTTGAAAATGTACGCCTGATCAAACTGCACGTCCCGCATCAACGACGCCGTCTGCTCGAAATCCTCTTCCGTCTCGCCGGGAAAACCCACAATCACATCCGTGCTGATCGCGATCTTGGGTTGCGCCGCGCGTAGCTTGTCCACGATCCGCAAATACCACTCCCGCGTGTACCCGCGGTTCATCGCCTTCAAGATGCGATTCGACCCGCTCTGCACGGGCAGGTGCGCGTGCTCGCACAGCTTCGGCAAATCCGCGTACGCCTGCACGAGATCGTCGCCAAACCCTTTCGGATGCGGCGCGGTGAAGCGGATGCGCTCCAGCCCCTTCACCTCGTGCACCGCTTCGAGCAACTGCACGAACGCCGTCTTCCCGTTCTTCTTGCGAATCTCTTTCCGCCCGTAGCTCGTGACGATCTGACCGAGCAACGTCACTTCCTTGACGCCGTCCTCGACCAACCGCCGCACTTCCTCCACGATCTCCCCAATCGACCGGCTCCGCTCGCTCCCGCGCGTGTACGGCACGATGCAAAACGTGCAAAACATCTCACACCCCTGCATGATGCTGACGAATCCCGCCACCTGCCGGTCGCCATTCGTGCCCAATACATGGTCTTTGATCGTCGACTCGCTGCCGGATTCCTCCGCAACGTCCACGATCGCATCCACATCATCGCCACCATCCCGCGCAAAAATCTCATCCAAATATTCCGGCACGCGATGAAATCGCTGGGTGCCAACGACGAGATTCACTGCCGATTGTTTTTCGGCCAGCGACGCGCCCCGGCTTTGCGCCATGCAACCCATGTAACCCAGCACAAGTTCGGGTTTGCGTTTCTTCAGATGCCCGAGCAGATCCATCTTGCCGACCGCTTTCCGTTCGGCGAGATCCCGCACGCTGCACGTGTTCAGCAGCACCACGTCCGCGTCCTTCTCCGACGCCGCGATGTCGTATCCGCGCGCCCGCAACATCGCCGCCACCGCTTCGCTGTCGCGCTCGTTCATCTGGCAACCGTAGGTCTTGATGTACACGCGTTTCATCAGACGGTCGGCCTGCCAAAAATCAGCGCCATGATCTCCGTGCGGCAGGTGACGTACTTCTCGAACGCCCCCCGCATCGCCGAGGTAATCACCGACGACCCCGGCTTCTTGACCCCGCGCATGGTCATGCACGTGTGTACGCCCTCGCACACCACCGCCACGCCCTTCGGCTGGAGTTCGGCATTGATGATGTCCGCAATCTGGCTCGTCATCCGCTCCTGCACCTGTGGCCGACGCGCGAACGATTCCACCACCCGCGCCAGCTTCGAGATCCCCACGATATGCCCGTTCGGAATGTACGCGACGTGGGCCTGGCCAAAAAACGGCATCAGATGATGCTCGCACATCGAGAAAAACGGGATGTCCTTGACCAGCACCACCTCATGGTGTTGCTCGTCGAACTTCTTGCTCAGCGCCGCGTGCGGTTCCTGTTCCCCGTGCCCGAAAATCTCCTCATACATCCGCGCCACGCGATCCGGCGTCTCGCGCAATCCCTCGCGGTCGGGGTCTTCCCCAATCCCTTCGAGCAACAGCCGCACCGCCTCCCGAATCTTCTTCTTGTTTATTATTGGATGATGATCTGCCATCGCAACCCTCAGCCTCCCGCGAGCATAAGGTCATAATACTTGCGGAGTATTAGCCCCCTCAGCTCTGTGTCTTTCATGAGAGTCATCCTACCCAACTTCACATCCGCCTTCGAGCACAAAAGGACGCATTCCTGTCAGTTTCCAACACAGTAACAATTGGCTGCCGACGTCCTCATTACAGCGCCCCATCCCCCGTTCACTCGCCGACCTCCACACTCATTTTCCTTTACATATTCGGCTATCCGAATATATTGTCTTCGCGAATGTCCGACCGAGCGAACCATGAACAAGCAGCGCGTCCTGTTCCTATGCACCGGCAATTCCTGCCGCAGTCACATGGCCGAGGGATGGCTCCGAAAACTGGGCGGCGATGACTTCGATGTCTTCAGCGCCGGGTCCAAACCCGCCGGCTATGTCCATCCCCTCGCCATCGAAGCCATGCGGGAAGTCGGCATCGACATCACCCGGCACAAATCGAAGTCGCTGGAGGAGTTCACGGGTGAAGCGTTCGATTACGTCATCACCGTGTGCGACAACGCCCGCGACGCCTGCCCGGCTTTCCCCGGCGCCGCCAAGCAGTTGCATTGGGGTTTCGATGATCCCGCCCACGCGCCGGGCTCCGACGACGAGAAACGCCGCGTCTTTCGACGCGTCCGCGACGAAATCGAGCATCGCATCCGCCTGTTTCTTTCCCCTAGCAAGGAATGAATGGATAAACCCAACCAACTGTTCAAAGCGTTCTCCGACGAGACCCGCCTGCGCATCTTGAACCTGCTGGCCCAACGCGATCATTGCGTGTGCGAGTTCCAAACTATCCTCCGCGTCCCGCAGCCGCGGATTTCCCGGCACCTCGCCTATTTGCGCCGCTCGGGCCTCGTCAATGTGAGCAAATGTGGGAAATGGGCCATGTACGGCCTCGCCAAACCCCGCAACGCCGTTCACGCCTCCCTGCTCCGCTGCCTGAGAGGTTGTTTCTCCGGCATCGATTTCCTGCGGCGCGACATCGCGCGCGGACGAAAACTGAAACGCGTCCGCTGCCAATGAGCGGGACACCATCCGAACCGAAGAAAGAACATCTGACATGAGCAAGGGAATCACTGGCAAACTTTCATTTCTGGATCGTTACCTGACCCTCTGGATCTTTCTGGCGATGGGCATCGGCGTGGCGCTCGGCTATTTCGTCCCGGGCACGCAGCCGTTCATCAACCGATTTCAGGTCGGCACCACCAACATCCCCATCGCCGTCGGCCTGATCCTGATGATGTACCCGCCGCTGGCGAAAGTGAAATACGAGGAACTCGGTGACGTGTTCCGCAACGGGAAAATCCTCGGCCTGTCGCTCGTGCAAAACTGGGTGATCGGCCCCGTGCTGATGTTCGCCCTGGCACTCCTCTTCCTCCACAATTACCCCGAGTACATGGTCGGCCTGATCCTGATCGGCCTCGCCCGCTGCATCGCCATGGTCATCGTCTGGAACGAACTCGCCAAGGGCGACACCGAATATTGCGCCGGCCTGGTGGCGTTTAACAGCGTGTTTCAGGTGCTGTTCTACAGCCTGTTCGCGTGGGTGTTCATCACCAAATTGCCGCCGATATTCGGACTGCACGGCAGCGTGGTCGACGTGAGCATGGGCCAAATCGCTAAGAGTGTGTTCGTCTATCTCGGCATCCCGTTCCTCGCCGGCATAATCAGCCGGTTCATCGGCCTGAACACCAAAGGCCGCGACTGGTACGAGAAATCATTCATCCCCCGCATCAGCCCCATCACGCTCGTTGCCCTGCTGTTCACCATCCTCGTGATGTTCAGCCTCAAAGGCGACCGGATTGTCCGCATCCCGCTGGATGTGCTGCGCATCGCCGTGCCGCTGTTGATCTACTTCGTGGTGATGTTTCTCGTGAGCTTCTGGCTCGGCAGGAAAATCGGCGCCGATTACTCCCAGACCGCCACCCTGTCCTTCACCGCCGCCAGCAACAACTTCGAACTCGCCATCGCCGTGGCCGTCGCCGTGTTTGGCATCAACTCCGGCGTGGCGTTCGCCGCAGTCATCGGCCCGCTCATCGAAGTCCCCGCCCTCATCGTCTTGGTGAACCTCGCCCTGTACTTCCAGCGCCGCTATTTTGGCGAGGTTGTTGGTAGGGATGGCTCGCCGAGCCGTTCGCCGGCAGTTTGCTGCGCAACAGCAACAGCAACACGCCCGGTGAGCGCCCCCTCCCCCACAACCAAAACGTCTCAGGAGACCGCGACGTGAACGAACTGACACCAGCGCCGGAACTTGGCGCGGTCGTCACGCAGTTCCGCTCCAGCCTGCGGCGTTTCATCCGCAAACGTGTTCCTGGCGACGCCGAGGCTGATGATCTGACGCAGGAGGTCTGGGTGCGCACCGCGAAAAAGCTTGGCGATTTACGCGACACGCGGAAGCTGGAAGCCTGATTGTATCGGATCGCGCGCAATGTCGTGACCGATTTCTACCGCCGCCGACGCGAGACGGCGGAATTGCCCGTTGACCTGCCCGCCCAACCCGATGAAAGTGAGATCGAGGAGTTGAGGCAGAAACTTCACGACTATGTCAAAGATGTCGTACAAAGCCTGCCCGAACCACATCGCGCAGCGTTGGTGTTGACGATGTACGAAGGCTTGTCGCAGCAAGAACTGGCGAATCGTCTGGGCCTTAGCCTGACCGCCGCCAAATCCCGCGTCCAACGCGCCCGGGCCGAGGTGCGGAAGGTAATGGACGGCTGCTGCCGGTGGAAGTTCGATCGATTCGGCAACATCACCGATTGGCAACCCCGCCGTGAGTGCGGGTGCGACTGAGAGGTAGCGGTTTTTTTCTGCGTCCTTTTTCGAGTCGTTGCGTCTTTAAGAATGATGAAAACAACCAAGTCATTACCCATTGTGAAACAGGAAGAAGCGCGCGACCAGGTCCGCAAAGGCTACGGCCAGATCGCCGTTCAGGGCGGTTCGGGCTGCGGTTCATCATGCGGCAGTTCGAATCCTGCCGGACTGGCCAAGCAGGTCGGCTACTCGGCGGAGGAACTCGCCGGGCTCCCCGAAGGGGCGAACATGGGATTGTCCTGTGGCAATCCGACCGCCCTGGCATCGCTCAAACCCGGCGAGGTCGTGCTCGACCTCGGCAGCGGCGGCGGGTTCGATGTATTCATCGCGGGACGCAAGGTCGGCCCGACCGGTCGCGCTATCGGTGTCGACATGACGTCCGAGATGCTCACCAAAGCGCGGCGCAACATCGAGTCGTATCGAAAGCAGACCGGGCTCGATAACGTCGAGTTCCACCTCGGCGAAATTGAGCATCTGCCGTTGGCCGACTCGATCGTGGATGTCGTCATTTCGAATTGCGTCATTAATCTTTCTCCCGACAAACCGCAGGTGTGGCGCGAGATCGCGCGCGTGCTCAAACCGGGCGGGCGCGTGGCGGTGTCCGACATTGCCTTGCTTAAGCCATTGCCCGCTGAGATACTGAAGATAGTCGAGACACTTGTGGGTTGCGTCGCCGGGTCGGTGCTCGCCAGCGACACCAAACGCATGGCCGGGGATGCCGGATTGACAGGCATTGTCCTTAAATCCAAACCCGAGTACGTCGAGGCTATGACGGATTGGGAAGACCCGCTGTACCGGAAAATAGTCGAACATCTACCGAAGGACGCGAAACCCTCCGATTACATCACCAGCCTGGAAGTCTCTGCCAGCAAACCCGCGTCGGCTGTGGACTATTCGCCGGGAGTGAACGAACTGGTTGCTCTCGGCGCCGCCATTGCCGCGAACTGTGAACCGTGCCTGAAATACCACTATCAGAAGGCACAGCAGTTTGGAGTGTCGAAAGCCGACATGGCGCACGCGGTGGAAACGGGGGCCAAAGTAAAGGATTCGCCACATCAGGCGATCTTGCGGCTGGCGGACCGGTTGACTGGCAGCGCGTTACGCAAACCGGTGGATGCCAGTGACCCGTGCTGCGGGTCGCAGGGTGCGAGTGAGCCGAAGACTGGTGGGAAGTGCCGCAGCTAAGCCGGACCGATTCTTATCGAGGTGCCCGCGCTCATCGTCCTCGTAAACGTCGCCCTCGCGTTCCAGCGCCGCTACTTCGGCGAGTCTTTCGTAACCACGCCGCCACCCTGCCCCGCGTGTGGCCCCGCCAGTTAGTAACTGACCCGTGCGCTTACTGCGGCTTCAACTCATACATCAACCGCCACTCGGCGTTTGTCTCCAACGGCCTCGACCACAGTTGCCACACGGTGCGGGCGGCGTAATCGGTCTCGGGAACCAGGCAGATCAGCCGCGTGCTGTCCGTTTCATTCTGAGACATTCGTGAACCCCCATTTGTCGCGCCACCCCCTGGCCGTTGTGGACTTGCCGGAAGCCTGCCGCAGTAGTACAAGCGCAAAGGGGAAGTGCTTTCGACAGGAGCGGAAAAATGAAACGATTGATCGTCTCTGTTTTCGCCACGGTTGCTATCGCATTTTTATGCGCACCGATGTCCAACGGGCAGGAGACGAACACGCCGTTCGACGCGTCAAGGTACGCTGGGGAACTCAACCTCCAAAGCGGTCAAAGAACTGTCGTGTATCCTGATGGTAGGCAGTACGTCGGCCACTTCAAAGATGGCTTGTTTAACGGACAAGGCACGTTGACGTATTCAAATGGAGAGGAGTATGTCGGCGAATTCGTTCAGGGCTGGTATGACGGTCAGGGGAAATATACCGGCACAAATGGGGTCTCCTACGTGGGGCAGTTTAAGCGCGGCCGCTATAGCGGTCAGGGAACATTCCAGCGGGAAGATGGAGCCGTATACGTAGGCGAGTTTAAGGATGGTTGGTTTGACGGCCAAGGCACGTTAGCGCAACCGAGTGGGGAGAAGTATGTCGGCGAATTCCTGCGGGGCTGGTACGACGGTCAGGGAAAATATACCGGTACGAATGGGGTCTCGTACGTGGGCCAGTTCAAGCATGGCCGTTATAGTGGCCAGGGGACATTTAAGCGCGAAGATGGTGCTGTGTACGTGGGTGAACTCAGAGACGGCTGGTTTGACGGTCACGGAACATTAACGTACCCGGGTGGGGAAAAGTACGTTGGCGAGTTTCTTCGGGGCTGGTACGACGGCCAAGGGACATACAGCGGGACGAATGGAGTTTCATACGTGGGTCAATTCAAACAGGGTTTTTACAGCGGTTTGGGAACCCTTACGTATGCCAACGGCGTAAAGTACGTGGGAGAATTTCGCGATGGACGGAACGACGGGCCGGGCGTGGAGTTTTTTCCGAATGGAGCGCGCTACGATGGCCCGTTCAAGAACGGCTTGGCAGATGGCCAGGGGAGTGAATCGTGGCCGAATGGGACAAAATATGTCGGTGAATTCAAGGATGGAAATCTGGGTGGTCGCGGGACCTTTACGTACACCAACGGGGTGACGTATGTCGGGGAGCTGAAGAACGGCAAATATGAAGGCCAGGGAGCGGAAACCCTGCCTGATCGATCCAAGTACGAGGGTGAGTTCAGGAACAACGTGCCGAACGGGCAAGGAACCCTCACGTTTTCCGATGGTCGTAAGTACGTCGGGCAATTCCGAGACGGCAAGATGGACGGCCTCGGCCAGATGACGTATCCGGACGGCCGAGGGGAGCTAGGCCGTTGGAGACACAACAGATTTCTCGGACCCTCAACGTCGTCATAAGCACTGCGCCTGCCCCTGTCTTCTGTCCCCCACCCCACCCTCACTGCCCCTTCAATTCATACATCAACTGCCACTCGGCATTGGCGGTTAAAAGCTTCGACCAAAGTTGCCACACCGTCCGGGCCATGTAATCGGTCTCGGGAACGAGGCAGACCAACCGCTTCCCATCCGGCGACAGACTGACCTCGCGCGTCGCGCTCTCCCACTCCCGTTTCCTGGCACTGACCCGTGTCGGCGCAGTTGAGAAGTGCTCGGTGTCCACATACGATAGGTCGGTCAAATCGCCGCGAGCATCACCAAAATATAGCCGCGTACCGCGCCAACCCCAGAACCGCGACGAACAGTTCTCGGTCACGACTTTCGGTCGGTCGTCGTCCTGCCCCATCACAGACAACGTATGCCCGTCCAACAACGCCAGAAACTTGTCGTCGGGCGACCAGCGAACCAACACCGATTCGTGAGGGAGCGTAATCGCCCGGGCCTGCTCCCAATCGTCCACCGCCCCAATCCTCAGCGTGTCGCCCTCGACCAGCGCGAGCGACCGGTCGTCATGCGATAATTGCCACTGGTACGGCTCCGTCGGACTCGACTTCGTCACGGCTCGCGGCGCGACATCGCCATCCACGAGCGACTCGCGCACCACCTGCCAACCGTCGGTGCCAACAACGCGCGGGTACAAAATGAACCGTCCGTTGGCGGAAAGGAAACTGACCTCGCGATAACGGACCGCCGGAATAAGATGAATCTCGCGCGGATCGTCGAACGCGACCTGTTTCACGGTCGCACCGTCAAGTTCACGCACGCGCATCTTGTAACTCGCCGGATGACCCAAGTTGGCGCTGACGAGTTCGAAGCTCACCCGCAGTTCATCCGGCTTGTGCCACGGCAGTATGTCCGACGCCGCCATGCGTCGCGTCACCGATTCGTCCAGAATCGAGAACATCGCATTGGTCTGCATCCCCGCTTGATAAACAACCTGCTTGCTGTCGGGCGACCATTCCACCAGCGCGAGCGTGTCCCGCCCGGGACTCACCACGACGCGCGTGCTATGCCGCAGATCAACCTCGCCGGACTGACCGCCAGTGGCAAACACATGTCCCCCATCGAGTTGGATGTCGCCAGCCGGCCGCAACGTGAAGCTCACACCTGTCTTCAGCGAAATGACGAACAACTCCGGCCGCTCCGGCCAATTCAATGCGACCCACTCGCTATCGGGCGACCAACGCGCTCCACCCAGTGGGTCCGTCCTGTCGCCTTGTGCATTCGCGTCGATCACCACAGGGAACAGGCCGCAGCAGATTCCCAACAGAAATAGCCAGCCGGCCAGATCAGTTCGTCTTGTGAGCGTCATGGCTCGACTCCCAGAGGTCGAGAAACGACGGTTCGGAAGATTGCACGATCGTGACATGCTTCCCGTCGCGATGGATCCGCAGGTTCGCCGCAAACGGCCCGCCTCGCGCTTCCTGCGCCTTCTTGTACGCATCCGCAAATTCGCCCGCCTGTTGCTCATCCTCCCACGCGGTGGCCCACACCAGCGCGGTCGGCCCGTTCGTGCCGTGCTCGTACACATGGTAGCGGTCGCCGTTCCAACCTTGCGCCAGCACCTGGGCGTCGTACGCCCCCATCCCCTGCTTCAACAAAAACCCCGTGCCGAATTCGCCAAGATTGTTGCTCCCGATCAACCGCCAGTCCTTCGAGTCCAAAGGCGGCGGCTCCATGTGCTCGGGCGTGGTGCGGCGCTTTAGGAACACTTCCGGATGAAGAATGTCCTTCGTGCACGTCGGCGGATTGCGAAACGCCGCGTCGATGGCCGCCGTCCCGCCGGACACATACAGCGCCATGGCAAAACTTTGCCCCTGTTGGTACGGGAACATCAGCAGCTCCTGCAAATACGGCGGCGCCGCGCGGAGCTTGGTGGTGTCCTGCCCGAACATCGCCCCCAAATCGCCAAGCATCTTGCTCGGGTCGATGTTCTCGACGTACCACCGCGTCATCAGCACGGTCGCATCGCCCTCGACCAGCGCCGATGTGGCCAGCGCCAGATCGTCGTTGTCCTTGATCTTCAGCGGAAATTTCTGGAGATCGAAGTTCTGGTCCTGCAGCGCGTGGGTCAATTCATGCGAGAGCAACATCTTGTCGAGATTGCTGGAAAACACGAGGTCCTTGAACGTGTACAGCGCGCGCTCCTCGGGAATGTAGAACGCCGCCACCTGCTCGCCGTACAAACTCACCAGCACCTTCAGCAGGTCCGTGTCCTCGGGGATCAACCCGAACGCCGCCAGTGACCGGCTGTAATTGCGGAGTTGTTGCTCGGTGTACTGTTCCTTGACCTTCTCGGCGAGCACCTGCCGCAGTTGCGTGCGCTCGATGATCTTGTAGTTGACGGGGTTCTTGAACGTCAGACCGCGCAATTCGCTGGTTTGCTGTTCAATCTGCTGGCGGTCCACCGTCTTTTCTTCGGGTTTCGAACCGCGCGCCGTGGACGTCACCTGCCGCTGGAGTTCGCGGCGCTGTTGCTCAAGTTGCGCAATCTCACCGCGCAGCTCCGCCACGTTCTGGCGCAAGCGGAAATTGTCCCAACCAGCCAAACCGAGTGCCACGAGCGCGGCCAGGAATATCAGCGTGGGAAAAGACTTTTTCATTGGTGGGCCAACCGGCCCGTGGTACCGTGCCGCGAACTCTAATGGACATCCGCCAGAAAATCCAGACGCTTCTCGCCACACCCAATTACCATCCGCTCCGCCGCGATGAATTGGCCTCCAAACTCCGCCTGAACGCGGCCGAACGGCGCGATTTCCGCCGCGTGCTCGCGGAAATGTTGGAAAAAGGCGAGGTCGTCCGCGTCCGCACCGACCGTTTCGTCCTTCCCCAGGATGCCGACCTCGTCGTGGGAACGATCGAGTTTCACCCGAACGGCTTTGCGTTTGTGCGGCCCGAAGTCAGCGCCGATGCCGGGCCGGAGACCGAGCCGCGCCCCGACGTGTACGTCGCGGGAGAAGACACCTCGGTGGCCTTGAACAACGACAAGGTCGTCGTCCGCCTCCACCGCGACCGCCGGAAATTCAAGTCGATCGACAAACCATCGGGCCAGGTGATTCGGATTCTGGAGCGGGCCAGCGACGCGATTGTCGGCACCCTGCAAAAGGGCCGCCACGTCCACTACGTCATTCCCGACGATCCGCGCATGCCGCACGACGTGTACACCAAGCCCGCGCGCAACGCCCAGATCGGCGACAAGGTCGTCGTCAAACTGGCCGAATGGACCTCGCGCCACATTAACCCCGAAGGCGAGATCGTCGAAGTGCTCGGCAAAGCCGACGCGCCCGGCGTGGACATCCTCGCCATCATCCGCACGTATCGATTGCCGACCAAGTTTTCCGAGCAGACGGTGGCGGAAGTCGCCCGCATCCCCGAGAAGATTCACGCGACGGAATATCAGCACCGCCTCGATCTGCGGAAGTCATTCGTCGTCACTATCGATCCCGATGACGCGAAGGATTTCGATGACGCGGTGAGCGTCGAGGAATTGCCCGGTGGTGGTTGGCAGCTCGGGGTGCATATCGCGGACGCGTCGCACTACGTCCAGCCCGATGGCGCCCTCGACCGCGAGGCCCGCGCCCGCGGCAACAGCGTCTACCTCGTCGACCGCGTCCTGCCGATGTTGCCGGAGAAATTGTCGAACAATCTGTGCAGCCTGCGGCCCAACGAGGATCGTCTCACCCAGTCGGTCTTCATCGAATTCACCCCCAAACTGGTCACGCGCAAGACCGAGTTCGCGCTCAGCGTCATTCGCTCGCGCCATCGGCTGACGTACAAACAAGCGTTTGCGCACCTGCAATCGAAGGACGACAAAGATGAGCTGACCCGCGAGTTGAAGAAGATGTGGCGGCTCGCGTCGCAGTTGCGGCAGCAACGATTCGCTCACGGCTCGCTGAACCTGGAATTTCCTGAAGTGAAGGTCCGCCTCGACAAGAACGGTCGACCGACGCACATCGAGAAGATCTACTACGATATCTCGCACCAACTCATCGAGGAGTTCATGCTGGCGGCCAACGAGGCCGTTGCCCGCCACATCTGCCAGCTGCAGGTTCCATGCGTGTATCGGATCCATGAAGACCCTGATTTGGAGAAACTGCGCGACTTCCGCGTGTACGCCCAGAGTTTCGGCTACAAGGTCGGGGACGTGTCGCATCGCCAGGAACTCCAAAAAATCCTGAAGCAGGTCGAACATAAACCGGAAGAGTACGCCATCAACCTCAACCTGCTGCGATCCCTCAAGCAGGCGCGGTACTCCGTCAAGCCCGTGGGACACTACGGCCTCGCCAAGAAATTCTACACCCATTTCACGTCGCCCATCCGCCGCTACGCCGACTTGATGGTGCACCGAACGCTGTTTTCTTTGTTGCAATCAGCCGGAGCCAATCCTCGTCGCTACAGCCTCCAGGAATTGACCCGCGTCGCGGACCACATTTCGAAGACCGAACGAACTGCCGCCGACGCGGAAAAGGAATCGGTCGAACTCAAGAAGCTGGAGTACTTCCAGTTGAAACTCACACGAGGTGAAGCGGAAGACATGGAAGCCGTGGTGTGCACCGTGAGGAATTTCGGTTTCTTCGTTGAACTTCCCGAGAGCCTGATGCAAGGCCTCGTTCACATCTCGAGGCTCGGGGATGATTTTTATACCTACGACGAGCGCCGCGAATGCCTTACCGGACGCCAAACCAAGCGCGTGATCAAGGTCGGCGATAAGCTTCTCGTCCAATTGGAACGTGTCGACCTCATCAAGAAACAAATAGATTTTCGAGTCGTTCCAAGGCGGTAACCACCAATAGCCCGCGAGTTCCGTCGTCGCCCAAGGGACAACAAATTTGAGAAAACACCATCCGGCAAAAATTATCTACCTGATTTGCAATTGGTTGCGTGGATCAGTCGTGATGCGTGACAAGCGCATTTCCCGGGGCTTTTGGGCTCTCTTTTCGCGGGGGAGTTTGCCCCGGAAGTCATTGATTTCCAGTCGGTATCCTTTCGGCAAACTGCTTGACTCCATCTGTGCAGTTTACTAAGATTGGGGCGTGAGATGGAGCCACTGTTGATTTGACGGTGGTAGCGAGTGGGTTACCGAAACGCGTGGCGAGTAAACTTTTACGGGAGAAGACGATGGGCTCATTTAAGGGTTGCTTGAGCAAATCCGCACGAATTGTCCTTTTCGTGTCGCTCGTTGGCGCGCTCTCCTCTTCCGCTACCGTCCAAGTCACCAACCTCACGAGCGGTGGCTCAATCAACTTCTCAAATCTTGTTACAACTGCTCTCTACGTGCAGGTCGGCGACAAGCTCTTCGGTAATTTTGGGTTTCGGTACACTGATACAACCGGAAATACCAACGATTATCTCACTGCATCCGATCTCATGCTGTCTGCGCTCTCCAGTGAGGTCGGATTTGGTATTTCCATCCAGGAGCCTCTCGTTGCCGATGGCCCCGTGATCAAAGACCTGAGTCTGGAATTCTCGGTGCAAGTAGTGGATTCCGCCGACATGATATCGGGTGTGCAACTGCAAGTCGTTGGCAGCGCAACTGGGCTGGGAGTAGCCAATGTCTCGGAAACCGTGTCCACAGAGGGGTTTGGAGCCGGGGGCATCGCGAATCTCGCCGTAAACTACTTTGGTCCCGATAGCACTAGCTCTCCTTCGGGCGGAGAGGACACTGTGACGTTGTGCGCACCCCAGTGCATGATTTGGATCACGAAGGACATCCTTGTTTCTGGCGATCCCGATGGTTTAACCGAAACCAACCCATCCCAGGACCTTGCGACGATCAGCGTAATCGACCAGACCTTCGCCCAAGTTCCCGAACCCAGCACCATGGTCCTTTTGGGAGCGGGACTGGCGGGCCTCCTGATCGTCAGACGCCGCAAATAGGCCGGCAGGACTTCTCATCGACGCCCGGCCAATCACCTTGGCCGGGCGTTTTGCTTCTGGCAATTGCTCTTCATCTGCGAGAGCCGCGCCTGCGGTTGGCTTGACCCTCACCGCCACCTGCGGCAGTATACGACGCAATGTGGCAATGGACTGAAAGCGTCGAGCAGTACGTTCTCGATGTCATTTTTGAGCGCCGCCGGGATCTATCGGCGCGAATCACCCGCGCGATTCTGCTCGGCCTCTCCAAGATTTACCAACTGTGCGTCCAAATCCGATTGCGCCTCTGGCAGCACCGCATCTTTCGCGACCACACCCTTGGCTGCCAGGTCGTCAGCATCGGCAACCTCAGTGTTGGCGGAACCGGCAAAACACCCGTGGTGGAAGTCTTCGCCCGGGCCCTCCAACAGCGCGGTCGTCGCGTGGCCATCCTCTCCAGGGGCTACAAAAGTGTTCCGCGACCACTCTGGCAACGGTTGCTCTCCAAACTCACATTCCAAGAAGACAAGATCTCGCCCAAAATCGTCTCGGACGGAAGGTCGTTGTTGCTCGATAGCGAGCAAGCCGGCGACGAACCGTACATGCTCGCCTCCAATCTCCGGGATGTCGTCGTCCTGGTCGACAAAGACCGCGTCAAGAGCGGGCGCTACGCCATTTCGAAATTCGGCTGCGATACGCTTCTCCTCGATGACGGGTTTCAGTACCTCGCTTTGAAGAGCCGCCTCGATATTTGCCTCATCGACCGCAACAACCCGTTTGGCAATCATTATCTGCTTCCGCGGGGCACGCTTCGTGAACCGATCCGCAACCTCAAGCGCGCCCATTACATTTTCATCACGAAATCGAGCGAACTCGGGGCCAAGAAACTTCGCAAGGCAATCCGCCAGTTCAACCAGCAGGCCGAGATTATCGAGTGCGCCCACCAACCGCTCTACTTGCAAGACGTATTCACCGGGGAACGCCATCCATTGGAAAAACTGCGCGGCCTCCCCATCGCGGCCATTTCCGGCATCGCGGTTCCCGAGAGTTTCGAGGAGGGACTCCAGGGCCTTGGCGCCAACCTCGTCTACGCCAAGCGGTACGCCGACCACCATCGCTACAGCCAGCAGGAAATCATCAATATGATCAACCGCAGCCTCAAACGCGGGGCGGCCACCATCCTCACCACGGAAAAAGACGCGGTTCGCTTTCCCAAGATTGACCGCCGCGACATTCCCGTCTACTACTTGCGGGTCGAAATTCGGATCATCTCCGGCGCCAAGGACTTTGATGACGCAGTTGCCAACATTTGTCACGGATAGCCAGACCACGCGCATCCTCATCCGCGCGACCAACTGGATTGGCGATTCGGTCATGACCATGCCGGCCGTTCAACGCATTCGCGAACTCGCCCCGACCGCTCACATCGTCATGCTTTGCCCCGGCAAACTCACCGATCTCTGGCGTCACAACCCCTACCTCAACGAACACATCCCGTTTGGCCGCAAGATTGACCTTGATGAGCTTCGCCGACGCCAGTTCGATATCGCCATCATTTTCCCGAATTCGTTCCGTTCGGCCTGGGAATGCAAACGCGCCGGTATCCCCCGCCGGATCGGTTTCGCCGGACGTTGGCGCCGGTTCCTGCTCACGGATATCGTCCACGAACCGCGCGCCGAGCGGGCCACGTATGAGAACCGATCCGTTGACGGCAAGACCTTTCGCGTGAAAGTGTTTCGCTCGACGCGACATCAGTCAGAGCGGTACCTCGACATCGTCGCCTATCTCGGCGGCAACCGCGACCCGGCCCCGCCCCGGGTCCGCCTGGCCATCGAAGAGATGCCCGCCCTCAATAAATTCTTGCGCGATGACGGTCGGCCCGTGGTCGCCATCAACGCCGGCGCCGAATACGGCCCCGCCAAACGCTGGCCGGCGGAACGCTTCGCTCAGACGGCCATCAAGGTCACCGAGGCTACCGACGTACGCTGGCTTATTATCGGCGGCCGTGACGACGTCGAGATCTCCCGAGAGATTGAGACTCGTTTGCGGGAAGCCAAATTGGCCGACAGTTCCGTGGTCAATATCGCCGGTGAAACCACGCTGCTCGACCTGTGTGCTCTCCTGCGGTTCTGCAAGGTGCTCCTGACCAACGATACCGGTCCCATGCATATTGCCGCCGCACTGGGCACGCCCACCGTGAGCATCTGGGGTTCGACCTCGCCGGAACTCACGGGGCCGCTGTCCCCGCGGAGCGTCATCGTCCGCGAACCGGTGGAATGCAGCCCGTGTTTCCTGCGCAAGTGTCCAATCGATTTTCGCTGTATGGAGCGCATTCAGGTCGGTGCCGTCGTCAAGGCGGTCCTGAAACAATTGGGCGCGGAGGACAAGACCGCCCCGAAACCATGAGCGAGCGTTACAGCGTCACCCGCTCGGCGCGCACGGTCAGCCTCGCGGTGTTGGGCAGCCGTGTGCTCGGTCTCGTCCGCGAACAGGTGCTCGCGGCTCTGTTCGGAGCCCACCGCGAATTCGACGCGTTTGTCACGGCGTTCCGCATCCCCAATCTGTTGCGCGATCTGTTCGCCGAAGGCGCTTTGTCGGCGGCATTCGTGACCACACTTTCCCAAAAGCTTTCCAAGGAAGGCGACAAGGCGGCCTGGCGTCTGGCAAATCTCGTCCTAAACGCATTGATCCTCGTCCTCGGACTCGTCACGATTGCCGGCGTGCTCCTCTCGCCATGGCTGGTGCGAATCATCGCGCCCGGGTTTGGTCAGATCCCCGGCAAGACCGAACTTACCACCACGCTGACGCGGATCATGTTCCCCTTCTTGCCCATGGTCGCGCTGGCGGCGCTCGCCATGGGAATGTTGAATGCCAAACATCGGTTCGGCGTCCCGGCCAGCGCCTCCATGATGTTTAATGTCGGTTCGATCGTCGGCGGCCTGGCCTTTGCGTTCCTGCTCGCGCCGGGGTTCCTTCACAATCCATCTCTTGCCGGACGCGCCATGGTCGGCATGAGCATCGGCACGCTCATCGGCGGCGCGCTCCAATGGCTCATCCAGATTCCCAGCCTGCGGGGCGTTGGC
Organism: Verrucomicrobiia bacterium; assembly: GCA_052146795.1. Classification (GTDB taxonomy): domain Bacteria; phylum Verrucomicrobiota; class Verrucomicrobiia; order Palsa-1439; family Palsa-1439; genus Palsa-1439. The sequence goes on from JBKQMH010000036.1 coordinate 28,793, forward strand.
TATCGTTATGAACCCATCCTCGACCGGCACGATCCGGGTTTTCGCCAGGTCCTTCACCTGCTCGGGCCATCCGTCATCGGCACCGCCGTCGTGCCCATCAACATCTTTGTCGACCAGTGGTTCGCCTCGTTTTTTGGGAACGGCGCCGTCACGTGGCTCAATTGCGCGTTCCGGCTGATGCAATTCCCCATCGGCCTGTTTGGCGTCGCTATCGGCGTGGCGACACTGCCCAGCGTGAGCGCCCATGCCGGGCGCGGAGACATGGTCGAGTTCCGCAAGATCCTCGCCCGGTCGATCCGTCTCGCGTTCTTCCTGTGCGTGCCCGCCGCGTGCGGGCTGTGGGTGCTGGCGATGCCCATCATCTCGACGATCTACCAGCACGGGAAATTCGACGCGCTCGCCACGGAGCAGACCGTCTTGTGCGTGCGCGCGTTCTCCGTGGGCCTGGTCGCCTACGCCGCGATCAAAATCATCGCGCCATCGTTCTATGCGTTGGGTGACTCGCGTACCCCGATGTACGTCGGGTTCGTGTCCGTTGTCGTCAATGCCAGCACCGACTATCTTTTCGCCATCGTGTTCCATATGAAGACCGCCGGACTGGCGCTCTCGACTTCGACCGTCGCGCTCTTCAACTTCTTCCTGTTACTGGCCCTGATGCGACGCAAGATTGGACGCGTCGAAGCGTCCGTGCTCCTGCGGTCGTTCCTGAAAGTGGCCCTCGCGTCGGGGCTGATGAGCGTTGCCGCGTACGGCACCCATCGGTTCTGCGAGTTCAATCGCTACCTCGACATGCTGGCCTCCATGACCGTCGCGGTGGTCGTCTTTGGCGCCGCCTGTCACGTGCTGGGCGTGGATGAACTTGCCGAATTGCTCGCGGTATTGAAATTTGGCTCGCGTACCGCCTCCGACGGTTCGCCGTAGCGCATCAAACGTCGCCTGCTTGGGATGAACACGAATCTAAAAGCCAAAGTCCGGGACCTGCCGAACAAGCCGGGCGTGTATTTGATGCGCGACCAGCTTGGGCGGGTGATCTACGTCGGCAAGGCCCGCTCGTTGCGCAAACGCGTGAGCCAGTATTTTCATCCATCACGCGCGATGAGGTGGGACCCGAAGACCCGCGCACTCATCGAGTCCATCGCCGATTTCGAGACGTTCGTCGTCAAGAGCGAGCCCGAGGCGCTGCTTCTCGAAGGCAAGTTGATCAAGGAATACAAGCCGCGCTACAACGCGATGTTCAAGGACGACAAACGGTTTCTCATGGTGAAGATCAGCATGAATGAAACCTACCCGCGTTTCAAATTCGCGCGACTGAAGAAAGATGATGGCGCCCGCTATTTTGGCCCGTTTGCGCACGCCGGTGCGGTGCGTCAGGTCATGCAGTGGATCCGCAAAAAATACGGCGTGCTCGTGCAGGGCACGGGCGCGCCCAAGGAGAAAGACCTCAAGTACTCGACCTATCTGGTGCCGGTGCCGCTGGCCGAGATGCCGCACGAAGAGTACCTCCGCCGGGTCGATCTCGCCTGCGAGTTCCTCGAAGGCCGCAGCAAGGAAGCCATCGAACAACTCGAAGAGGCCATGCGCGCCGCCGCCAAGGCGATGAAATTCGAACTGGCCGCCGGGTTTCGCGATGTCATCAACAGCCTCCGCGAAATCGGGCGGGCCGCGCATGAGAGGAAGTTTTCCCGTGATTTCGCCCCCAACCTCGCGCCCCGGCAAGAAATGGAGGAACTCCAACACGTGCTCGGCCTCTCCCAGTTGCCCCAGCACGTCGAAGGCTTCGACATCTCCAATATCAGTGGGACGCTGTCGGTCGCCTCCGCCGTTTGCTTTCGGGACGGCAAGCCCCACAAAGAGCATTACCGCCACTATCGGATCAAGACCGTGGAGGGTAGCGACGATTTCGCGTCGATGGCCGAGGTGGTCGGTCGCCGCTACGCGCGCGTTCGCGCGGAAGGCGGCGCACTGCCCGATTTGGTGATGGTGGACGGCGGCAAAGGCCAGCTGATGGCGGCGTTGCGGGCGTTATGGAAACTGGAGATCCGCGATTTGCCCGTGATCGGTCTCGCCAAGCAGATGGAAGAAATCCACGTTCCCGACCAGACGCTACCCATCCGCCTGCCGCGCAATTCCCCCGCTCTGCATCTGATTCAACGGCTGCGGGACGAAGCCCATCGCTTTGCCAACGCCTATCACCAGAAGCTGCGCAAACGTCGCGTCCAGGAATCCGTCCTCGACGAATTCCCCGGCCTCGGCGCCAAGCGCAAGCTGGCCCTGTTGCAACATTTCGGCTCGATCCAGCGCCTCCGCGGGGCCAGCGCCGAGGCCATCGCGACCGTCCCCGGCATCGGGCCGAAAATGGCGGGGGCGTTGCAAGAATTCCTCGCCAACTGCCTGTGACCGACCAGCGACGATTGGCCCCATGTGCCGCGCTGGTCCGCGCCAACGCCGCCGCCTGACTTCCCGACACCAGCCCTCCCGCCCCGGTCAGCGCATTGACAGGGGGACACACGGCGGGTATGATGCGCGCGTATTGCAGGACGCTGAGAGTTTTCATTCCCCGTCTCGTAAGATCGGGGTGAGAAGCGTGTGAGAGGGGTGTGAATCGAGATTGTCAGAAGTCAGACTGAAAAAAGGTGAGCCCGTGGAAAAGGCATTGCGCCGGCTGAAGAAGAAGCTGGATCGCGAAGGCACGTTGCGCGAAGCGCGGGCGCATCGCCATTACGAAAAGCCGAGCGAAAAGCGACGGCGGAAGGCGCGAGGACCCCGTACCTTCATGGGTTTCTAAACACGCACGAACCAATCACGGGGCCAGCGGTCGCGTTGCGGCGCTGGCCCCGAACGCATTCGGGGCTGACCCCCGTTTTCATGTTTGCATTCTCAACCTGCTGGAATTCGGAGCGGCACATCGACGGGCGCGCCATGGTCAACGAGGTGCGCGCGCTCGGCTTCGAATATGTTGAGCTGGGTCACAGCACGCGACTGTCGCTCCTGACTGGGGTGCAGGAAGCCGTGGCCGCCGGCGAGATCAAGATCAGTTCGCTCCACAATTTCTGCCCCACTCCGATTGGGGTCATGGGCCCGGCCCCGAATTACTACCTGCCCAGCTCGCGAGATGAGGATGAGCGCAAATACGCCGTGCGTCACACGTTGCGCACCATCGATTGCGCGGCGGCGCTCGGCGCGAAGGCCGTAGTGATGCATCTGGGGCTGGTACCGATGCGCCACTATACAGCGCGTTTGTTGGACCTTCACGTCCAAGGACGCGCCGACAGCCCCAAATACTATCGCTTAACCGAGAAGGCCATTGCCGTCCGCAACAAGAAACGCCAGAGGCCTCTCGATCAGGTATACCGCACCCTGGACGAGGTGTTGCCCCGGGCGAAAGAAATGGGCGTGAAGATCGGGATGGAAACACGGTTGGATATCGAAGAGATCCCCAACGAGGAAGAAGCTGAGCAGATTCTCACGCGATTCGGTACGGAGACGATCTTGTATTGGCACGACGTCGGCCACGCTGCCGTGAAAGAAATCCTCGGGCTGATGAATGTGGACGGCATCTTGAATCGATTTCGCGGTCGCACCGCCGGGATGCACTTGCAGGATTTCCACCCGCCGGTCGAGGACCACCTGCCGCCGGGTTTTGGCACGTTTGACTTTGGGCGACTGGCGCCGTTTGTCACGGACAACATGGTGCTCGCCTGGGAAATTCATCCTCAGTGGCGGGCCGATGAAATCACCGAAGGGCTAAAACAGGTGCACGAGTTGCTACGTAAACCGGTCACAGCATGAAAAGACACCTGGGCGCGTTATTGCGTGTGCTCGTCAGCGTGGGTATCCTGGCTTACCTGTTCAACGGGATTTTCCACAAAGAGGCGCTGGATTACTTTCAGGCGCACAACATCGATCCCGACGATCTGGACTGGATGGCGCGCGCGCGCATTGTGTGGGGCGTGGGACCGCAGGCGTTGTGGCACGAATTTCAGAAGATTAATCCGACCTGGCTCGCCGCGGCCGTCGTGTCCGCCGGTATACCGGCCATCCTCGGAATCACCCGCTGGCGGTGGATTCTCCATGTCCAGGGATTGGATGTGAAATACTCGCGCCTCTTTTCGATTTCGTTCATCGGCCTATTCTTTAACGCGTTCATGCTCGGTTCCACCGGCGGCGATGTCGTCAAGGCGTGGTACGTGGCGCATGAGACGCATCACAAGAAGGCCGAGGCCATCGCCACGGTTGTCGTGGATCGGTTGATCGGTCTGTTGGCGTTGTTCATCATCGCATTGGTCATGATGGCGATCTACCACACCCGTGTCTTCCATGATCCCAAACTATTCTGGTTTTCGATGGCTACGCTCGCGGTGATCGTATTCACTGTCGTGGGGACGTTTGTTGGTTTGTGGCGGGGCTTTGTCGACAAGTTTCCCGGACTCCGCTCCTGGCTGCAGCGGATGCCGAAGTACGACGCATTGCGACGAATGGTGGAAGCCTACCGGGTCTACGCCTCGCATCCTGTGATCCTGACCCAAACGATGCTGATTTCGTTTGCCGTTCACTTCTTTGCGATGTTCAGCATCTGGTGTGTGGGCATGGGGCTGGCGGTCCGTTCCGCGACGTTCGCCGATTATTTCCTCTACCTGCCGATCATCAACTCGGTGACATCGGTGCCCATTACCATCTCTGGTTTTGGCGTCCGCGAAGGGATGTACGTCAAGATGTTCCATGAAGTCGGCGTCGCCGGGTCGGTGGCGCTGGTCATGTCGCTGGTGGGCTACCTCGCCTCGCTGTTCTGGAGCATCGTCGGTGGCGGATTCTTCCTCACCCACCGCAAGGAACTCCCACCTACGGGCCAGATGGTCTCGGGCGAAGCCGAGTAGGTGACGCCGTCACGTCAAGACCGTCAATGTCCCGCTGGTGACGCCGAGTTGCTTCACCACATTCAAACGGCAAAACAGAGTCGATGGATCGACGGCGATCCCATTGATCAAGTCCCCATAGGCCTGCAGGATCGCGCGAGTTTTCGCCGCGTCTTCATCGAGCAGTTCCACGCGAAAGACACGGGCACCGGTTTCGACAAATGATCGCACGAAATCTCCGCCGCTCTGGGCTTTCGCGTGGTACACGGTATTGCGA
>JBKQMH010000037.1:0-27948 GCA_052146795.1 Verrucomicrobiia bacterium
CTACTGATTCTCGCATAATATAGTGACAAGAATAGTTAGCTGTGATAGTCTTTGGGCATGGGGAATCCAAGAGGCATCACACGAGACTTCGATCAATTGGAGCGGCGACGACTGCGGGCCGCCAAACTCTTTGAGCGCGGGCTGAGTCAGGCCGAGGTCGCTCGCCAACTGCGAGTTCACCGCCAATCGGTCAGTCGTTGGCATCAGGCGTGGAACGTCAGCGGGGTGCGGGCGCTGAGGAAAGTCGGTCGGGCTGGACGCAAACCGCGGTTGCAACCGGCGCAGTTGGAGCCACTGCGCCGCGGGTTGCAACAAGGCCCGGAGGCGCTGGGCTACGGCACCGGTCTGTGGACAACGTGGCGGGTGGCCGATTTGATCCACCGCCAAACCGGCCAGACGTTTCATCCCGGCCATGTCTGGCGGATTCTGCGGTCGCTGGGCTGGAGTTGCCAACGACCCGTGGGCCGGGCCCGCCAGCGCGACGAGACCGCGATCCAGCGGTGGAAACAGGTGCGCTGGCCGGACATTAAAAAAAAGCCCTCCAGCAGCACCGCACCATAGTCTTCGTGGACGAGAGCGGCCTCAGCGAGCGCCCGCATCGGGTGCGCACCTGGGCGCCACGGGGCCAGACTCCCGTGTTGCAATACTCGTTCAACTGGAAATGCCTCTCCGCCATGGCCGGGATTACGCTCTGGAACTTTTACTTCCGGCTCTTTGCCGGCAGCATCAAGGCCCCGCAGGTCATCGAGTTTGTGCACCACCTCCAGCGCCACATCGGCGGCAGGCTGACGATCATTTGGGACGGCCTGCCGGTGCATCGCAGCCGCGCGGTGCGCGAGTTTGTCGCAGCCCAGCATGGTCGTATTCACTTGGAGTACCTGCCGGCCTACGCGCCCGAACTCAATCCGACTGAATACATCTGGGGCTACTGCAAACAGCATGAACTGCCCAATCTCTGCCCCAAGGACTTCGGCCAACTTACCCACGCCGCCCGTCGCGCCCTGAGCCGCATGCGCCGTCGCCCCACGCTGGTTCAATCCTTCTGGAAACAAGCCGAACTGTTTTGAGTCAAACTGTCACTATATTATGCGAATATCAATAGGTTCAGGGGTTGCGGGTGGGGCCGGCCGAAGCCGGCGATTTCATACTTGGTATCCGGTGGTCGTTTGGTAGACTGTGTTGGAAAGTGATCCAACCAGCGAAAGGAATTTTATGTCAGCCAAGTCCCGCCCAATCCAACTGATTTTGTGTGCTCTCCTATGTGCGTTGACCCAATCGTGTTCTACAACCGGCCACCAGTCCGCAACGGATTTTGTCAGCCATGGCAAGGCCGAGATTGCCAAGGACGATTGGAATGGGGCGATGGCCGACTTCGCGAAAGCCATTCAAGTCAATCCGCGAGACGCCGCCGCCTACGATGGCCGTGGCAGTGTGAAGTGGATGAACGGCGATCTGAAGGGCGCCATCGTCGATTTCACGAAAGCCATCGAACTCGACCCAAAGGCCGCCGGGGCCTACAACAACCGTGGCGGCGCGAAGATGGACAAGGGCAATTGGGATGGTGCCATCGCTGACTTCACCAAAGCCATTGAACTCGAGCCGAACCTCGCCGTCGCCTACAACAACCGTGGCAATGCCAAGAAGGCCAAGGGCGATCTGGATGGCGCGATTGCTGATTTCACAAAAGCCATTGACCTCGACCCGAAACTGGCCCACGCCTACGTTGACCGTGGCGCCGTTAACGCAAACAAGTACGATTGGGATGGCGCCATTTTCGACTTCACGAAAGCCATTGAACTCGATCCAAAGGATGCCCTTGCCTACGTCGGCCGCGGCAATGCCAGGAAGGCCAAGGACGATTGGGATGGTGTCATCGCGGACGAGACGAAAGCCATTCAACTCAACCCGAAACTTGCCGACGCCTACGCTAACCGTGGCGTTGCCAAAAGACACAAGGGCGATCTGAATGGCGCCATCGCTGACTACTCCACAGCCATTGAACTCAACCCGCAAGACGCCGTCGCCTACTTCAACCGCGCCAATATCAGGAGGGTCAAGGGCGATCTGGATGGCGCCATCGCCGACTTCACGAGAGCCATTGAACTCAATCCGCAAAACGCCATGGCCTACATCGGCCGTGGCGGCGCCAAGAATGCCCAGGGTAATCGGGTGGAGGCGGAGAAGGACTTCGCCCGAGCCGCCGAACTCGGAGGCCGCTGATCGCCGCCCTGACCCTCGACGTCTCGCCGCGCCCGGCTTCGACCAGTGGATGAAACTCAACATGCAATCCATTGACAACCGGTCCCTCCGTCTCGACCTCAAAACCCGCGCCCGCACCCTCCCCATCGTCCTCACCGGCCCCGGCCCCAAATAATCGAGCGACCCGGGTGGTCGCGAGAAGGCGTCGCGTCGTGTCGACGTCCGAAAGGGCAACGTGATCGGGAGAGAACGTTGCCAACCCAACCCACCCCCTGTACACTCCCGTCCCAACACTCATCGCACCACGCACCCCACGCGCCGCCGCGCCCCCCGCCCACTCGGCCACCTGGCTATTGGCTACTTGGCTAGCCCACCCGTCCTCTGCGCCCCCCGTCCGCCCCTTGGCTACTCGGCTACTCGGTTACTGTCTCCTGCCTTTCGCCCCTGTCTTCTCTTTTTTGTTGCCCCTCGCCGCAATTTCTGCGAAGCACTCAACCACAATGACAGTCACCACTCCCGCTCCCGTCACCGTCGTCACCGGCGGCGCCGGCTTCCTCGGCTCCCATCTCGTCGACCGACTCCTCGCCGAAGGCCATCGCGTCATCGCCATCGACAACCTCGTCACGGGCAACACCGACAACATCGCCCATCTCGCCGGCAACAAAAATTTCCAGTTCATCCACCACAACGTCACCCAGTTCATCTACCTCGCCGGGCCCGTCGACTACGTCTTCCATTTCGCATCACCCGCCAGCCCCATCGATTATCTCCAGCTCCCGATCCAGACCCTCAAGGTCGGTTCCCTCGGCACCCACAACGCGCTCGGACTCGCCAAGGCCAAAGGCGCCAAATTCTTCCTCGCCTCCACCTCCGAATGCTACGGCGACCCGCTCGAACATCCCCAGTCCGAATCCTACTGGGGCAACGTCAACCCCATCGGCCCCCGCGGCGTCTACGACGAAGCCAAGCGCTTCGCCGAAGCCATGACCATGGCCTATCACCGCTACCACAAGGTCGATACCCACATCGTCCGCATCTTCAACACCTACGGCCCCCGCATGCGCCTCAAGGACGGCCGCGTCGTCCCCGCCTTCATCGGCCAGGCCCTCCGCGGCGAACCCCTCACCGTCTTCGGCGAAGGCCAACAAACCCGCAGCTTTTGCTACTGCTCCGACCTCATCGACGGCATCTACCGACTCTCCCAATCCGATTTCCACGAACCCGTCAACATCGGCAACCCGACCGAGTTCACCATCCTCGATTTCGCCAAACTCATCATCAAGCTCACCGGCAGCAAAAGTAAGATCGTCTACGAACCGTTGCCCGAGGACGACCCCAAACAACGCCGTCCCGACATCTCCCGCGCGAAGAAACTCCTCCGCTGGGAACCCAAAGTGAAACTCGAAGACGGCCTCCGCCAGACCATCGACTACTTCCGCGACAAAGTCTGACGGATTGTAGAGCCGGGAGTTGGATTGTAGGGCTGGATGCCTGTCGTGTAGGTATCCAGCCGAGCCGGAGCACCACTTTCGGCCTTGAGCCGGGGCCGAATCGAACGCTACCATGAGCTCCCGTGACGACCGTTCGTCGGTTTTTCTAAAGAGATACCATGCGCTCCGCGTTCCGGCATACCTGGTTTCTGGCGTTGGCGGTCATCGCCACGCTCTGCCTTGTCGCCTTTTGGGTCCTCCTCGGAACCAATTACTCTCCAGAAGTTTATTGGGCGTTGCCCGCGCTGCCCGGCAATCTGGAGATCGTCTGCATGCTGGTGTTCACCGTCGCGACGGTTCTCATGCTCCTTTCATCCGCTCGGCGACCCGACAAATGCCGACGGTGGTTCAACGCCGGCCTCGTGTCAGCCGCCGCCGCCAGCTTCATCCTGGCAAAACGTGCTCTCGGGTTCCGCCCGCATTGCCTCGACCCGATCCTCTTTTGCACCGCCTGCGGTTGGACGATCGCGCTCTGGTTGCGCGGCCGTCCGGTGTCGAGCCCGGGACGAAGTTGGCATGTGCAATTCGCCGGGTTCAGCTACGACTTCGAGCCGGCAAGCCTCTTACCGATGGCGGTTGTTTCGGCAGCCGTCGGTCTGTCCGTCTATTACCTCGTACAGCAGATCCGTTACTTCAACAATTTCCAACTCGGCTACGCCGATTGCGGGGACTACGCCCGCACCATGTTCAACACGCTCTACAACCCGCGCGAGTTGTTCCTGCGCGTCAATCCCGACCGACCGCTCTTCTACGACCATTTTCAGCCGGGATTCCTGCCATTCGTCCCGCTCTGGTTTCTGTGGCCGGACTTGAAAGCAACGATCCTGCTCCAGATTCTGGCCGTCATGGCCTGCGCGTTGCCAATTTATTGGATCGGCCACAAACTTCTTCAGGACAAAACGGCGGCACTGCTACTGGTGGCAACTTGGATCGTTTTTCCGTCGGCGTCACAGTTGATATACAGCGGCTCCTACGGCTTCCACTGCGGCAACCTCTGCCTGCCGCTGTATTTTCTTGCCCTGGCATTCTGGCTCGCGGAACGCCCCGGCTGGGCGCTGCTATTCGCCGTGTGGGCGATTCTCCTCAAGGAGGAAGCGGCCATTCCGATCGGAACGTTCGGGCTCTATCTGGCCCTGTTTGGCAACCGTCGCAAGCTGGGCATTGTGATCGCAACAGTCGCCTTCGCGTATTTTCTAATCATGACGTCGATGGTCATTCCCGCAATGGGTCATCAGGCGTACATGGCGCAAAGCCACTTCGCCCCCATCGGCGAGACCAAGGAGGAAATCCTGCTTTCGCCCTGGAACAATCCCAAAGAGTTTTGGGGCAATCTGTTCTCGGCGTCGTCCTTCTATTTCGCCGCGCTCCTGCTGGCGCCGCTGCTGTTCGTACCCTTGAAGAAACCCTCGGTGCTCCTCGTCGGGTCGCTGGTGTTTCTCTTCGATTGCCTGGATCCCACCCTCAAAAGCATCCGCTACTGGTATCAGTTGGCGCTGTTCCCCGTGCTCTTCTGGGCTCTGGCGGCGGCGTTGTCCCGCGCGACCCCGGCCCGACAACGGGCCGTTCTTTCCGGCGCGACCGTCACGGGAATCTTGCTGTCCGTGTTTTTTGGCAACGTCTTCTGGAGTAAACCGGCCATGGTGGCCCTGCCAACGTCACCCGACCGTCCGCAAATCGTGCAGCGAATGGCCCAACGCATTGACCGACAGGGTTCCTTGTTCGCCACCCAGCGCGTCGCGGCCCATTTCATCACGCAGAAGTACCTGTACGTGACTCCCCCTCTGCCTCCGCAAATCGATGGCGTGCTCCTGGATATGCGTGATTCGTGGAGAACCGCCACCACCCTCAACTGGCTGAAAAACCTCCGTGACATCCAGCGGCAGGCCGAATCTCTTCCGCAGTTGCACCTGGTGGATGTGCAGGACGGCGTTCTCCTCTACTCGCGGCACGGCGAACCCATCGACCCGCGCCGACTCGTCGAGCGCGATGCCTTGCCTCCCGAAGCCGTCCATCAACCAGCGGACCTCGGGAAAGGGGTGACGTTCGAGGGATACACCGCGACCGCGGTGACTTCGGGTGGCGCCAGCCCGCTGGATCAAATCCTCATCACCATGTTCAGTTCCGTCGCAGCTCCTGTGGATGTGGACCTGGCCGTGCGCTGCCACGTTCAATCACAAGCCGGGAACCGCTTCCCCCAGTTCGGATCACAATTCCAACCACTGGGCCAGTGCGTCTGGCCGGTCAAACATTGGGTGCCGGGAAAATTCTACGCGGACGACTTCGTGATCGACCTTCCCGCCGGCCTGGCCGCCGCCGGGCTTTCCATTTCCTTCGAATGCCAGCCGCTGTGACGACCGAGTTGGCCCCGCTGCTTCACATCGGTGTCTTGATGCCGATGGCCCGCAGGGCGCACCAGCCGCGGACTCCTTCAAAAATCATGAACGAGCCAGCGACATCCAGAAAGATGCCCGCAACCAACAGCGTCCTCGATCCGGTGATCACCCCCGTCACAATCAACGTCCCGCCGCACAAAATGACGACCGCACCGCTGATCAGCCGCGCCTTGCGTCCGCGCTGGTCGATGTTGCACGCCAGCTTCATTTCGTTGGCCGGCTCGCCCAGGTGCCGGCAAACACCGCCGCCAGTGCCAGCAGGATCACGACGACCCACCGAAACTCCGGTGGCGGCGGCCCGACTTTCAGCCAGCCCGGCCAGGTCGCCCAGAGCAGGGCCGCCGCGCCGAGGAATACGACTCCGGTCCAACCGAGAAACACAAACGTCCGGTGTTCTTCCCGCGTCGCGGTGCGCAATCGTCCAATCGTCTCCTTGTCGAGCTTCAGTTTTTGGCCGGCCGCTTCCTCCAAAATCTGTTCGTCCGTCACCGTGCTCAGGAACTCTTTTACCAGGTTGCGCGCCCGATCAGCGTCGTGTTCGAGCACGAAGATGCCGTTGACTTTCTCAGCGCTACTCAGGCTCTCCGCGACGTCCCATGGGGTCGTCGACTCCGGACGTTGCAGTGTCGCTTCCACTCCGTTGTCCTGCAGGTACCCGACGATGATGCTCCCTTCCCATTCGTCGTGGGCGTGGTGCACTTGAACCAGATTCTCGGACCGTTCACCTTTGCTCATGCCGCAATCTACGCCGGCTTTCGCCGTCTTTCCAAGAATTTTGTGTTTCCGTTCCCTTGCCAATCACGCCAGCGACAATTCATCGCGGACGCGCTGCACCAGATCGCCAATGTAGAACGGCTTCTGGATGTAACCGCGCAAACCGCTCTCGAACATCCCGCGGGCGACCTGATCGTCGCATCCCGTCAACAGGATCACGCGCACCTCGGGATTGGTTCGTTGGAGAAACTCGAATACCAGCTCCCCCGTCATTTCGGGCATGACGTAGTCGAGCAGGACCAACCCGATCTCCCGCCAGTGATTCTCATACGTTTCCAGTCCATTCTTGGATCCCAGGGCGGTAAGGACGGGCAACCCTTCGCCGTCCAGACATTGCCGGATAATCTCCAGAATCTCGGGTTCGTCGTCGATGGCCAGTACGTACTTCGGGGAGGTGACGGAGTCGTTGTTCATGGCTCAAGCATTGCCAATCCAACCATCGGGTGTGTACCATGGTCTGGCTCAGCCGAGAAGAGAAATCGACTTCACTATGCGCGCTCGCTTCGCAAACAAGGTCGTCATCGTCACCGGCGCCTCCAGCGGCATCGGGTTGGAAACTGCCCTCGCGTTTGCCCGGGAAGGCGCTCGCGTCGTCCTCGCCGCCCGAAACGAAACCAAATTGCAGGAGGTCGTAAACGCGCATCCCCAGTGGCGCGACCGGTTCCTGCCAGTGCCCACCGACGTCACGAAGGACGAGGACGTGCAACGGCTCGTGGCGACGACGGTGGCGAAATTTGGCCGCGTGGACATCCTCGTGAACAATGCCGGCGTCGGGATGCGCGCCACGTTCGCCGACACGCCGCTCGACGACGTGCGGTCCCTCATGGATGTGAATCTCTACGGACCGATCCGCTGCATTCAGGCGGTGTTGCCGCAGATGCGCCAGCAGCGCGCGGGACAGATTGTCAATGTCGGCAGCGTGTTGAGCATGGTGGTCGCGGCGCGCAACAGCGCCTACTGCGCCAGCAAGTTCGCGCTGTTGGCCTTGACCGATACGCTCCGCATCGAATTGCACGGGACGGGAATCGAGGTCATCTCCGTCCTGCCGGCCTACACCGACACGCCGTTCTTCGACCACCTGTACAGTTACGGGGGTCCCGTCCGCCAGAGTCCGTTCGCGGGACAACATCCCGCCCAGGTCGCCCAGGCTCTGCTTCGGGGCTGCGCCCGGCACAAACGCCAGGTCGTGTTGACCGTCTCCGCGCGCCTCGCCATCTGGCTCCGCCGCCTTTGTCCCTCGCTACTCGACTTCGCGGTGCGTCAATCAGCTCAGAGGCTGGCAAAGACCGACCCGAAGACCTGAAAGGCGGGTGCTCCGGTTGTAGCGTCGGCTGTCCCCAGCCGAAATTTCCGCGCTACTTCGCCGCGAGCGCGGCTTCGATGGCGGTGATCACTTCGGATGAGTTCGGACTGGTTCTTGAATCAAAGCGCTTGAGGATGGCGCCGTCGCGGCCGATGAGGAACTTGGTGAAATTCCATCGGATGTCGCCGGGGAATGGCGAATTCCTGCCCACCAGCAGCGTGTACAGCGGGTGGCGCCGCGGACCGTTCACGTCGATCTTCTCGAACAGCGGGAACGTGACCTTGTATTTGCTGGTGCAGAACTGCTTGATCTGCTCGCTGGTGCCCGGTTCTTGTCCGCCAAACTGGTTGCAGGGGAACCCGAGGACGACGAAGTTCTTGTCCTTGTATTTCTCGTAGATGCTTTCGAGCGCGGTGTATTGCGGGGTGAAACCGCATTCGGAGGCCACATTGACTATGAGCATCACCTTGCCCTGATAAGCACCCAGGGTTGTGTCCTTGTGGTCAATATCTTTGACCGCGATACTATCGATGGGTTGCGCGTGGGTGATCATGGCTTGTAGAAGCAGTGAGACAGCGACGAGCGCGAAAGTTTTCATGGCGGAAAGCTACCATGGGGCGCGGCAACCCTCAAGAGGCATCGATGGCTGCGCCCCATATGGTTCATAATGAAACCTGACCCATCCGCCGCCGTACCACCACATCCTGGTGACGGCGGGAGGCTCAACCGAAGAAGAAGCAACGAGGGCTTAACCGCGCTTGCGTCTGAGAAGCGCGACAAGCGGTACACCACCGAGTGCGACCAGCAGAAATGACGAAGGCTCGGGAATGAATTGAAAATTACTCACGGTTTGGTCTGAGGCGCCGCCTCCCGATCCACCGGTAAATCCCACGTACGCCGTGTTCCCTCCCGCATCACCGGGCACGTTCACAGAGAAGCTGGTGTTGTAACTGGCCGATGTTGTCAGATCCTTTACAGCTACGCTCAACAGATTGCCGCTATATGTGATTTGTACGCTGATTGGATCCGTTGAGTCGAAATTCACCGCCCCGGTCGATTGATAGCTGCCGGAGCCGTTACCAGTCGAAACCGGAGCGTAACCCAAACCGACCACATGACCAAACGAGTATAAATTAAAGGCGACTCCGCTGGCCGGAGTAATGCCTTCGTAACCCAAAGCGCCGCCCCCCCCTCCGAGGGCAGTGGGACCTTGGTTCTGAAGGGTGAATGTCAACCCGTCGGCAGGATTGATTCCTACCCCGGGGCCCGTAGTGTTCTGCCACACGTATGAGACCGTGAAACTGCTGATATCCTGTGGCGTATCGTAGAACGCGCTATTGTCTCCGTAGTAACCGTTGATGATGTTCAGAACGTCACTCGACACCGAGGGCGGCGCGCCGCCGCCGCTGCCGTAATTGGGGTTGGTATTAAGCGTCCACCCGGCCCCATTGCCGCCGAACCCGCTGATTTGCGCCTCAGCCGTGGCACCGGCCAGAGCCAACGCCGCCATCGCCAACAGCGTAACGATTTGTTTTAGGAGAGCGCTCACTGAAAATTGGTTCTCCGCGTCACGAAGCTTATTCATGACTACTCCTTTCGCGCCCCAGGAAGAGGGGGCTGGATTGGTTGACTCGGGTCATGGGCCCGAGCGGCAGTAATGAAGACTAACCTGCCGTGCCAGGTCACGTCAAGGTTATTCGTTATCCATTTTCCCTTGAGTACCAAGCAGCTGGGATAAAGGCAGATCAAAGTTGCCCACGACCCGGCATCTCCCATAGGACGTACGCCCCGCAACTATCACGAGCCATTCAGTCCCATCGACCAACATCGTATCCTCTCGCACAGTGCCTTCCAGCCCTTTCCCAGCTCCAAGACCGCCGCGGCTGCAACAGGCGGCGAGTTTTGTTAGGGGCTTTTAGAGAAGCGCGAAAGCCGATTCAAACACGCGATAGCTCGCGTCATCGTAGAGGCAAAACAGCACTTTCTCCAAACCTGCCTCCCCTTCGAGGTGGCGTTTTGCCTCCTTGAGCATCAACGGCGCGGCGCGCTCGATAGGGAACCCGTAGATACCCGTGCTGATAGCCGGCAATGCGATGGATTTCAGTCCCTTCTCCTTGGCCAGTGTCAGGCTGCTCCTCACCGCCTGGCACAACAGCCGGTCCGCCTCCGTCGGGTCCAGCCGGCTCCACACCGGGCCGACGGTGTGAATCACAAACTTCGCCGCCAGTTTGCCGCCGCCTGTGATGACCGATTCGCCGGTTTTCAGTGGCCCGCGCATCGAAATTAGTACGTCGGATTCCTGTTGGATTGTCGGCCCGCCCTTGCGCGAAATGGCCGCGGCCACGCCACCACCGTGTTTGAGGTATTCATTCGCGGCGTTGACGATCGCATCCACCGCCAACGCGGTGATGTCACCCTGCGCGATTTCGAGCACCGCGTCGCGAATCGTCATCTTCATCACAGGAAACCTTGTGCCACAATACGCGCGCAACCAGTTTTTTTACACACCTTTTACTTTGCCCTGGCGACCTGACGGTTTACACTGATATTGGGAACTCCATGAAAATCCTTGTCGTCGAAGATGATCCCCTGCTGCGGGACGGATTGGTAGACTTGCTCAGGAGCGCGGGCCACACTGTCGACATGGTCGCTGACGGCCTCACCGCCACGAAGCGCGGCATGGATCCCGAACTCGATCTTGTGGTGCTCGACGTGATGCTCCCGAAACTCGACGGCATCGAAGTCTGCCACCGGCTCCGCAAAGCCCGGCCGGACCTGCCCATCCTCATGTTGACCGCCAAGGGCTCCGAGGAAGACAAAGTGCGCGGCCTGAAAGTCGGCGCGGACGATTACGTCACCAAACCGTTCGGTGCCCGCGAACTCCTCGCCCGGATCGCCGCTCTCGCCCGCCGCGCCCAGTCCGCGCCCGCCGAGCCGGAAGTCATCGAACTCGATGGCTGCCGTTTCGACCTCGGCCATTGCGAGGCGCGCCGCAATCACAAAATCATCCCGCTGTCACCCCGCGAGGTTGGCATCCTGCGCTGGCTCCATCGACACAGGGCCCGGACGGTCTCCCGCAGCGAATTGCTCGAACAAGTCTGGGGCGCGAACGCGGACATGGAAACCCGCACCGTCGACGTGACCATCGCCCACCTCCGCCAGAAGATCGAGCGCGATCACACGGAACCGGCAATCATCGTTTCCGTCAAGGGCACCGGCTACACATGGGGCAAACCATGAGGTTCTGGCGCAGTCGCACGACGCTGGCGCTCGTCCTGACGATCGCGGCGCTGGTGGTTCCCTGCGCCGCGTGGTACATCGTTGGTTCGCGCGAAGTACAGCGCACGGTCGATCAAATCGAATTGCCTCTGCGCCAATCCGCCCACGATACCGCCCGTCAATTGGCGCGGCGTCTTCAGGATCGGCTCCAAACGCTTCTGGAATCGGAGTCCAACCGTCCCTTCTATCAATATCAATCGCTCTATCATGACCCGAGAGGCGCATCCGAAGGCCCGTCCGTCACGCCTTCGCCGTTGGCGCAGGGACCGACCGACCCGCTCATCCGCGCGTACTTCCAGATCGACCCGTCGGGACGCGTTACCCTGCCCACGCTCCCCGAGGCGGATCTGGGTGGCGAAAACCCCGTCAAAATCGCATCCCAACGCACGATCCGGAACGAGTTGCAGGTGGCCGTGCATGGTTCGGCGTGCGTCGCGCACCTCCAAAATGGGCTGCCGCAACACCCATCGCCGGCACCGCAGCACGTCGAAGTCATGGAGGCCGATGCCTGGATCCAGAATGCGCTGGCAGGCATGATTTACTCGGACATCAAATCCGGCACCAATTCGGCAACGACGTTCGCCGATGACGGATTTCGCTTACGAGACGGCCAACGGAAGGTCGCCATTGACGTCGGCGATTTCCAGTGGTGCTCCCTGCGCACCTCCAACGGGACGAGGCTTGTCGCGTTGCGCAACGTCAGCACGCCGGTGGGCATCCTCGTGCAGGGATTTGTCATCTCCAGTGAGGCGGTTGCGGAAACTCTCAAGAATGCGGTGTTGCCCGCCCGCTTCGCGCCCAACGCCACCGCAGGCTCGTACGTGGCTGCCGCGCGCCTCGAGCACACGGGCTGGTACGTCGTCGTCAGCGCCGCCAAAGAATTCGCCGACGCGGATGCGCAGGCGCGTCACGACTGGGTCAGTTTTCTGCAGTTCTTTTGGGCCGGCGCCGGGGCCGCCAGCGTGGCCGGCCTGTGCGTCGTGGCGTTGGTCTGGAATACCGAACGGCTCGCGCGCCAGCGCTCGCAGTTCGCCGCATCGGCCGCGCACGAACTGCGCACCCCGCTCGCCGGTCTGCGCATGTACAGCGAGATGCTCGCCGATGGACTGGGCGACCCGACACGCACCCGGGACTACGCGAATCGCGTCGCGGAAGAAGCCGCGCGGCTCGGTCGCGTTATCTCCAACGTCCTTGGCTTCTCGCGCCTCGAACGCGGTGCGCTCAACGCTCGTCCCGTGCCCGGCGACCTGGCGGCTGCCGTGCGCGACTGCGTCGAACGCCAGCGCCCCGCACTCGAAGCCGCCGGGGCTCGCATCGAGCTTTCCATCCCGGACCAGTTTCCGGAAGCGCGCTTCGACCGGGATGCCATCGCCGAAATCATCCAGAACCTGGTGGATAACGCCGAGAAATACTCGCGCACGGCCCGGAACCGGGAGATTCACGTCGCGCTTTCGTCGGACGATCGTTCGGTGACGTTGTCCGTGCGCGATCGCGGACCGGGTATCCCGGCGGATGTGCGGGAAAAACTCTTCCGCCCCTTTGCGCGCGGCAACCGCGACGATTCGCCGGCGGGCCTGGGGCTGGGTTTGGTGCTGGTGAAGGCCTTGGCGGAAGCCCATGATGGCCGTGTCACCTACGCCGACGCGCCCGGCGGCGGCGCGCTCTTCACCGTCATTCTCCCGCGATAACGCGCAAAATTTTACACACTCTTTACTTACCTGATTTCCGAACTATCGTAGAATAGCGTCGTGCACAAGTGCACATACGTGAGGAAATCATGAGGCTGCGGACTGTCCTGTTGCTGGTTGGCCTGCCACTGGGACTGGCCGCCTTGGGATTTGCCATCCAAAACACCGGCGAGCGTGGATTGATTGTCCACGAATGGGGCACGTTCACCAGCCTGCAAGATGAAAACGGCCAGGCGATCGGTGGCATCAATACCGATGACGAACCGGTGCCGGGCTTTGTGCACGATCTCGCGCAAACCTTGCTGATTCGAGCGACGGAACTTCCCCCGGTATTGCTCAACAAGGGTGCGCCGGGCTGTCATCCAGATGTGACGATGCGGTTGGAGACGCCGGTCATCTACTTCCATCTTCCGAAACCTCAAACCAAACCGCTGACACTGGATGTGAACGTCGAATTTCGCGGCGGATGGTTGACTCAGTTTTATCCGTCAGCCGAAGGGGTCGCGCCGGGGGTCGAGTCTGGGCCGTCGTTCGGCCACTTGCGAAGCGATACCCTCGGTCAGTTGAAATGGCCCGCACTCACCGTGGGCTCGGCCGCGAACGGGCCAACGACGACCGCGCATGTATGGACGTCACCGCGGGCCGTCGATGCGGCATCCGTGACGACAACCAACGGCGAGAGTGAGAAGTTTCTTTTCTACCGCGGCGTGGCCCATATCGATGCCCCCTTGCAGGTCGCGCGCAATTCCAAGGGCGACCAGTTGTCAATTCGCGACAACCTCGACCCCCCGCTTCACAACAAGCGGCCCCTTGCGATCCGACATCTTTGGCTCACGGAAGTCCGCCCGGATGGGTCGTCAGCGTTTCGACGATTGGATCCTGTGACGATGACGGGAGAAAGCAATGGCTCCCGTTCGGCAACGGCCGCGACATTCGCAAACGCCGAGTTCTCCCCGCAGAACGCGGCACGGTTCCGCGCGGACATGCACCGGGCGCTGACCGAGGAGGGTTTGTTTGACGACGAGGCCGACGCCTTACTCAACACCTGGGAGCTTTCTTACTTTAAGAGCGCGGGGCTGCGCCTCTTCTTCGTCGTGCCACGGGCGTGGACGGATTACTACCTGCCCTTGCAAATCTCCGTCCCCACCGAGGTGACGCGGGTCATGATGGGCCGAATCGAACTCGTGACCCCGTCGCAGCGCGCTCTGCTCAGGAGGATCGCGGCGGGACCTGCGCCGGACATGCAATCATTCCAACAAGCTCTGGACGCACCAAGCAAACCGGGATCGAACCAGGATCCCTACAATTTAGTCCTTGCTGGGGTCGCCCCTCTGGCATCTTTGGGTCTGCCCATCCCCGAGATCTATCAGGACTATCTCGATCTGGGGCGATTCCGAAACGCCCTGATCTTGGATGAGCAGGCGCGCAGTCCAACCGTCGCGCTCCGCGATTTCATCTACCAGAATAGCCTCAAAGCTTACAAGATTCCCGCCAAATAGGGATTCTCGCAAAGCGCTTCTGGCACGACAACAATCCCCGCTGTCTGCACAAGATGTGAATCGCGGAGTAGCCGCGGGGAAAACGCTTTACCTAATCGACACAAGCTATTGGGTAGTTATGTCGGAACATGCCCCAGTTACTCGGTGAGCACAAGATTTTGATATTACCTCTGATAGACTCTGGAGGGGAAGTCTTATGGCAACCGGAGTTGACGTTCCTAAATTTTAATCGCCACATGGCGCCAAGATGCGTGATAGGCCGCGCTACGTTTTTAACCTGATTCACCTTGACGCGGTTCAGTGTTTGTCGCATTCTCAACTCCGGTGCCAGGCTTTTGCTCGACTCCCGCTGGTTTGAGCTTGCAGGTAACAGTAGCGCTGGTGCGCCGTAAAGATCTCGGGTGATTTTTACCTTGTGAGGAAGGAATTTCGCCGATTGTGAACCTGACCGATATCATAATGCTGCTCTTGTTTCTTGCAGTCTTTGTTGTCGTCCCGGCTGTCTTCATCCAACTGGGTAGCCGGCGCAGGCATGCGAGCCATTCGAGCTTGCTGCAATGTCCGTCGTGCGGGGCAGACAATTATAAGGTGAAGGCGCGTTGTTATTGCTGTGGTTATGATTTGGTTGCCGGCCGATCGGAGGGATCGAGGGACACATTACTCCAGCGGGTCAAGCGAGTGGACGAGAACCGAACGAGGTCGCCAATCGCGGAGCAATCGCCGCAAGCCGTCGAGAAGTAGCCAGAATACGCCGGTGTCACGGCTGGCATGTGGCGGTTTTGAACACGCTGGGTTGCCAAAACGATTTCTTGTTGGTGGATGATATTTGCAGCGGCAGCGCGGAAAGCTGACCATGCCCGTAGCGCCAGTATCCCCTATTGGCTGCTATACCTCACCGAGGGCGTGGTCGAACCCGTGTTGCCGCTGCCCATTTTTGGGGGCAAAGTTCCGATCCGCAGTGACGAAAGCGGTTTCCAATGCCGAGATGCCAAGATTGCCGATATTTAATCTGGGATTCCGCCGAGCGAACAAGAGCACAGGATCTCGTTGGCACAGTTGTCAGGAGCAACCACCCAAAGCCCGGCGAGCATGGAAGTGGCTTCACGGTTAGGAAGACCGGAACAGCGGACGCGGCGGTCTGCCCCTGCGATAGGAGACGGGAAGACAGGATCAGCGAGCGTCGGGCCTGCCGCTGGATTTGGTCATCACGTGACGAATAATGTGAAGAGCTTCCTGGACGCGGAAGGGCTTGCGGATATAGCCATCGATCGGGTGTTGAGCGAGGATCTGGCGGAGCCGTAGTTCTTCCGCGCCGGACACAATGATGACTTTCACGTTGGGATTGAGCTTCTTTAACCACTCGAACGTCTTGGCGCCGTCAAGCTGGGGCATGTAGTAGTCGAGCAACACGAGGTGAAATCTGTCCTTTTCCTGGGTGAACTTTTCCAGGGCCTTCACGGGACTGGCGACGGCCTCAACGTCGAATCCGAGGGGCCGCAACAATTCGGTGATGAGATTGCGGAACTCCTCGTTGTCGTCAATGGCCAGCACGCGGATGAGGGAACCGTCGGCGGCCGGAACGGCATCTTGGCCAGCCGCCTTGACCGCATCCGTTTGCCCGATATTTTCGGCTGTCAGTGGCATCTGCGAATCCTCCCAATCTCTTGTTTCCCACCCAAATGATGATACGAGTATCTACTTCAAAAACAGCAGGCTCGGTGCCAAATCTTGACCGCCACGCGACGCGGCACTATCATCCGTGAAAATCTTTCAGAAAAATGGCTAAAAAAGGCAAATTCATCACTTTTGAAGGCGGGGAAGGCAGCGGAAAGTCCACGCACATCGATCGTTTGGTAACCCGCTTGCGGCAAGAGGGTTATCAGGTGTTAATCGCCCGCGAACCGGGTGGTACAGAAGTGGGCGAACAAATCCGTCACATCCTCCAATATAGCAAGCAGTCTGCGGCCATGGTTCCCGAAACCGAGTTGTTGCTTTTCTGCGCCAGCCGCGCCCAACTCGTTCGGGAAGTGATCCAGCCGGCGTTGAACAACGGAACTGTCGTCATCTGCGACCGGTTTCTCGATTCGACTACCGTATATCAGGGGGTGGGCCGAAAGATCGATCCACAGTCCGTGGCCGCCATCAACCGCTTTGCCGCGGGCGCTTCTCTGCCCGATCTGACGCTGGTGATCGATCTTGACCCGCGAGTCGGTCTCGAACGAGTCCGAGGCCGCGAGTTGTTCGACCGGATGGAAAACCAGGCGCTGGAGTTTTACGAGCACGTGCGGCAGGGATATCTGGACCTGGCCAAACGCGAAAACCGTCGCGTGAAAGTGATCGATGGCAGCCAGACCATCGAGGGAATCGCGACGCAAATTTGGAGTTTGGTGAAGGATGTCCTTTAGCGATTTCCAGGAACAGAAGGAGATCGCCGCGCAACTGCATCACAGCCTGGAGCGCGGACGGTTGGCGCACGCCTATTTGTTTGCCGGACCCCGACAGGAGTGTCGGGGCATGGAAGCCATGGCGCGGACGCTGGCGAAGGCGTTGAACTGTTTGGAAAAAGACCACGATAGCTGCGACCGATGCGATTCCTGCCGGCGCGTCGACGAGCGGGTGCATCCGGATGTGTACTGGGTGCGGCCGGAGTCGAAGAGCCGCCGCATCCAGATTGACCAGATGCGCGAGTTCATGAAATCGGTGAACCTGCGGTCGTCAATGGGGGGCGTGAAAGTCGGGATCGTGGTGGACGCCGACTGCATGGGCGAGGAAGCGGGCAACGCGTTTCTCAAGACGCTCGAAGAACCGCCCGCCCAGACGGTGATCCTTCTGCTGACGGCCGACCCGCAGCGTTTGCTGCCGACCATTCTGTCGCGGTGCCTGCGAATATCCTTTGGCCCGACCGCGACGGGCGTCACGTCTCCCTCTGGCGCAAAATTGTGGCCGCTGTTGACGAAATTTCCCGCCACCCCCGAGGAACGAATTTCCCACAGTTACCAATTGTTATCGGAATTGACGGCGCTCCTTCAGGAAATTCGCAACGAGACGCGCGCCCGCGTGGAAGCGGAACTCGACCTCGATCGGTACGAGGAATTGGACCCCAGGGTGCGCGAGCGGCTCGAAGAACAAATGGAAGCGCGGATCGAGG
Organism: Verrucomicrobiia bacterium; assembly: GCA_052146795.1. Lineage (GTDB taxonomy): Bacteria > Verrucomicrobiota > Verrucomicrobiia > Palsa-1439 > Palsa-1439 > Palsa-1439. The sequence continues at coordinate 17,774 of JBKQMH010000037.1, forward strand.
GCGAATACCGGGCCGCGCGGGAGCAGGTGTTGGAGGAAATATACAGTTGGTTCGGCGATCTGCTGCTGTGCGCCGAGGGAGCCGACGATCAATTGTTGGCCCATCCCGACCAGGCGCCGACCACGCGGCGAATCGCGGACGGATTGACCAGTTCACAGGCCTGTCGTAACCTCGAGGCCATCGAGCGAATTCGTGACGCGCTTTCGCGCAATATTTCGGAGACACTGGCGTTCGAGGTGGGACTGCTCAAGCTGACACCGAACGCGACAACGGTGGCGCGGTGATCTGACGGCAGACGACGGATTGAATGAAGGGGCTTGCGAACCGGTTTGTGTTGGGCCTGGCGGCCGTGGCGTTTCTCGCGCCGCTGAAATTCGGCGCGCCCGCCATGGTGCAATGGTCTGTCCTGCCGCCGACCGACGTCGTCGAATGGCTCTATTTCACCTGGCCCAATGAGCTCGCGATCATCCTCATCTTCGCCGGCTTCATCTGGCTCGTGCTCGATCGGGATCGAATGCTGGCCCGGGTGGATTTGCTGTTCGTGCTGCCGCTGGTCTTCCTGTTGACCCAGATCTTGGCCGCGCCCTGGACGATTTGTCCCCAAGAGACGATCGATACGGTCATGCTCTTCGCCGCGGGGGTCTTGCTGTTTTATGTTGGCGCCTGGTATGCGCGCAATGGCGCGGCGACGGGCCGGATATTCGGAGGGCTGGCCCTGGCGACGCTGTTCGTCTGCATTCTGGCGATGCAACAACATTTCGGCGGCTTGGAAGAGACCCGCGCCTACGCGTCAACTCACGTGGATGCGTCCACCGCGCCACGGGACTTCCTGGCGCGCATGACCAGCAACCGTGTATTCGGCCCGTTCGTGTATCCCAACGCGCTGGCGGGGTTTCTGGTCGTGGCCTTCGCCCCGGTGCTGGCGTGGATTTGGGTCCGCGCCCGCGGTTGGGACGCACGCGTGAAATGGATCGCGTTGGTGTTTGCCGCGGGTGAAATGCTGTTTTGCCTTTTGCTCACGGGTTCGCGGGGCGGATTGGCGGCCTTTGGATTCATGACCTTGGCGGTTTTGTGGTGTTTGGTCCCGAAAGGCCGATGGGGTGTAGCGAAAGCGGTTGCGGTGCTTGTCCTGGTGCTGGGTGTGGTGGTTGCGGTTGCCCGGCATGGTGGTTTGCTGCATTTTGGGACAGGGAGCCTCGAAGCTCGGACGGATTATTGGCGTGGAGCCATCCGCATTATCAAGGATCATCCCTGGATCGGCACGGGGCCGGGCACGTTCGGTTCGATTTATCCGATGTACAAGACGGCGTTGACCGAGGAGGCCGCAGCCGTCCACAACAGTTTCCTGCAGATGTGGTCGGATTCGGGCATCCTGGCGTTTCTTGTGTTTGCCGTGTTGTGGGTCGTCGCCGTGCGGGACTCGTTTCGGCTGTCGCGGGAACGGGTGGGCGATGTTGCGGCCGCAGCCATTTGCGGGGCGTTGGTGGGCTGGACGGTCCACGGATTGGTTGATTTCGACCTCTATGTACCGGGAGTCGCGCTGCCGGCGTTCGTTCTGCTCGGCACGTTGCAAGGGTTGAAGGAATTGCCCAAGACCGACACCGTGGCGCCGCGTCAACGGGAGAATTGGCTGGTGGCAGGAGTATGCGTGGTTTTGGTGGCAGCCATACTCTGGATCGAATGTCGGGCACTGGCGGCGGCTTTCATGGCCAAGCAAGCCCGTCGGATCGAGGGCATCAATCCGTTGGCGGCTCTCGACGAAAACAGGCGAGCGGTGCGTTTGGCGCCTTGGAATTCGCGCCTGCAATCGGGGTTGGGGGAGACGGCTCTCCGTGCTGGCAGTATCGAGGAAGCATTCGCGGCGTACCGCCATGCCATTGAGAGCGACCCGTACCGGGCTTCAGGCTGGTGGCAACTGGCGAGAGCAAAGATTGCCGCGCATGGTGTTGATACAGAAGTCCTTCAACTTCTCCAGAGAGCCGTCGAGTTGAACCCGACAAATCCCCGCTGCAGTCAGGCTCTGGCCACGGCCAAGGAAAGCGTTAGACAATCGACCGGTACTTTGCTAGAGTCCGACCCCGCCAAGGAAACGCGATCCTCCAAGTGATAAATGCCCCTTGGTGGTAGCGAAACCTGTGGCGCCGAAGCGCGAGTTTGGCAGACGGATGGCGAGTTGATGGAAGGACGCCCCTTTTAACTTCAAAAGGATTGAGCCAAAATCTATGGAACTGGAGCAAATCAAGGCGATTATTGGAATGATGAAGGACAACGACCTTTCCGAATTCTCGATGGAACAGGATGGGTTGAAAATCCGCATCAAGCGCGGCCCCGAAGGATTCCAGCAGCAGGTGACCCTCCCGCCGGCGGCGCCACCGCCGCCCGTCGCGGCTCCGGTTACCGCGCCCGGACCCACCCTGGCTGCCGCACCGCCCGCGTCGGCGCCCGTCGCGACGGATGCCAAGCACATTGTATCCCCAATGGTGGGCACTTTTTACCGAGCCCCGGCGCCTGACGCGCCGACGTATGTCGAGGTCGGTCAGGAGGTCGATCCCGAAACGGTCGTCTGCATTATCGAGGCGATGAAGGTGATGAACGAGATCAAGGCCGAAGTCAAAGGGACCATCACGGAAGTTCTTGCGGAAAACGCCAAGCCCGTGGAATTTGGCCAGAAACTGTTTGCGGTGCGCGTCAAATAGGCGGACGCCGCGGCACAGCTTCAGCCACGGAAACACAGGTCGCCATGTTCGATAAAATCCTGATAGCCAATCGCGGTGAAATCGCCGTGCGCATCATTCGCGCGTGCCGGGAATTGAGTATCCGGACATTGGCTGTCTATTCGAAGGCGGATGCCGACTCGCTCCACGTTCAGTTGGCGGACGAGGCCATCTGCATCGGCGACGCTCCCAGCAAGGAAAGCTACCTCAAGATCGACCGCATTATCAGCGCCGCCGAAGTGGGCGATGTGGAGGCGATCCACCCCGGTTACGGGTTCCTCTCCGAAAACGCGCATTTCGCCGAAGTTTGTGAGAACTGCAACATCAAATTCATCGGCCCGCCCAGCTCGGCCATCCGCGCGATGGGAGACAAGGTCGCGGCCCGCGAAGCGATGCGCAAAGCGGGCGTGCCCGTGGTTCCCGGCAGCGACGGCCCCGTCGAGAACGAGCAAGACGCCCTGAAAATCGCCCGAAAGATCGGCTACCCCGTGATCGTCAAGGCCGCCGGCGGCGGCGGCGGACGCGGGATGCGGGTGGCGCACAACGATCCCAGCCTCGTCAAGGGCTACCACACGGCCCGGTCGGAAGCGGAGCGCGCGTTTTCCAATTCGGTCGTCTACCTCGAAAAATACATCGAAAGCCCCCGCCACATTGAATTCCAGATTCTGGCCGACCGCAAAGGCAGGACCCTGCATCTCGGCGAACGCGACTGCAGTTTGCAGCGTCGCCATCAGAAACTCCTCGAAGAATCACCGTCGCCGGCTCTCACCAACGACATCCGCAAGAAAATGGGCAAGGCGGCGATCAAGGGGGCCGAAGCGGTTGGCTATGTGAACGCCGGAACCATGGAATTTCTGCTCGATGCCACCGGCGAATTCTATTTCATTGAGATGAACACCCGGATTCAGGTCGAACATCCCGTCACGGAGGAAGTCACGGGGATCGATATCGTGAAGGAACAGATTCGCATCGCGGCCGGCGAGGATCTCGGGTACGACCAGAAGGACATTCAATTCCAAAAGCACGCCATCGAGTGCCGGATCAACGCCGAGGACCCGTTCAACAACTTTCAGCCCTGCCCCGGTCGCATCGAGTTCCTGCATATTCCCGGCGGGCACGGTGTCCGCGTGGACACCCACGTCTATGGCGGATATGTCATCCCGCCGCATTATGACTCGATGATCGCCAAGTTGATATGCTACGGTACGGATCGTCGGGTGGCGCTGGATCGCATGGCCCGCGCGTTGGATGAACTGATCATCCGGGGGATCAAGACGACGATCCCCTTGCACAAACTGACGTTGAAGGACCCGAACTTCCGTCGCGGGAGATATTCGACGAATTTCGTGGACCGGCTGTTGGCGGCCAGCCAGCCGTTGGTGCCGCCCAAGGCACAGGAATTGACCCCCGCACCCGTGGGCACCCCGGAATAATCAAGGGAGTTTGACTGGAACAAGATGAAGAAGATTGCAACCCTGACCGGCGGCGGCGACTGCCCCGGATTGAATGCGGTAATTCGGGCGGTAACACGCAAAGGATTGCTCGAAGGATACGAGGTGTTGGGGTTCCGCAATGGCTGGGCCGGCGTCCTCAAAGGAGACTATTTCCCGCTCACGCGCGAGCGCGTATCGGGCATCCTGCATTTGGGGGGCACCATCCTCGGCACGTCGCGCACAAATCCGACCGACGACCAACTGGATACGCTCGTCAAGCACATCAAGAGCATGGACCTGGCAGCGCTCATCACCATCGGCGGCGATGACACGTTGGCTGTCGCGTCGCGCCTTCACAAACGCGGCGTGCCGGTGATCGGCGTCCCCAAAACCATTGACAACGATATCGACGGCACCGACCAGACGTTCGGTTTCGACACGGCGATCAACATCGCCGCGGAGGCCATCGACCGCCTGCACAGCACGGCGGAATCGCACAGCCGCGTGCTGGTGGTGGAATTGATGGGACGCCAGGCGGGCTGGATTGCGCTGGAAGCCGGTATGGCCGGTGGCGCGGACCTGATCTTGTTGCCGGAATTTCCGATGTCACTGGCCGAGATCTGCAAAATCATCAAGCGCCGTCAGGCGGGCGGGAAGAGTTTTTCCATTGTCGCGGTCGCCGAAGGTTTCAAACTCGAGGGCACCGAGGTTACATCGAGCAAGGAACTCGATGCGTTCGGCCACGTCCGCCTGGGCGGGATTGGCGAAGTGCTCTGCAGAGAAATTGAGAAGATCACCGGCATCGAGAGCCGCGCGGTGGTGCTCGGCCACGTCCAGCGCGGGGGCACGCCCAGCGCCTACGACCGGGTGCTCGCGACGCGGTACGGCGTGAAAGCCGTCGAACTCGCGATGAACGGCGAATTTGGAAGAATGGTTGCGTTGCGCGGGCCGGACGTCATCGGCGTCACCCTCGACTCGGTCATTGTCGAGGTCCCGGACAAGAAGACCGGCACGCCGAAGCTGCGCGTCCGCAACCGCTGTGTGCCGGAAGAACTCTACGACGTCGCAAAGGTCTTTTTCGGTTGATGTCCACGGCCCGACTTGCCCGGTGCCGGTTGTACGGGTTTATCGACACGATGTACGTCGAGGACCTCGACCCCGGCGAGGTAGCGCGCGATTTGGTTGCGGGCGGCGTGGACATTTTGCAGGTGCGGGCGAAGGAACGCACGCACGCCGAGCGGGTCGATATCGGACTCCGGGTGGTTTCCGCCGCGTTCCCCTACCATGTGCCCGTCATCATCGATGACGATATCGAGGCCGCGTTCGAATCGGGCGCGGACGGCGTGCACCTGGGTCAGGAGGATTGGGCGGCGATCCCGCGGGAACAACGCGCCGATCGCCTCGCCAACATGCGGATCGTGGGCATCAGCACCCACTCCTTCGAACAAGCTTTGGCGGCGGAACGCGACGGCGCCAGCTATATCGGCGTCGGCCCCGTTTTCCCGACGGCCACCAAACCCGCGGCCAGGTCCGTCGGGACCGACCTGGTCCGCCAGGTCGCGGCACAGGTAAAGATTCCCTTTTTTGCCATCGGCGGGATCACGTTGGACAACATCAGCCAGATCCTGGAGGCCGGCGCGACGCGGGTGGCGGTGGTTTCGGCGATCCTGCGGGCATCGGATGCCACCGAGGCATCCGCGGAATTCAAGAAGCGGCTGGTGACTCCCAAGTGAGCATTCTCATCACAGGTTCGGTGGCGCTGGACAGCGTGAAGACGCCGGTCGCGGAACATCACGATTTGCTGGGTGGTTCGGCAAGCTACGCCTCGGTAGGGGCGAGTTTTTTTGCGACGGTCAATATGGTCGCCATCGTCGGCACCGACTTTCCCCAGAAGTACATCGAGTTGTACCGCCAGCACGGCATCAATCTCGACGGCTTGCAGGTGGCGGAAGGCCGGACATTTCGGTGGAGCGGCGAATACGAATGGGACCTCAACAAGCGGCGGACGTTGTCGGTCTGTCTGAATGTCTTTGAGACGTTCCAGCCCGAACTGCCCGATGCGTACAAGAGCACGCCCTACGTGTTCCTGGCCAACATCTCCCCGCAACTCCAGATGCATGTGTTGGCGCAGGTCGCCGGGCCGAAGTTCGTCGTGGCGGATACGATGGACCTGTGGATCGAGACGCAACGCGACGCGCTCGTCGAGTTATTGCGCAAGATCGATTGCCTCGTGCTCAATGAAAGCGAGGCGCGCGAGTTTACGAAACAGACGAACCTCATCAAGGCGGCGCGGCTCATTCTGAAACAGGGCCCCCAATTCGTGGTCATCAAAAAGGGCGAACACGGCTGCCTGCTGTTGGCGAATGACCTGTTCTTCAGCGCCCCCGCCTATCCGCTCGAGGACATCCGCGATCCCACCGGCGCGGGCGACTGTTTTGCCGGCGCGTTTACGGGGTATCTCGCGCGGACGGACCGCGTCAACCACAACTCCCTGCGTAACGCCGTCATTTACGGCAGCGTGATCGCCTCGTATTGCGTCGAGGATTTCAGTCTCACCCGGCTCCAGTCGCTCACCCAGCCAGAAATCAAAGAGCGGTACGATCGATTCAAGCTGATGAGCCACTTCGAGATGGCCTGATCGCATTCCCGCGCAGGGCGCTGTTTCGGAAGTCTGTACTCGGCGGCTCCAGACTGTTGACGCGTCTGTCGCTGCGGCGCGTCTGTCGCCATCCGGGCTGCGGCGGCGGCCATGGGCGGCTTGATAAAACACGCTAAAAATGACCGAAGTGGTTGTAAATGCCTGCCTTGCAAGCCAGGATTTACCGGGCAGGGCGGTGGGTGCGTAAATGATGATTTTGGCCGGATTTTACTTGCCAACAACGGGGTGGTCTGATAGCTATTACGCGTGGTGGTGTTGTGGCCCAAGATGGCTGGCCGAACCCAATGCGGTTATGTAGGGGAGATTTGGTATGGCGAGGAGAGCGAGAGCTATTCATCGGGGGATTTGGAGAGGGCGGGTGTATCAGGCGGCTCTGTTTGTGGTTCTTTTATCTGCTAGCGCGATTGTTTCCAGCGAGGCACAAACCATCACCACTTGGGGCAGTTCTTCCCTTTCAGGGACATTCAGTTCGAGCAGCGGTTTGACAGGTTTGTCGCAGACGCAGGGTGGGGTGTTGTCATTAAACTTGGAATCGTTGTACTACAGCATAGATAATGGGCCGGTAACGTCAGTGGGCACTGCGTCGAGTGTATCACTCACCTCATCGCCGAGTCACAATCCGACAGTTTTTACGTTAACCGCCACCTATTCGCTTACGGACAACTCAAGCTTGACATGGGCAATTGGGCTTGATGGCGGTTCGTGGGCCGAAACAATGAAGTTTTACAATAATTCCGGCGGCAGCGCCAACGTAAGTTTATTTCAATACTCGGATTTCGTGGTAGGAAACGCACCGGGGAGCCAAACTGTAAATATCAATACCAGCAACCCGACGTTACCCGCTTTCACTCAGAGCGGCGGTGGGTATGCACTTACCTTAAATACGATAAATACCGAGGGGGCCACTACTGAAGTCCAAGCCGATAATACTGGAGCTCCGTTCGGTCCATTCAGCACCGGGAGTGGCACCCTTGACAATACCCCCCTGAACGACACGGGCACTGTGGACTTCGGCGTTGAATTCGACGCGACCGTGGGCAACGGTAACTCGTTCCAGGCCGGACATACCGCTAATGATCCTATTACAATGGTGCCTGAACCTGCGTCTGTGGCGCTGGTCGCGTCGGGGATGGCGCTTTTGGCCTTGGTTTTTCGGCGCCGCCTGGTGTGCGCGTCTGATCGCCATGCATGATGGATTTCTCTTTCAGTTACAATTCTTTCCTGAATACCTACCTGAATTTAAGTAACGATGCAAAAAGAGAGTCGGTTTCTTCCGGCATTGTGAGAGAACAGGCAAAATGCAGTCGAGCGAATAGTTGAGGAATTATCTTGCCTTCAAGGCGGTCGCCAACTATTCTCGCGGGAGTTGCGTGTTGTGCCGTTGTGAGATGCGAGTCGCGGATAAAGCTAACAAGGGTATCAAAGGGTTGGATTCATGAACACTCATCAAGAAGAGTTGAAGCCTCTCTGGATTTTCGGTGCGGGATTGGCTGCCGTCCTCATGGCGCTCCTGCCGGCAAGCAGTATCGCTCAAACAATCACCATGGATGACGAGGGGTCAACGGCGGTAATCAATACCGGCGGCGGCCCGGGTAACGTGGGTATGAACGCTTGGACGGTGCTGGATGGAAACAATCAATTAAACCAGCAGTGGTTTTGGTATTCGGTGGGCGGTGGCCTTGCCCAGCCCATTAACGCCATCGGCGGGCTGACTATTAGCACTAACAATGTCGGTCCCAACGGGCTTAATGACGTCACCGTGACGTATGCAAACCTGCAACTGGCAGTGAATGTTGAATACGTTTTGTCGGGAAACGGCCCCAGTTCGGGAAGCGCCGGCCTGACGGAGTATCTCTGGATTGACAACAACACGGCAAACCCGTTCAGCCTGAGCTTCTATCAATATTCGAACTTCAATTTGCTTCAGAACAACAACAACGTTGTCAGTATTGCCGGCAATCCCACCAGCGGATATACCGGCGCAGAGCAAACGACCGGCGGTCCGGGCGGCAGCGGCATTGCCGAAGTGATTGACTCACCGAATGCCAATTATGCCGAAGCGAATTTTGCCACTGCCGGCACCCTCTCAACTCTGTATAATCTCAACAACACGGCTAACTACAACCTCAATGACAACACGTCGGCGGGGATGGGGGATGTGACTTGGGCGTTCCAATGGAACGCCGATCTTACGGCCGCCGGCACGGGACCATCCGACGAACTGGACATAACCAAGGAGAAGGGCTTGAGCGTGACCATCGTTCCCGAGCCGTCAACCATCTGGTACATTGCCATGGGGGCTGTAGCGCTGGGACTGGGAATGCGCCGCAAGTCGTCCTGAAGAAGACTTTTGCCGTTTAGGGCTCAGCAGATATTTTGAGGCCGGACAATGACCGGCCTCTTTTCATTTTGCGGTGAGCTGAACCGGTCCCCGCGACCCCGGCCAACGCCGAGCCGGGATAACGTAGGATTTGTTTCGCACATTTGGTGGGGCTTGATCTGGCTGGTTCATCACCCCCTGTCTAAGTCAAATCAACTCGGCGATGGCTGCACGTGGCGGCGGCTATAGTCTGACGGTAGTGGATCTCAATCCATGTGCATCCTGTGGTGGCAACACCTCCCAGGCGCCATAGTCTGACGCGCTTTCCCCTGTAAGAACTCATGCGGCTGATGTAACGGGCGCGTTTTGTTTTTTTTGTCGGATCCCTTGCCCGTCATTGCCTGCGCCCACTTGCCCAACAACGGGTAGATCACCGGGCGGCGGTGCGGCGTTTGTGGGCCTGATGGAACGCCCTGAAAAAGGCCAAAATAGCCGCAAACGCCTGCCTTGTAGCCCGGGATTTACAAGGGACCGGCCGGTGAGTGCATAAAAGATGATTTTGGCCGGATTTTGCTTGCAAAAAACGCGGTGGTCTGGTAACCATTCTGCATAGGGGCGATGTGAAGTGTCGGTCGAGGTCGTTTACGCCTATACCGATATTGGCGAGTTATATAAACGGTAAAAATCGCTAGGGGCGTGTATCGTGGAGACAATTACTTATCAGGGGCGGGGGGCTACCGAACAGTTACTCAGGCTTGGTTCAGGGCGACATCTTTTCATCATCTGCGCGGCAGTAGCGCTGGCCGTCGCCTACGGGCCTGTCACCCAGGCGGACTTAACGTATGGGCCGGGCATCAGTTTGACGACCCTGACGAACGCCGGCGAGACCCTTCTTGTTGGCGACAAGGTCTTTTCTAATTTCGGCATTTATATACCTGACGCATAGTGGGGAGGGTGTTGACCCCGTGGGGAAAGGTGGGGATTTGAGGATTGACGCGACTCGCGTAGATGCTACAGTGTGGTGCACAGGCGTACAGAAGCGTACACGG
>JBKQMH010000038.1:0-27319 GCA_052146795.1 Verrucomicrobiia bacterium
GCACAGCAAATCCTCCAGCGGATGCAGATCCTCAGCCGATCGGTCATCTTCGGCACTCTGCCCAATCCCCCTCGACGCAAACGCTTGGGCAAAAAAGTTTTGGGCCTTATCTAACCGCCATTCCGCATTTGGCAACAACGGTAATGGTCAGCTTGGCACAAATAACGGCGGCGGTAACGTCAGCAGTCCGATACTGGTGCCGGGCATTGGCAACGCGGTGTTGGTCAGTGCCCATCCCAACGGCTACCACTCCCTAGCGGTAACGCTCAACCAGGGGACAAACCAGTATTATGGTTGGGGCGCAAACGGGTACGGTCAGGTCGGTAATGGATTACAGGCGTATTACGGTGGGTTCCAGTATCCCGAACAAGATCAATATACGCCGGCGCAACTGCCCTTCTGCAACGCTTGTACCTCGTGCGTCCAGTTGGGAACCAGCGGCAGTTTCACGGCTCAATGCACGGGTACGCTGAGGCTCTATTTCAATGACGACTACGAGTATGAGGACAATGGAGGATCGTACACCGTGACAGTCACCGGCCTTGTTAACAACGTCACTGTAGCAGCAATTGCCTCCAACGGGGTCGCAGTCGGGATTGTATCCGACGGGGTCACGTACTCCTATGTCGCCAGTGGGTATTGCACTTATGCCAGTGGGAGCTGTTCTTATGATCCGAGCGGCAATCCGGTGGGCACGGGCTGCGACACCAGCCCTTCAATGGTGCAAGCAGTCTGCCCTTACTCCACGCCCTATTCACTCGTCGGCAGGATCGAATGAACAGAGACCAATCTGCCGGGTTAGAGTTCACTTGGAGGGTCGGGTTCCCTTCGGCCCCGAGTCAGCAAACCGGTCTTGGAGCCGAGGAAAAACTTGATGTCGCTCTCAGAGAGGATACTCTGCTGGTCAATGAGACTGAATGGTCTGCGACCGTCGCGGGGCGTGGGTCATACCGGAAATGTCGGCTAGTTCGGGCTGGCGGTCAGTGACAGCCGGTGCGCTTCGGCGGACTCGCGTTGGGCTTCGTCGTGGAGTCCTTGCCGCTCCAACACTTCGGCGAGGGCGCTGTGAATCTCGGGGCGACTCGGGCTGAGGCGGGACGCTTCGCGGAAGTGTTCGGTGGCTTGGACCAGGTCCCCGCTATTGGCGAGGGCGATAGCGATGTTGTTGTGGGCTTCGAACGCGGTGGGGTCTATGCGGAGGGCCTTGGCGTAGGCGGCGATGGCCTCGTCCCGACGGCCCTGTTTGAGGAACAGATTGCCAAGGTTGGTCCAGATCCGTGGGTCGCTCGGAGTCAGCCGTGTAGCGGCGGTATAATGCGAAAGGGCTTCATCATCCCGATCATTTTGGGCGAGTAGATTGGCGAGATTATAGTGGGCACTGGCGTTGTTCGGGTAGAGCCGCAACGCTTGTTCGTAATTGGTGATGGCCTCTGAAACTTTGCCCGCTCGCAAGAGTTCATCGCCCAAGCAGTTGTATGACGGGGCATACTCCGGCTCGATCCGCTGCGCGCGCTCATACTGTTTGATCGCCTCCTGATGTCGGCCCGCGACCCCCAAGGCGACCCCGCGAATGGTGTCGGCCTCGGCGTAATGCCCGGCGGTCGCGAGCAGGTTGAATGCCACCGAAAAACCCAAGAGCATGCCCCAACCGCAGCGCGCTGCGCGCCGCCAGACCGGTCGCTCGGCCAACGCTCGTTCCACTCCAAGGATGCCAATAACAGCCAGCAACATTAGCGCGGGCAGGAAGTCCATCTCGTAGTTGAAATTCGAGACACAGAAAAGCCCGAGAGTGAATGCGCTCGTTCCAAACAGCAGCGCTGTCGCCGCCACAAACCGGCGTAAGATCGATCCCGTCTGACCCAATCGACCCCGCCACGCGAGCGGCACAGCCAGCGCCAGCCACGTCAGGGGAATGTTGGCCAGTACGCCGAAGCGTTCCTTCGACAAAAAATTGCCCGCTGGCGACGGAGGCACAGGGGCCGCATGCAGGAAGGGGAACCGAGCACTCCAGCGCCCCGGTTCCAGAAAATAGAGCCAGAAATTCAACCGGAGATAACGCAGACTGAAAATATGTATCGTCATGTGGTGCTCCGCGTTCAATATGTAGCGCTCTCCGAATTCCCACGGGGTGTCAAATCGCAGTTCGTTGTAGAGCATCAACCCACACCCGATTAGCGTAATCGGGATGGTTGCCGCCGCTAGCACATGCCAAACCCGTTTCCGCTCGCGCCACGCTTGGGCCACCGGTGCCAACAGGATGACTGCGCCGAACAACAAGTTTGGCCGCGATCCCACCGCTAGGCCGTACGCCACACTGGCCGCGGCCAGCCACCGCCCCCTGCGTCCCGGGTCGTGTAACGCTTTCCAAATCGCCGCCAAGACCAGCATCGTCAGCATATACCCGCACGCGTGCGGCACTTGGTAAATGCCCGCTTGCGACAACTGCTCTAGCACACTCGTCGCCAATCCGAGCGCGACCGCGCAGGCTGCCACCACCCCGATATTCACTCCTGCAAAATAGCGCCGCCACACCGTGCGCAGCAACCCCACGCTGGCTAGAAAGCCAATGGCGCAGAAGATCGTCACGGCCTGACGGTTAGACAAGTACGCGCCGGTCAGTGCGTTGTAGGGCCAGAACAGTATCAGGGCCGGGGTGACCCCGTAGTAGGGGTAGAGCCGGCCCTTGTAGTAGCTCAGGTCTTGCAGCTTGTATGGGGAAAACCGGTAGACTTCATTGGCGACCGGATCATAGGGGTCGGCAAGTTGTGCGAACCCGACTGGCACGTCCTTTTTGAGGCTGAGTTGGCCGGCGCGAAAACCCTGAACCAATAAATTGTACGGAGACTCGGCCGGACTCTGCAGGCCAAACTTCTCCCAATCGCCCGGCAGGCTCATGTACGCGTAAAACCCGATGACCAGCGTACATACTGCGGCCAGTAATCTCCACCCGTTCTTCATGATGCCACACCGACCAGCCCCTGGTAACTTTGTCGCAAGAACATCATCGGCTTGATGACATTTTAACACTTGTCGAGTCGAACACACGCACTTTGTGGAGCGAGGAATCTGGTGTACGGTCAAACGGTCGTAGCCAGCACGGGTAACACGGTCTTAGAATTGACACTCCAACTTCAAGGCGTGTTCGAGTTGCCAGAGGTATTCGTGACGCGGGATTTCGCAGGCGCCGAATTGCTGGAGGTGCGGCGTGGTCCATTGCGTGTCGAGAAGCACGAAGCCGCGCGCGCGGAGCCGTTCGACCAGGGCCACGAGCGCGACCTTCGACGCGTCCGTCACGCGATGAAACATGCTCTCCCCGAAAAACGCGCCGCCCAGCGCCACGCCGTACAAGCCGCCGACTAGTTTGCCGCCGAGCCGGGTTTCAATGCTGTGGGCGTAGCCGAGCCGGTGCAGGTTGCCATAGCTGTCGATGATCCCCGGGGAAATCCACGTACCTTCCCTGCGCCGGGCGCACTCGCGGATCACCGTTGCGAAGTCCGTGTCCGACGTGATCTCGAATTTCTTCTGCTTGAGCACGCGCCGCAACCCGTGCGGGATGTGAAACCGCGCGTCGAGCGGGATGACCGCGCGCGGGTCCGGTGAAAACCAGCCGATGCGCCCCCGCTTGTCCACGGCCATCGGGAAGATGCCGCGCTGATACGCGTTCAATAGCATCTCGGGCTCGATCACGGGCGGATTGTACTCACCGATCGGGCCCGTTCCAAGTCCCCACCGCATTCCCGGGCCATCGCCTGGCCGGCAATCCAGCCGGTGGTCCACGCCGCCTGGAAATTGAAGCCGCCGGTGATGCCGTCGATGTCGAGCAATTCGCCCGCGAAGTAGAGTCCCGGGCAGAGGCGGCTTTCCGTGGTCTTGAAATCGACCTCGCGGAGGCGGACGCCACCGCAGGTGACAAACTCGTCCTTGTTCAGGCTCTTGCCCGTGACGGCCAGTTCCGTGCGGGTCAACTGCTGAATGAGTCGATGCTGCGCCGCTCGCGTGAGACGCGACCAGCGCGCGTCCGCGGCGATGCCCGATGCCACAACCAATTGTTCCCAGAGACGGGCGGGCAAGGGAGCGATGGGTGTGTTGACCACGAGCCTGGCCGGTTGTTGTTCGCGGCGCAGATTCAACTCCGATGCGAGCTGTTCGGCGTCGAGGTGTGGGAGCCAGTTGATGTGAAGCGGAAACTGGTAGTCGCGGTCATGCAATTCTCGCGCGCCCCACGCGGAGAGACGCAGGATGGCCGGGCCGCTGAGCCCGGAATGGGTCAGCAACAATGCGCCGTTCTCGCGCAACCCCGTGCCCGGCACTGATGCCGACGCTGATTCGACGGAGATACCCGCCAGTTTGTGCAGCCAGGGCGTGGCCGTGTGAAAGGTGAAGAGCGACGGCACGGGCGGTTCCAATGTATGCCCCAGTGAAATCGCCAATTGCCCCGCGGCAGCAGTTCGACACCCACCGGTCGCGAGTAAGACGCGGTCGCATACATCCGTTTTGCCGGTGGAAAGCACCACCTCGAATCCACCTTCCGCGCGTTTCGATAAACGGTGCACGCCGCAATTCGTCACGAGCTTTACTCCGGCAGACTTCGCGGAGTCGACGAGGCAATCGATGATCGTTTCCGACGAATCCGTGACGGGAAACACGCGCCCATCACTTTCCGTTTTTAGTTTTACTCCGCGCGCTTCAAACCAAGCAACCGTGTCGCGCGCCTGGAATCGTTGGAATGGGCCGATGAGCGGCTGCTCACCACGCGGGAACCGGGCGGCAAACTCCCGCGCATCGAAGCAGGCGTGCGTCACGTTGCAGCGTCCGCCGCCGGAGATGCGGACTTTGGAAAGAAATTGTGCTGACTTTTCCAGGATGGTGACATTGGCGTCGGGCTTTGCCTCCGCGCAGGTGATGGCTGCGAAAAATCCCGCCGCGCCGCCGCCCACGATGATGACGTGAAACGCGCTCACGCCCGGCCCGATCGCAAGGTGGCTTCGAGTTGGCGCAGGTCCTTGGGTAGCGCCGCGGTCCAGGTCATCCGGGCGTCGGGCTTGTCGGGGTGGTCGAGGCTTAAAATTTCGGCGTGCAACGCCTGGCGCGGGAAATCGATGCGCGCGGCTTTGGGCGCGTCGCCGTGATATTTCGGGTGATACGTCCGATCACCCACCAACGGCAACCCGACGTGCGCCGCCTGCGCGCGGATTTGATGTTTGCGGCCCGTCTCGAGGCGCAACCGAAGCTTGGTGACGACCTGCCGGCTGCCAGCCAACGGAAATTCCGCGACCACTTCGTAGTGGGTGATGGCTTCCATCGCCTCGTCTTTGGACGCTTTGGCTTCGACTTCGGAGATGACGAACTGACGCAATTGATCGTCGCTGAGTTTCAGCCAATTCCGCCACGTGCCCTGGGGTTTGGACGGCCGCCCTTCGACGTAGGCGACGTATTCGCGCTTCATGCTGTGCACTTTTAATTGATCGATGAGCTTTTGCCGCGCGGCCGGGTTCATCGCCATGCAGAACACACCGCTGGTGTACTGGTCCAGGCGATGGACGGGCAGCGGTTCCAATCGGCGGTAGGCCGGCGGCAGGGAATAGCCGCGTCCGTCGACGCCGCGGTCGTACGCGCGCAATTTGCCGGCAAGGAAATCGGCGAGAATGCTGAGCGCGGACAGGTCATCCGGCTCCGCCGGCACCGAGAGCAGGCCCGGGCCTTTGTTCACGACGGCGAGGGCGGCGTCGAGATAGAGAATCGCGACGCGCGGATGAATCTGCCATCCGCTCGGTCCGCAATCCAACGCTGTGGCGTGCCGGTCCAACAACTCGAGCGCGTCCTTTGGGTCGGGAATCGACTGGTTCGGCTGGCGGATGATGACGCCGTTCACGCTGACCCGGCCCGCCGTGATCCACTGCTTCGCTCGCTTCTTCGGCGTGTCGGGATATTTCGCCAGCAACCACTCCAAGAGTGGCCGGTTCGATGGTTCGGTGGAATCGGCTGTCGTCATGATTCCAAGTGGACGCGGCGTTTCGCCGGATCAGGCTGCTCGCGATAAAAGACCGCGACATGGCCGACGATCCACACCAACTCGCTGTTTGTGCGTGTGGCGATCTCTTCGGCGAGAGGTTTCTTCGTGTCTTTGAACGCCGTGAACTTGATCTTGATGAGTTCGTGATCGTTCAGCGCCTGGTCGACGCTGGCGACAAACGCGTCGGTCACCCCCGCTTTGCCGAGGTGCAGGATCGGCTCAAGCCGTTGCGCGAGCGACCGTAATTGGTTGGTTTGTCGACTGGACAAGCTCATGGGCGACTACTGTAGATTGTTTCGGCGCATCATCCACGCAAAATTGTCGGTCGCACAAACCGCTTTGTCGGCTCCGCATCCGACGGTACAATGACCGCGCCATGAGCGACAGTCCGTCACCCGAGCCAGTTCCCGCTTCGCCGCACCGACGGCGGCCGCGCTACTCCGGGAAGAATCCGCGTCGGTTCGAGGAGAAATACAAGGAACACAACCCGCAGCGGTATGGCGAGACGATCGCGAAAGTGCTCGCGTCGGGCAAAACGCCGGCGGGCTCGCACCGTCCGATCATGGTTGCGGAGATTCTGGAGGTGTTGAAGCCGCAGCCGGGGGAGATCGCGGCGGATTGCACGCTGGGTTACGGCGGACACGCCCGTGCGATACTGCCGAAACTGCAGCCCGGCGGACGCCTGATTGGGTTGGATGTTGATCCCATTGAACTGCCGAAGGCGGAAGCGCGGTTGCGCGAGCTTGGATTTGGCACGGATGTGTTCGTGGCGCACCGGAGCAATTTTGCCGGGTTGGCGAAGATTCTCGGTGCCGAACAACTCGTCGGCGTCGACATGGTGCTCGCCGATCTCGGAGTTTCGTCGATGCAACTCGACGACCCGGGACGCGGGTTCTCGGTGAAGTTCGAGGGTCCGCTCGACATGCGGATGAATCCGGCGCGTGGTCAGCCCGCGAGGGTATTACTCGAAAGAATCAACGCCGATTCTCTCGCTGCGCTGCTGGAAGAAAACGCCGACGAACCGCACGCACGTGTGCTGGCCGACGCGCTGGCGGGCAAGACGTTTCCCACCACGACTGCACTGGCCAACGCCATCCGTCACATCCTTTTGCGCAAAGTGATGGACGAGGAACTCGACAACTCGATTCGCCGCGTGTTCCAGGCGGTACGCATCGCCGTGAACGACGAATTTTCCGCGCTCGACAGTTTCCTGCGCAATCTTCCGTCGTGTCTCAATCCCGGCGGTCGGGTCGCCATCGTGACGTTCCACTCCGGCGAAGACCGCCGCGTAAAGAAGTCATTTGAAGCCGGCCTCCGCGACGGCTTCTACGCCGACATCGCCCAGGAAGTCATCCGCCCTACCCCCGCCGAACGTCACGACAACCCGCGCTCTTCCGCGGCAAAGTTACGCTGGGCGCGTCGGGCAGAGTTTTGTTAGGGCGCGCAGGCTAAAGCCTGCGACTACAGGGTCACACATTTACTCATCGCCCGCAAAGCGTCGGGCGTTCTTCTTTGCGGATTGATGATGCTTGTTGTCGAGCATGCGGGCTTTGGCGCGGCGGCTGCGTTTGCGTTTCTGGCGGCGGATCTTTTCGATGCGGGAGCGTTCGGCGTCGACGTAGCCCTTTTTGAGGGCTTCGATTTTGTCGAGGAGGAGACGGCGGGCGAGGAAGCGGTTGAGGCCCTGGGAGCGCGTGGTCTGGCATTTGACCTGGAGACGGGTCGGGTGATGGAGCAGCATGACGCAGGTGGCGGTCTTGTTGACGTTCTGGCCGCCGTGACCGCCCGAGCGGACGAATGACTCGTCGATGTCGGCTTCGCGCACGCCGAGCGCGGCCATGCGCTGGGCGAGTTGGGCCTCCTTTTCGGGGCTGACGGGAAACGCGCTCATGGCGACAGAGTAAATGTAGGGGCGACGGAAGGCAATCATTCAACCACCCTTCGACTGCGCTCAGGGCAGGCAGGCTCACCGCAGGCGGGTTCTGACGGCGTTTGGGCGGTGTGGTCCAAGGATGAAGGCGGAAGGATGAGGGATGACGGGGCGGGACCGGAGTAACGCTGAATGCCCGGCGACGATGGGAAGTAGGAACAAGCAACAATACATTGCAGTGCAATGTATCATGGGTGACGGGGGGAAAATGATGATACCTGTCAGTCACAGGCATCATGGGTTCCGTAATTTAAAGTTGCAGCGTGGGTAGCGTGAACAATTCCACAAGGGTTTGCCTCGATACAAGCCCCTTTCGGCTGTGCGCATGACCTACCCGCAGCGACCCTCATTCCTTGACGACCGACAGCTTGATCACGTTCGACTCCAGTCCCAAGCCATGCTGTACCGGATGCCCCCCACCTTTCCATTGGATCGTATGCTCGCCGGGCTCCGAAAACGTGTACGTCGTAATGTCGTAATTGAAGTCCGCCATCGGTCGGTCATTCACGACCACGCCGCGATACGCCGCGCGAGTGGGCATCGGCGCAGACGCAAGCTTTCCGTCCACATACTCGTCGTATATCAGCTTCGGTCCCATCACATAAACGTTGATGCCTGCTTGAACCGATTGCAAAACATGTAGCACCCTCACCGGCTCACCGACCTTGTAGCGGGTCTTCTTCGTCAGGATTGTGATCCGCTGACCCTTGACCAGTGCACCCTTGTCCTTGAACTCGTGATAGGTGTTCGCCAACTCAAAATCCTCGGCCGGCGCGTCCACGATCTGGTCACCCTTGCACTCGTGCAAGGCCGTCGGGAAGTCATCGTAAATGTAATTGGTCTCAACACGCGCCGTCGTCTGCTTCGGCGTCGAACCGCGTTCCTGCGCCAGCACCACGTCCGACGACAAATACGCCAGCGAATCCATCTTGTAGTGTGGAATCAGGGCTCGCCGGGCATCACCAATCATCAGCCAAATCACCGCGAGGACGAGGATCCGGGTCGGTAAGCGCGTCATAGCTTCTCCGCGGGCATCATCCTCCCGCAGTCCGGCGGCGGCAAGGGGAAAGTCGGCGGTGCCGAATATGACTCATCGTCCATACACATTTTGACGGGGGGTTCTTAGACTATGAGTCATGGCGAAAAGGCATCCGGTTCTGACGGCGTTTGGACTCAACGTCCGGCGACAACGCGAGGCGGGGGCAGACAACAATACATTGTAGTGCAATGTATCATGGGCGACGGGGGAAACGATGATACCTGTCAGTGACAGGCATCGTGCGTCGGTGGCGACAACTTGAGGCAGGGAACGTGATGATACATTACTGAGTAATGTATCATGCATCGCGGAGGATGTAACGGCAGCGGGGGTAATTCGAGCAGCCCCAGAATTGTGAGCCGCGATTGAAGCCTTTCTCGGCAGTTCTTATGACCAATTCGCTCTCACATTTCGGACAGAACTTTCGTGTATCGTCCAGCAGCGCGAGGATTTTTCGGTCAACGGATCCATCGGACATCTGCATCAAGTTCGCCAGCCCGGCTTCGTCGATGATGTCGATCCCCTGCTCGCGAGCCAAGTCTCTGGCGTCCTGTGTGCAGCCGCGCAACGTTACAAGCACACCCTTTTGCGCGTTGGCGATTGCCATCGCTCCCACTAGCTCACGGATGTGGCGGACGCCGACACTCCATGTTCGCCAGTGTTTGCACTGGACGACGATGCGGCGACCACCCTGCTCTACCATCAGGTCGACTCCGCCGTCGGGTTTGGCCCCGCCGAGTCGGCGGACGGTGCAACCCGGTACGTCGTAGATGGCGCTTACCAGCTTTTCGAACTGAAACCAATCGATGGCGCGGAGTTTTTCCTCAAGGGTTTTGACCTTGGGCGGATCGTCTTTGGGCCAAGCCACCTCCGGGTATGGCCCGCTAGGATTTGGAACTAGCGACCCGAACTCGGTTTGTTTGTGTCTGTTGCGAAGAATCCCTCTGATGACAAGGAACAGCACGACGGCGACAACGCCACACACGATGACGATGCCCACGAGGACAATCATGGCGAAGACGGCTTGCAGGAGTCCGGGGACAAGGAATCCCAGGATCAGAAGCAATGCGATGACGGGTCCCGCGAGCTCCAATAGGAGTTCAAACGCGTCGGGTTGTCTGCGCCTCCGTCTCCTTCCCATAGCTCCTCCGCGGGCATCATCCTCCCCTACCCCGGCGGGGACAAGGGGAAAGTCGGGCCTCCTTCGCGGAAGCGGAATGCTTCCGCTACGAAGCCCATGGCGGTGCCGAATATGACTCATCGTCTGTGGTCATTTCACGGGGAATCCTTAGACTGGAATCTATGGCGAAGAAAAATAGAGCTACGTCCGCACGTAGGCTATGCGTCCGCAAAAAGTATCGTGCGGTGGTATTCGAGGAAGGCCTGCGCCGGCTCGGCGAGCTTTTCGGGAAGACGGATTGCCTTGCCCTCGTAAGCGACGAAGTTCTGCTTGAGCGCGGGCTGGGGCAAATAGCTTTTCAGGTGTTTGCTGAGCACAAGACGAAACCGTTCATCCAGCGTGATCAGGCCGCCGTCAAACGCCGCGTCGTGAAGCGCGGAAAGGCACAAACCATTCTGAGGATCGAGACGCTCTTTGTCAGTACAGACGCTCCACGGTTTGATGTGACTCGCAACCAACAGGTCGGGAACGGAAATACCGGAAATGCAACAACAGACCCCGTACGTATTGAGGATTGTCTGACGAAAGAATTGTTGGCCGCGACGCACACGTACGGTCGCCTTGGATTGCGTCGGACCCGAGGGAGGCGTCAGCCGACGGCTCGGCTCAAGTCGAATCCTGTCAGGCTGAAGGAAATCAACTTCACGCTCATCGTTTTCCGTGAACAAGTCATGAAGCAGTTGTTCGCTGGCTGGCGCAAGGGTGGAGAGATTATTGTGAAACTCGTCCCACATAATCCTGTCCTGCTTCGACGCGCCTTCGAGTCCTTTGATGCCGCGTGCTTTCTGCACAGGGTCGAGCGACGCGAAATTGCACAGCTTCATCGCGAGGCTGTTCGGCGTCCGTCCCATTTTCTGAGCCACGGCGATGATTATGGGATTGAGGCGGTGGAACTTTCCGAATGGCAACTTGCAGTAAAGATTGAGCGCGATGAGCAAGTGCTCGCGCGTCCATTTTACGCTCGGAGCGTTGGACATGGCGGCAGATTG
The DNA here is from genome assembly GCA_052146795.1 of Verrucomicrobiia bacterium. Lineage (GTDB taxonomy): Bacteria > Verrucomicrobiota > Verrucomicrobiia > Palsa-1439 > Palsa-1439 > Palsa-1439. Next base: position 11,152 of record JBKQMH010000038.1, read on the forward strand.
CCCGACTTGCTTCCGCAAATGAAGCCAAAAAGCTATTCGCCCTGAGTTATGGGAGCAGGAACTGAAGCGACGCGTCTCCTTCCGGACCCTGCTGGTGTGTTTGCATCGGCACTGTCGCTCTGGCAGGCGTGTCAAAAGTGCGCCGCCGGCGAAAACGGCCTGAACCTTAGTGAGTGCTACAACGGCATGGATCAGCTCATGCGAGAAGTGATGCGCGTAGGGAACCGGTTTGAGGCGTGGGCATGCCTGCACATCGATTTTGAACAACTAGCTGACGTGTGGCCTTACCTCTTGGAGGATAAATTTGGAGACGGGTGCTTGGGGGTAATGTCACCGAGCGCCGTTGCCTCTTTCGATGAATCGGATTGCTTACGGGTCGCACTGCGCTTACGGCTACCCGTTATTTGTGATGGGACGCTTCCTGTCCCGGTGGTGATAACCGCTGCGAATCCAGCGTCGGAGTCCGCGTTCCAAGAGTTCAGGATTCAGACGGTCCGTAATACCGCAGGTGGAGAAGATCCCGAGCCTTACACATTGGACGACGATCCATTTGATGAGGAGTTTGGCCCTCCGTACTTCGGTCTGTACGGTGTCGGTCAAGACGGATTACTCGAACATATCGCCGATCGCGCAACCTATTTGGAAGTCGTAAGCCTCGTCCAAAAGCTCGCGCCGGGAATAGTGTTCCCTGATGTGCCGACGTCTTCACCAAGCGGAAGCGGTCGGAAGTGATGTCGCGCATCCGGGGCAAAGGGAGCAGGGACACCCCGACTCGGAATCGGGGTAAACTCCGTTTGCGCTGGCGAGGTTGTTGCGGGCGAGTGGGATCAGGGGGTGGCGGAGGCAGCAGAGCGTGAGGATCGGGGGTAAGACGGCGAGTTTTCTACAATCCCCTCACCTTAATCCTCTCCCTCAAGGGGCGAGGAGACGGGGGGAGCGGTCAAGAATGGACGCGCGGCAGCGCGTCCCTACCCCGAAAAGGATTCGGGGCGGGCGAGCAGTGCGGGTGGATTTCATTTTTCGGAGGGATCGGGTGGTGGTTTTCGTGGACGGGTGTTTCTGGCATGGGTGTGCGGTGCATTCGAGTCCGGGGAGGTGGCTCAAGCGAAGTTCAATGCTTTCGGACGGAATCTCACGCAGAGGCGCAAAGGCGCAGAGAGGGACGGGGGCGGAAGAGCGGAGGCGCACCCTCACCCTGACCCTCTCCCGAGCAAGGGAGAGGGGAGCGTCGCGTGCGCGGACTGGGAAATTGTTTTGGACGGGGAAGATGGCGGGGAATGTGGCGCGAGACAGATTTGTGAATCGGGCGTTGCGGGGGGCGGGGTGGAAGGTCATAAGAATCTGGGAGCATGAGCTTCCGCCTTCGCCAAGGCTTCGGCGGACAGGGGCGAGCGGAAGTAGCCAGAAGTCAGAAGACAGGAGACAGGAGATCAGGCGGGCGTTGGGGAAGTGACAGTAGCCAGTAGCCAAGTAGCCAAGTAGCCGGGGGATGATTGGGAAGATCGGGAGGGCGTTGCAGGATGGAGGGGGTCCGCCTACGCCATTCGGCTACGGCGCGACAGGCGGTGGGGGTTGTTTTCGGTCGCGCCCGGTCGGTTTGCCGCTTCGATTTCGCTTCCTGCGGGCGGGCAGGCTGAAAAAAGTAAAAATGGCAGCGTTCCCTCCCGATCACACTGCCCTTCGGGCCTCGAAACAACGCGAGGCTAACCGTGTGTTACCCAAACACACGTTTTTGCAAACGAACCCAAATTTATTCAAGCCGGTGTGGAAATTTTTGAAAAGCAAAGCCAAAACGAACCCATTTCTCATGGTGGCGTCATTTCACTGTGTTTCTTTGCGTAAGACGCTACGCATAAACGTGTTAGGGTGGCAGATTTGATGGATTTGAGGGATGGACGGGTTTGGCCTGCGAGCTATGAATTAGTTGTTGCTATCCGTGGGGGATGGGGTAGTGTTGCGGAGCTAGCAGATAGAAGCAGTTGCAGTGAGATTGGTAGATTGTCAGTCAGGCCTAGTTTGCTCGGTGACAGTCCGAAACCCGAAAACGGGAACAGTCACTGAGACCTCCTAACCGCAGCGGAAAGAAAACATATAATGGCTACCAAGCTATTCGTAGGAAACCTGTCATTCAACACCAGCGAAGGCGACTTGCTCGATCTGTTCAAACAGGCGGGGAATGTCACGAGCTGCGAGCTCATCATGGACAAGTTCACCAACAAGTCCCGTGGGTTCGCGTTCATCCAGATGGGCACGCAGGAAGAGGCCACCAAGGCGATTACCGATTTCAACGGTAAGGAACTGGATGGTCGGGCGTTGACGGTCAATGAAGCCAAGCCCCGTGAAGAGCGTCCCCGTGGCGACTTCGGCGGCGGCCGTGGCGGCAGCAGCCGTGGCGGTGGCAAGTTCGCCGGCAGCCGGTACTAACTTTTTTCAGAAGTTGGTCGTTTCACCGAAAGGCGTCCCGAGAAATCGGGGCGCCTTTTCTTTTCGCGGAGAGACCCGTGGCTGCCGATCCAGAAGATGCTACGCACCACGAGAGATCGGGCTATTGTCCGGGCGCGACGGAGACTTGCGCACTGGGCTGTCTTGACGCAGAATGGCTTATTGCTCAAGCAATCCAGGAGAGTTTCATGACGACATCAGGGACATTTGAAGTGGCGTTGGACAACCCCAAGACCAAGCTGCTCGACCAGTTGTGCATCGACACGATCCGCACCCTGGCGATGGACGGTGTGCAGAAGGCGAACTCGGGCCATCCCGGCGCGCCGATGGGCCTGGCACCCGTTGCGTACTGGCTCTGGGAGAAATTTCTCCGGCACAACCCCGACAATCCGCACTGGCCGAACCGCGACCGGTTTGTGTTGTCGGGCGGGCACGCCTCGATGTTGCTGTACAGCCTGCTGCATTTGACCGGTTACGACCTGCCGATGAGCGAACTGGAGCGGTTCCGTCAACTGGGCAGCCGCACGCCCGGTCATCCCGAATACGGTCTGACCCCCGGCGTGGAAACGACGACCGGGCCGCTGGGCCAGGGATTCGCCAATTCCGTCGGGATGGCGATTGCCGAGCGCTGGCTGGCCGAACATTTCAATCGCGACGGCCATGAGATCGTCAATTACCGCGTGTTTGCCATGGGCGGCGACGGGGACATGATGGAAGGGGTCTGCTCGGAAGCGGCGTCGCTGGCGGGCCATCTCGGGTTGCACAAGCTGCTGTGGATTTACGACAACAACAAGATCACCATCGAAGGCAAGACCTCGCTGGCGTTCAGCGAAGACGTCGGGGCGCGATTCTGGGCGTATGGCTGGTTCGTCCAGCACGTGGCCGACGCCAACGATCTGCGGGCGATCAACCGCGCCGTCAAGCGGGCGCTCAAGCAAACCGACAAACCGTCGTTCATCGTACTCAACAGCCACATCGGGTACGGCGCGCCGACGAAACAGGACTCGCGCGAGGCCCACGGTGAGCCGCTCGGCGAAGAGGAGGTCCGCAAGACCAAGCAACGGTACGGTTGGCCGCCCGATGCGAAGTTCCTCGTGCCGGAGGAAGTCGCCAAGCACATGCACAAGCAGTTCCGTCGCGGACGGAAGCTGGAAAAGGAATGGCAGACCAAATTCGACGCGTATGCCACGGCCAACCCGGCCCTCGCGACGGAGTGGAAGCTGATGCAGGACCGCGATCTGCCGGCGGGTTGGGACAAGGACATCCCGACATTCCCGGCCGACCCGAAGGGGCTCGCCACGCGCGAATCGAGCAACAAAGTGCTCAATGCCATCGCCAAAAACATCCCGTGGCTGCTCGGCGGCGCCGCCGACCTCGCGCCGTCCACCAAGACGTTGCTGGCGAATGCGGCTGACTTCGAGAAAGGCTCGTACAGCGGCCGGAATTTTCATTTTGGCATCCGCGAGCACGCCATGGTGGGCGCGGTCAACGGCATGGTGCTGAGCAAACTGCGCGCGTACGGCGCCGGTTTCTTGATTTTCTCGGATTACGCGCGGGGCTCAATCCGTCTCGGCGCGGTGATGGAAATACCGGTGCTCCACCTGTTCACCCATGACAGCATTGGCGTGGGCGAAGACGGCCCGACGCATCAGCCGGTCGAACAACTCATGTCTTTACGCGCCATCCCGCACATGATCGTCATCCGGCCCGGCGACGCCAACGAAGTCGCCGAGGCGTGGCGGGTGATTCTGGCGGAGAAGAAACATCCCATCGCCCTGGCGCTGACGCGGCAGGCTGTCCCGACGCTCGACCGCACGAAGTATGCGCCGGCGACCGGTCTGCGGCAGGGCGCGTACATCCTCAGCGACAGCCAGGGACAACCCGACATCATCCTCATCGGCACCGGCTCGGAATTGCAGTGGTGCGTCGAGGCCGGCGAGAAGTTGAAGGCCGAAGGCGTGAAGGTCCGGGTGGTCAGCATGCCGTCGTGCGAACTGTTCGACCGCCAACCGCGCGAATATCGGGACCTCGTATTACCGCCGTCCGTGCGCAAACGTCTCTCCGTCGAAGCGGGCGTGACGCTGGGTTGGTCGAAGTACGTGGGTCTGGATGGCGCGTCCGTCGGACGCGACGGATTCGGCGCGTCAGCACCGGTCAAGGACGTGATGAAGCATTTCGGGTTTACGGGGGAAAACGTGTACAACGCCGCGAAGGCGCTGCTGGCCGGGCAACCGGTGGCGGCAAGTCCGGCTCACTAAGATGCTGGTCCGGCCGCTTCCACCGTCAAAACGGATTGTAGCTTAACAACAATCAGCGGACCGGCTTTTTTCTCAGTGAACTGTCAAGAGTCGGGCCCTGACCTTTTAGATTGCGCGTCGTCATTGTTTCGGTGCTGCTGGTGGATTGGTCATTATAAACAGCAGATGTTCTGGTGCCCGCTGATGAGAAACTAAAAACTTCTCTTGTAGATACTGCCCCTGCGATCCGTCCGGCGGATACGCTTTGACGATAACCCGCTGTTTCAAGAGATGATTCTCGCCCCGTTGCAACAGGGTCACGTCGCATGGCGTCGTACCGACTACATTCTCATTTACCTCGATGCGAGCGCCGGGCGGCTGAGAGTCGATGCGGGTGACGAGGCGTTCAGCAGCGCAGCCGGTAACGATCGTGACAAATAGACAAAAAAGAACATTCCGCATAGTTACTCCTTTCGGGTTGTGCTTCTCCACGACAGAATGCTACTGCGGCACTCGGAACTACACTGCCATTATTATGGCTATGCCTCTCCGACTTAAAAGTTCTTGACAGCCCCGCATGTTTTTCCTAGTTATCGACGAATGTCCTAACAACCGGATCGTGAGACCGGAATTCATTGGAAACAGGGTAACACTTCCAACCCGTGGTTCAAGGCAAGAACCACCTGGAGTGTTACCATGGAAGAGACTCAGAGTGTAGGTAAGAGGCAGGAGGAATCCCAGCCCCCTAGGGGGCTGGCGCGGCGGCGCGGCAGGAAGCATCCGTTCGAGCTGCGATTGAAGGCGGTCAAGCTGCGACTGGAGGAAGGCTTTCCGCCCGAGTTGATCGCCCGCGAGTTGGGTATTGGCACCAGCACGCTCGCGGAGTGGGTGCGCCGCTACCGCCAATCGGGCGAACAAGGACTGAAGCCTGCGGTGACGGGTGGCCGAGGGCGTGCGAAACTCGCTGCGGCGGTCAAAGCGCAGATCACTGAGTTGAAGCAGCAACACCCGCGTTTCGGCGTGAAGAAGATCGCCCAGATATTGCGGCGGGTGTTGTTTCTGCCGGGCAGCCACGAGACCGTGCGGCGCACGCTACACCAACAGCAACTCATCGAGAGGCGACGGAAGAAACCCCGGAGGAATCCGCCCAAGCCGCGGTTCTTCGAGCGCTCGACGCCCAACCAGATGTGGCAGACGGACATCTTCACGTTCCGGCTGGGGGGCAAGAACGCCTACCTGATCGGGTTCATCGATGACCACTCGCGCTATATCGTCGGGCTGGATCTGTTCCGCAGCCAGACGGCCGAGCACGTGTTGGAGGTCTACCGCACGGCAGTGGCCGAGTATGGACTGCCCAAGGAGATGCTTACCGACAATGGTCGGCAGTACACCGCGTGGCGGGGCAAGACCCGCTTCGAGCAGGAACTGCAAAAGGACCGGGTGCATCACTTCCGCAGCCAGCCCCATCATCCGATGACGCTCGGCAAGATCGAGCGGTACTGGAAGACGATCTGGGAGGACTTCCTGGTTCGGGCGCAGTTTGACAGCTTCGAGCAAGCCCGCGAGCGGATCCGCTTGTGGGTGAAATACTACAACCACAAGCGACCGCACCAGTCGCTGGACGGACTGTGTCCGGCGGATCGGTTCTTCGCCATCGCGAAGGAATTGCGCGCCGTGATTGAGCGCGGCATCGCCGACAACGTCCAGGAGTTGGCGCTGCGTGGCCAGCCCCAGGCGCCCTTTTACATGGTCGGGCGGCTTGGCCAGCAATCGGTGGTGATCCGCGCAGAGAAGGGACAGGTCAAGATGCAGCTCGACGACGAAGACAACGCCGTGTCCTCACAGGAACTGACCTACGACATCCATCAACCAACAGGAGAACCTCATGACGACAGAAATCAAACCCAAAAAGGAACTGAAAGTGTACAATGCCCATCAGCGAGCGCAGGCGGTGCTGGCGGTGTGGACGGAACGGCGGCGGCCGGCGGAGGTCTGCCGGCAGTTAGGGATCAACAGCACCTTGCTGGTGCAGTGGCAGCAGCGGGCGATGGCCGGGATGGTCGAGGCGCTGCAACCGCGCTGTCGGAGCGAACAACAACTGGGGCCGGCGTTGACCACGAAACTGGAGCGGCTGCTGGCGCGCCAGGCGTTAACGGCAGAGGGCAAACTCTCCAAGTTGGAGAGGCGCCTGGCCAAACTGCCCCCGGAGCCGACGGTGACACCGCCCAAAGAGAAGTGACGCCGGCGCGAGCGGCCCTGGAGGAACATGAACCCGAAACGTCTGTTGAATCCGCAGGAGGCACAGGCCTGGCAACGGGCGGCGCTGATCGTGCAGGTGCAGTGCGGTCTGATCACGGCCAAGGAAGCGGCCCAGCAATTGGGCATCTCCCGCAAGAGCTATTACCAGTGGGAGAAGCGGGCGCTGACGGCGCTGGTGGCGGCGGTGCGCGATCGGACGGGCGGTCGCCCGTCGACCCACCGCGACCCGGCGAAGGAGACGCTCGAACAACAAACCCAGGAGTTGCAGGGGCAAGTGCGGGGGCTGGAGCAGGCGCTGGCGATTCGCCAGCGGATTGCGGAACTGGAACGCCTTAAAAAAAACTCCTGAGACCGCGATCATGATCGTCCAACAACTCTGTCGGCTCCACGAGCACACCCGCCAGCCGTACCGACCCCTGTGCCGGTCGATACCGGTCGCCTACTCCAGCTTCATGCGCTGGAAAGGCCGTGCCGAGCGGGGCGAGCCGCTACTGCAACAGCCCGGGCCAAGGCCGGTTGGGCCACTCGATCTGGACGCCCTGCGCGCCCGGTTGCGCGAGTTGAAACACGGGGCACATCGCAGCCACGGCGCCCCGGCGTTGTACGCGGCTCACCGCGCGCACATCTCGCGGCGTGCCTTCCAGCAACTGCTGGAACAAACCCGCCACGAAGTCCACCGCGAACGCCAAGCCGAGCAGCAGCGCGTGCAATGGAATGTGCCCGGGGCCGTCTGGTCCATCGATCCGACCGAGTTGGTTGTGGAGCGTGACGGCCTGCGTCAGAAACTGCGATTGCTGCCCGTGCTCGATCTGGCCTCGCGATACAAGTTCGCACCGCTGATCAACACCCGACTCAATGGCGAAGCGGTGGCGGGGCGGCTGGAGCAACTGTTCCACTCGTTTGGCCCGCCGCTGGTGTTGAAGCGCGACAACGGTAGCGATCTCAACCATCACACGGTGGACGAGGTTCTGGCCCGCTGGCGGGTCATCCCGTTGAACTCGCCGCCTCATTACCCGCCGTACAACGGCGGCATGGAGCGCGCCCAGCGCGAACTCAAGGACGCCCTGCGTCCTCAACTGCTCGTGGGTAACGCCGCGACCTACACGGGCCTGGCGGCACTGACCGTCCACGACCTCAACCACCGGCCCCGCCGCTGTCTGCGGGGCCATACCGCCTGCGAGATGTTTGCAGGTGCAAAACACCACCGGCGCGGTTATACTGCCCGCCAGAGAAAGGACGCGTTTGATTGGATCAGCGAACTGGCCATGAACCTCATGCTGGAACAGCCCGCTCGCACCCGGGGACACGCCGATGCCGCTTGGCGTCAGGCCGTGGAAACCTGGTTACAACAACACGGGATCATTACGATCTCAGAACCCAAAAGTGTTACCCAGTTCCCATGAAAACTGGTCTCATAAATAGGTTGTCCCTACACGGATTCACGGGGCACTATTACCATGCGCCGAGCGGACTGGATTTGACCCTGTACCGCGCCTACAGCGCGGATTTGGGAAGATGGCTATCCAGAGACCCATTGGCCGAACCAGGCTTTCAACTGCTACACCGCGTCAAACCTAACGTGATCGGTGACGGTCCCAATTTATACGAGTTCGTGCATAATAATCCCCCAAACCTCATCGATGACCAAGGGCTTTCGAGTGGCTTTTTGAATTGCATTAAAAATGCCTTGTGTGAGATGGGCATTGAGTACACCCACGCAACCCTTGATCTGTATCTCGGTTGTATAGCTGGGTGTGCCGTGGTAAGCGGTGGCGTGGGTGTTGTTCCGTGCTTCGTTGGTTGCACGGTGGCTATTTTTGGTGGGTTGGCGGTAGGAACTATGCTCAGTTGTTTGGCGTTGCAATGAACTAATCTCTGTAAGAACGTTAAGCATGAAAGAACATGTAGAAAAGAATCACTCTTCGAATGGCAAATATAAGATGGCATACGGAATAGGGTGGTTCCTTTTGATGTTTGTTTTGCTTGGCTATTTTGGAGGCAAGGGTATTTTGTTTGCTGCGATCGCGGTTGAGGGGCATAAGGAAGCATGGGTTTCTTACTTAGTGTCGGGCTTAATTATAGCAGCCTCGTCTTTACTCACCAAAATGCTACTGGATTGGTTCCGAGAGAAACATGCTCTGCCTTCAGCGTCAGATACGCACGACATCTGAACTCAGTAGGCCGGCACGGGGATAAGTAGGGGGGTCAGTCATTGACTATTGACAGAACGCGCATCGAAACAAATACAGTGCGGGTGTCCGTGTCGGATTACAAGGGGCACACCGTGGCCCAGTACTACTCGGTGGTCCTCAGCAACGGTGCCTCGCAGACATTGACCTACGACCTCAACGGGAATCTCGTCACGATGACCAACACGACGACCGGGGCCTCGATCAGCAACGTCTGGGACGCGGCCAACCGATTGGTGGCCATCTATAGCAACTCGACCTACCGAAGCGTGTTTAGTTACGATGGGCTGGGCCGTCGTGTGCGTCAGACCGAGACCACAAATAGCCTCACGAAGAGCGACAACTGGATGTTGTAATGCGACACGCAACTTTGTGAGAAGAGGGGTTCGACGGGTGGCGTCGTGAGCAACCGGTTCTTTGCTCAAGGCGAGCAGTTTGGCGGCACGAATTACTTCTTCAATCGAGATCACCTCGGCAGTGTCCGAGAAATAATGGACGGTAGCGGCAACATCCAAGCCCGCTACACTTATGATCCTTGGGGGCGACGCACTAAAGTCAGCGGTAATTGGGATGCGGATTTCGGGTTTGCGGGGCATTACTACCATGCCCCGAGCGGACTGCACTTGGCATTGTATAGAGCATACAGTGCAGACTTGGGCAGGTGGCTAAGTAGGGACCCGATTGGCACGGCTCGGGTAATGTCTGCCTCGAAGAGGCTGCCTATTGTCAACCCACCGAACGCCTCATTGGAGGCGGAACTCTTAAGAAATGGTCCCAACGTGTATGTCCTTGTTGGCGACGAACCAATCAATAGGCATGATCCACTTGGCCTCGACAATCCGGGCTGTGACGTTGTTGGAGATGGAACGATTGGTTTTACAAAGGACTACTTTAACAAACCGTGCCCACTAGAAGCGATCTCATAAATGGCGCAAGAGGATGACCAAGGCGCCGAGGTGAACGAAACCCTGGAAGTTCTCTGCATGGTATTCATAGCGCACCACCAAGCGTCGGAAGTTGAACAACCAAGCGAAGAGCCGTTCCATTTTCCACCGGCGGCGATAACGCCTCAAGGCCCGACCATCTTGCGTTTGGCGGCGACCCCGCCGATTCAGGGCAATCATTTCCGTGCCGTACTCGCGCAGCAGTTGCTCGTCCAGTCGGTCGCTGTCGTAGGCTTTGTCACCGATCAACTGTTGCGGCACGTCTGCCACGATCCGTGCGTCCAGCGTGGCCGTCACCAGTTTCACTTCAGCCGGCGCAGCGCTTTCTGTCCGCAGGGCGAGAGGAAGACCATGGCGGTCGGCCAGACCCATGATCTTGGTGCCCTTGCCGCGTTTGGTTTTCCCGACCAACCGCCCCCTTTTTTGGCCGGAACAAATGTCCCGTCCACAAAACATTCTTTCAGATCCAAACCGCCAGCCTCTTGTAAGTGCCGCGCCACAGCCAGCAACACGCGCTCGATGGCTCCGGTCTGCACCCAGTTCTGGAACCGCCGGTGGCACGTCTGGTACGGCCCATACCGTGGCGGCAGGTCGTGCCACGGAGCCCCCGTGCGCAGAATCCATAGCACTCCGTTCAGGACCGTCCGCCGATCACTCCACGGGCGTCCACGCCCGTCGGCCCGCACGCGATCTCGTGGTAACAGGCCTTCCACGACGCGCCACTGCTCCTCGGTCAAATCCCCCTTCGACATCACTCCTCCTTGTCGGAGGCAGTCTACCACAACAAATTTGCATTTATGAGATGGCTTCTAGCAATGCTAATCGCTTATAGAATGGGCGGTAATGCAGTTATTATAGGTTGTGGAACTGTGGCAATCTACCCCATGCTTGCCTTTGTTGAGGGAGCCATCTATCGTGGCAGCCATAATCTTCTACCGATCGAACTCATTGCCTATGCTCTTTGGAGCTTCCCGCCCATTGGAGGAGCATTGTTAGGGTTGTTAATTAAAAAGTATTTTCACGGGCAAGAGAAAATCTGAAAACGTGGCAATGGGGTCACATCTCAAGGGAGACAAGAAACGGCAATGGTGACGGTCGCGTAGGAAAACAGGGTCAGGTCTATAAGGCGTGTTGCCCAAAGGGATGTCTTGTTGAGTGGGTCGTTGGGAATGCAATCGTGGGGGTTATCCGAGGAACAAGGGTTGGTGAAGTGGGTGGCGAGGAGTGCCCCTGCTGCGGTGGCGACCGGCGGGAGCCGGCGCTTCAAGAGAATCTTCACATTCTGGATGGCGGCGATCAACCAGTCCTGAATCTGCACGCGCCAGAGTGGTCGCCAGCGGGCGCGTTTGAAGCCGTGATGGTTGGTGGCATCGGCAAAGCTCACCTCTGCCAAATGTTGCCGACGTTGCCGGTCGCGTCGGGCAGCGGCGCTGTGCGCTTGCTGGCGGGCTCGGTCCAGCAGTGCTTGATGTTCGTGGCGGTGGATCGTGCGCCCCGAGGAAGCGCGGGTGCATTGGGGGCGTAGCGGGCAGGCGGCGCAGACACCTTTGGGCAGGGAGTATTCCCACGTGCGTCTGGTCGGGTGTAACCGCCGGCAGGTTGCCGTGTGGCCGCACGAGTGGAGGAACGCTCGCTGCTCGACGGCGGACGGCAACGGAGCCGTGAACTCGCGCAGCCGTTGCCGGCCGAAACGCACGGCGACAAACGCCAGGCCGACGATGACGACGAGCCAGGTCTGACGGAACGTTGAGCGCAACCGCACTGGAATCCTGTCGGCGCATTCGCTCGTTGAATGCTGGCAGGCCCGCGCGTGTCGTGGCGCGTTGCTGATCGGCAAGCGACACGCCACGTCTCCGGAAGCATTCTGGAGCAGGCACACGAGCCTGCAAGAAAAAGAGCCAACGCAGTGTATGCCGCTGGCTCTAGGGAACTACGGAACGGTCACCAAGGACGCGTTTGCCTGCTGCTTGTTTCCAAGACAGACCGGCAGGTAATCGCACCACGCGCACCACATGCCGGGCCGTTTGTAGAGGTGCCCGTTTATGATCTCGCGGCCCACGTAGCGCTCTTTGCCAAGATACTCGCTAAGCTCCGCTCCGTTTCGCACGGTCAGGCGTCACGCGCGTTGCGATTCCGTTTTTTTGCATCCCTACTCTGGGTGCGGTCAGCCTTTGTCAAGCGGCGTGATGATGATGGAAGCGACGAAGGGTCTGGCTCGGTCGAGATCGGCATAGCGTCTGGACAGGACGTGAACCGTGGCAAGATTGTTTTCGCGGAGCAAATCGGCCAGCCGACCAAGACGCCAGCCCAAGATCACCACGTCAGCGGTTGAGAAGGCGAGCACGAGTTTTTGCGGCGGCGCGTCCTTGTCCTCACCGTCGTCCGGGTTGGGTCCCAAGGTGTAATCAACCAACTGACTGGTGGGAAAGCCACGCCGGCGCTCCTCGTCGAGATGGAACTCGATGCAGGCGCAATACTTGACGGAGGTGGTATAGCAGTCGTCTTTGGTGGGGTGCATGGATTGATCCTCCGTTGATGGTCGAGGTTGAGAGTTCAGACACCAATGCCCCGAGAGTGGCCGATGCTTCCAGGCGGGGTAATGCCCCGACGCAGCTTGCGGCGGGTGGACTGCTCTTGCTGCAGAGGTTCCTTGACCGTGCGAGATCGTTTGAGGCCGCTGGTTCGTTTGACGGATTCAGCCTGTTTTATGGACTCAGTTGGTTTGATGGACTCGGTTTGCGGTAGCTTCTCCGCAACAACTTCCTTTTGCTCAACGACAGTCCGTTCGCCAAGCCAGCGATGCACATCCTCGACAACTTGAGCGAGCCGTTGCACCGGAGACAAACGCGTAGCGCGAAACACTCGCGGCGTCTGACGCATCGCGCGCACAGCGCGGAAATCTTGGCCCGCCGTCGCTGCCGGGGTTATGGTGTCCTGCCCTTGCTGACGTTGCCGCAGGAAGCCGAGTTTCGCCAGATCATCGCGCAGGCCTTGGAGTTCGACGGCGGCCTTGCGTTCGTGCGAATCGGTCACGCGACGCGCAAGCAGTTCGGCATCATCCGTGAAAACTTGGACACGCTTACGCCCGCGCGAAATCGAAACGTAGAACTGTTCGCGGTTCACCGCGCCGAAGGAGCGGGACGAAGCGACCAAGAACACGTCATCGATGGTCTTGCTTTGTGACGAGTGAGAGGTGACGGCGAAGCCGTAGGTGAAGGTGTTGAATGTGCCGGGCAGCACCCGGCCATCGGTGAGACTGATACGGTCACCGCTGATCTCCCGCACCTGAACGCGCTCCCCATTAATGAACTCTTTGCCATGGTTGGCTTGTAACAACAGCCAATCGCCAGCAGCGACTTTCAACTCGCGGGACATGCCCACGTCGAACGAGGCGGCAGCACTCGCTGGAATGAAATCCACTTCCGTTCCATCGGGACGGCGAACGCGCAGTCCGTTTTCGAGAACGGCTCGGATTTCCACGGTCTCGCCCGGACCAAAGTCGCGCGTTCTTTTGACAAAGCGCAGGCGTTGGCCGGGCTCGTACTGGTTCGTATTCCTCTTTTGCGCTTGCGTCCACGAGAGCGAATCGAAAACGCACACTGTTTGCTCATCTTGGGTGACGACACCCTCAGCTTTCAGAGCCTCGCGCACCTTCTCCGTGACTGCCTCAATCTCGGCCCAAGTGGGCGAGACCAGGAGTGCGGACCGGCCTTGTTTGGTTGCTGACAGGTATGCCTCAGCCGCCCGCTGGTAAAGCTGCCCATCGTCCGTCGCCGCCTCCGTGACCGCGCCAAGTTTTACGAGCTTGGCAAACGCCTTGTCAGTCTGTTTGGCGGCGGCTAGTTCGACGACTTGACGGAAGGCGGCGGGTTTCTGGCGGCGGATGGTGGTCAGTTCGCTGGAGCGGTAGGAGGAATACTGTTCGAGGATGCGGAGCGCATCCCCACGAGCAACGGAACTGTGCTGGCCGGTGTCGCCGGAGAGCACCACACGAGCGCCGTTACTAACGGCCAGATTGAACAGTTTCACCATGTCATCGAGGCCAACAGCGCCGGCTTCATCCAGAACAATCACGCTGCGGGCGGAAAGTGTTCGCTGCATGGCCCAATTCGTCAGCAGCTTGGCAAGCGTGACCGCTTCCAGCTTGTCCTTGCGGAGCGTATCGGCAGCGGCAGCAGTCGGAGCGCAGAACAGAGCCTCGAAACCTTCATCGTCGAGTATCCGGTTCAGTTCGACCAGGACCGTGCTTTTACCGGTGCCTGCCAAGCCACGGAAGCCGGTGAACTGGTCGGCACTGGTGAGCACATGCGCCAGGGCTTTGCGCTGGTCCGGGCCGAGATGAGACGGCGGTTCGTAGCCGCTGGTCATCGGGGCGACGGTATCGATAGCGGCGTTGACTGTGCGAATCAACAAAAGCTCCTTGGTAAGGATGTCGCGGGTCGAGAACTCCGAACCGACGCGCACCAGCTCAGAGCGTTCCGCCAGCGCATTCTTCAGCAGCGGCAGGTCCAGTTGGCCGCAGCCGTTGACCAGGGCGGCTTCCAGAATCTTGTGTTGCGGCGCGACCGAGGTGCGCTCGAAAACGTGCGCGATGCCGTAGTCAACAGCCTCGCGCATCGTGACAGAGTGGGCGAAATCCCCCGACTGACCATTGGCCGCTACGACTACTTTGCGCAGCGCCCGTTTCTCGAAGAAACCGATCTCGCCAAGCTGCTGGCGGCGGACCTGATCGTCGGACGCGCCCTTGAGCTTCTTGGGGCGGGACTGATGGACGACGTGAGCGATCTCCTGCTTGGTCAGTTTGCGACCGAGCTTCGCCTCCTGACGTTTCACGGCCAAGTCCCGTTGCTGTGACCGCTTCGAAAACCGGTCAATCAGTTCAGGCGCGACGCCCTCGATCTCGAACCCATTGGCGGCCTTCCGGGTGCAGTAGCCCAGCCGGTGGAGCCGCTTGGCCAGCTCGTTGCGATAGACGGCTGTGCCGTAGTTGAGCGCGCCGAACATATCGCCGGTTTGGAGCGCCTTCCACCGCTTCTCGGTGTTGTCCCAGGTACAGTTGAACAGGACGAAATGCGTGTGCAGTTGCGGGTCCATGGCGCGGGAAGACGTGTGCAGGAACGCTGCGCCAACCAAGTTGCCAGTGGTGCGATCCCGATCCTCGATGCCGGCCTTGCGAATGCGCGTGGCGGCAAACTGCTCAAGCTCGCGCAAGGCCATCGTGGAGGCCTCCCGGTGTGCTTCGATGATACGATGGTCATTCATCGTGACCGCCAGAATCGACACCGACTTGGGCGGCGAGCAGACGAAGTCGAAGTAGAGCCGACGGTCCCGGAACTGCTGCGGCGTGAGTCGTTCACCGGTCATCGGATGCAGATTGTCGCAAAGGCGCAGGAACACTTCGCGGGCGACAGCCTCACCTGGCTGCAAACCCAACCGTTCCGCGCCGATGCCAATCCAATGATCAGCTTGATCGTGGGCCAAGACTTCGCCCTGGGTGTAGTAATCGTTGTGCGACAGGTGCTCGTCGAAATAGGTCGTGGCGGCGGCTCGATTCTTTTGTGGAATGGCGCTGAACATGGCCGGGGAGCTTACCGAAGCCGTTTTGTAAAGTTGTTCCGAAATAGGGAATGGCGCTTAATTAAGACCTCGCTTGAGTTTGCGTCGCCATTTGTAGGACGGGATGAAGTCTTTGAACCGGTGCCGCGGGCAGGTCAACGACGGAAAGTGCTTGGGCCGCTGTTTCAGCGCCCGAGGTTCGCGTCGGCCAGGACGCCATGGCACCAAATCATGGGCCAGATTGCACAAGAGATCCTCCCACAATTGGCGCCGTGTTTTCCGATTGCGGGCCTGCCCGATGGCTTGGGTGTACTGGCGCAGGGCATCGACCGTGCCCTGAAAGCTGACACGTTCCAACTCGACTTGGTAGTGAGCAACGGCTTCGGCCATCACACAACGCACGAGATTGTGAGCCACCAGATAGGCCAGCGCCTCCTTCTCCGCCATCGCCGGTGTCAGACAGCGCAACTCAGCCATGCCCATTTGGGTTTTGAGATCGCGGAAGCACAGTTCCAACTGCCAGCGACGTGCGTACAACGCG
>JBKQMH010000039.1:0-27913 GCA_052146795.1 Verrucomicrobiia bacterium
CCGCCCGTCTCTGACGTTAATTCGAAACGAAGCCCGGAAGAGCGGAATATCCGCAAACAACTGGGCAAGGTACGTCGCTATCTCGCCAAATCGACGGATGCCAACATGCGGAGTTCGTGGGAAAGCCGAATCACCATTTATGAAGCGCAATTGGTGAAGGCCGAAGCCCGTAAACGCTGGATCGGGTAGGTTTTAGATTGGTGCGTCTTTTGTTGGTGGCGGGCGATCGCTATTTCACTCATCCGGGGACATCGTCTTCAACACCTTGCAAACGCCAAGGGCAATGAGTTCATAGACTACGATCAGACCACCGGCGAGAACTACGCCCGCAGCTAACTCGGAACTGAAGGAATCTGGGTGAGCGAAGTGTCGGTCATAACGCTTCGCCTGACTTTCAAGAAACGCCTCTCGACCCAATTGTGATCGCTTCAATCTATCAACATGAATATATGACGCCAGGATGACTATCAGCAAAGCTGCCGAGATAATCCTGCTTTTCGTTTGGTTGTTCATCGTCTGCCAACTAACTAATTGATAGGTGTCACAATTCTGCTCCCGCTCCGATTGCGAAGCAAGCCAAACGAGCAAACCACGGACCAAGGCAGAGATTCTTCGCTGCGCTGAGAATGACAGACATTGCAGCGAAGCGTTAGGGACAGCACGCCAACATTGCGCTCATTGCGGCTTCAAGCTCGCGAAGAACTTTTGCATGGCATCGTGGTAGGTGGCGGCGCTGACGAGGAAGGCGTCGTTGTGAGCGCCGCGGAGTTCGACGAGTTGTTTGGGGTCGTTGGCGGCGGCGAAGAGGCGCTGGGCGTGGCGCATATTGAAGATCTCGTCGTCGCGGCTGTGGACGATCAGCAACGGGACCTTGATGCGGGGCATTTTGCCGAGGGTATCGTATTTGTTCCGCACGAGCCAACGGACGGGAAAGAAGGGGAACATCTTCTGGCCGACGTCGCCAATCGAGGTGAAGGCTTCTTCGAGGATGAGCCCACCGACATCAACCTTGGTGGCGAGATCGGCGGCAATGGCCGAGCCGAGGGATTCGCCGTAGACCACGATGGAGCGCGGCGCGACCTTGCGCTGGGTGACGAGGCAATCGTAGGCGGCGCGGGCATCGCGGTAGGTGCCCGGTTCGTCGGGTTTGCCTTCGCTGCGGCCGTAGCCGCGATAGTCGATGATGAATGTGTCGACACCGAGATCGCGAAGCACGGCGAGTTTGTCGAACCGGTGCGAGATATTGCCCGCGTTGCCGTGGAAGAGGAGGACGGTGAGTTTGGCGGGATGCCCACAGGGTAGAAACCAGCCGTTGATGCGGATGCCGTCGGAAGTGGTGAGGGTGACGTCGTCGTAATGGAGGCCGAGTTGGTCGGGGGTCTGGTCGATCTGGCGGTTGGGGTAATAGATCATGCGCGGCTCGTTCCAGCGCAGCCAGAGGACGAAGACTACGACCAGTGTCAGCAAGGGAATGAAAATCATTTTCAGGTACCGCATTTTGAGACGGGGACGTATAGCACACGAAAAATCCATTGACGAGGTATTCCGTCTTGACCCGCGCTGGGCTGCGTGTTAGCTAAGGCGGCGGTTGGAGAAATTGAGGGAATATGCGGTGTCCAAAATGCGCCGGCGTCGACGACAAGGTGGTCGATTCGCGCAGCAGCCGTGACGGGTTGCTGATTCGGCGGCGGCGGGTATGTTTGAAGTGCGGGGCGCGATTCACGACCTACGAGGAGATTTTTCGCGAAAAACTGCGCGTGAAGAAGCGGGACGGTCAATACGAGGAGTTTGACCGCCGCAAGCTGCTGGCCGGGATCGAGAAAGCTTGTGAGAAGCGACCCGTGAGCACGGAGAAGATCGAATTGCTGGCCGAGCGGGTGATTAGCGAACTGGAGAACGAGTTTGGGCGGGAGGTGCCGTCGATGAAGATTGGCGAGCGGGTGATGGACCACCTGCGCAAGCTCGATGAGGTGGCGTACGTGCGGTTTGCCTCCGTGTACCGGCAGTTTCGTGACGCCGAGCAATTTATCGACGAAATCAAGCAGATGGGCAAATCATGATCCAGTTGCAGAGCGATGTCGTATGGGTCCGGGCCGAGGACGGCCGGCTGGCGCCATTCGACGAGCAGCGGCTGGCGCAGTCGATCCAGAAAGTCGCGGAGAACGTCGGACAGTCCGACTGGTGGCTGGCGGAATCGATCGCGGCGGCGGTGCACGCGTTCGCGGCCAAATCCCGCAGTGACCAGATTATCCCGAGCAAGGAAATCGCCGAGATCGTGGCGACGGTGCTGGCGACGTTGGGTTACGACTGGATCTCCGAGGCGTACGCCGGCGACGCGAACCGCGTGGCGATTCACCTTAACGAGTTGGTGTGGCGAGCAAACGCCGGATTTGAGCTGGAGTTCTTCCAGGAACTCGACCACGCGTTGGGCGCGGCGGCGAACCGTCGGTTGGTGGCGATGCGGGTCGACGGGTTGCGCGAGTGCGTCATGCAATTGCGCGGGGCGCGGCGGTGGACGGCGGAATGCCGGCGGTTGGCGGAGGACATCGTGGAACACGTGCGCGGGCGCGTGGCGCGGATGCGGTCGCCGCGGGCGGCGTCTTTGAAGCTCGCCGTCGTGGAGTGAGATCATGGCCGACAACATATTCGCGAAAATCATCCGCAAAGAGATTCCGGCCAAGATTGTGTATGAGGACGAGCGGGCGCTGGCGTTTCGGGACATTGATGCGAAAGCGCCGGTCCACATTCTCGTGGTGCCGAAGAAAGATCTCGCGCGCATTTCGGAAGCCGGGGCCGCCGACGAGCCGTTGCTGGGACATTTGTTGACCGTGGCCGCCGAGATTGCGCGCCAAGAGGGCATCGACGGCACAGGGTATCGGTTGGTCATCAACAAAGGCGCGCACGCGGGCGAGAGCGTGGCCCATCTGCACGTGCATCTGCTGGGCGGCCGGCCGATGAACTGGCCACCGGGTTGAGCGTCGTGGCCTTGTGAACGGGCTGATTCTTTTCGAGGACGACCATCTGCTGGTCGTCAACAAACCCTCGGGCATCAACACCCACAAGCCGGACCGGTTTGCGCCGGACGGCATCCATGAATGGTTGACCAAACGCGAGCCGCGCTGGCGGACGCTGTCGATCTTGCAACGGCTGGACAAGGACACGTCCGGCGTGATCGTGTTCGGTAAGACGCGGGAAGCAAACCAGTCGCTTAGCAAGCAATTCGAACGGCACACGGTTGAAAAGATTTATCTATTGCTGAGCTCGGTGCGGCCGACGCGGGTAAAGTATTGGGAAAAATCGCCGAATTGCGTGACGGAATTTGAGTTTATCCAGGCCCATGGTGATTACTTTCTCGTGCAAGCCAAACCGCTCACGGGCAAGACGCACCAGATCCGTCGACACGCCGCGACCGCCGGATTCCCGATTCTTGGGGATACGGAATACGAGGGCGCGGCCGCGCCGCGGCTGATGCTGCATGCGCGCAAACTCAGCTTCGATCATCCGGCGACAAGGGAGCGTGTGTCGTTCGAGGCGTCCGTGCCACGCGCGTTTGACGAGGCGGACGCGGTGGTCGCGGCGGTGGAATTTCGCGAGCCGTTGTTTGGCGTGAGCCACGTTGGGCAACGCCACTCACGTGGCGAAGAGACGAACGCCTTCCGTCTGATCAGCGGCGAGGCGGATGGTTTCCCCGATGTGATTGTCGATTCCTATGACGGCAACCTTTTGGTTCAGTGGCAAGCGGAGATGGTGGAGCAGAACGGCGCGGGATTGATCGAGCGATTGCAGGCTGAGTGCCAGCCGCGGGCAATTTACACGCAACTGGTGACGAAACAGGAGCGGACGGCTCCCCGGCTGGTTTACGGGAGCGAATTGGACCGGCGAACGCCCGTGCGCGAAAACGACGTCACGTTTCTCATCAATTTCGGCGAGGGACTGGCGACGGGAGTGTTTCTCGACCAGCGTGAGAATCGGCGACGACTGCTGGCGATGCCGCTACGGGGGAAGACGGTGCTGAACACGTTCGCCTACACGTGCGCGTTTTCCGTGATCGCGGCGAAGGCCGGCGCGGTGACCACCAGCGTGGATTTGTCGAAGAACTACCTCGAATGGGGACGAGAGAATTTCCGCGCGAACGGTTTTGATCCGGCGGCGCATGAGTTTGTTTTCGGGGACGCGTTCGATTGGCTGAAACGATTCGCGAAGCGGGGACAGCACTGGGACGTGGTCATTCTCGATCCGCCGACATTTTCCACAACCAAGCGGGGCCGGGCATTTCAGGCGGGACGAGATTATGAAGAGCTGGCGGCGCTGGCGGTCCCCCTCGTCGCAACGGGCGGCTGGCTGCTGTGTTCGACCAATCAGCGGACGCTCGCGGCCGACGAGTTTGAAACGAGCATCGAGAAAGCGGCGAAGCGGTGCGGGCGCTCTATGGGGACGCCGGAGTTTGAGACGGTGCCGTTTGATTTCCGGGTGGCGCCGAAGGAGCGGCCGTACCTGAAGACTTTTTGGGCGCAGTTGGCGTAGTGTATTGGCCGGTCACTTGCGAGAGCTGCGGGCCAAATTCGGTGGCGGCCCAAATCCCAGCGGCGGCGCCGGCGATCATGACCATGGACTTGCCCACCGGCGAGAACGATGTAGCGGTCACATGGCCTGGCTCGCTCACGGTCGCGGAGACAAACGGGAACAAATGTTTGGAGATCGTTTCGGTTTGGGGAAGTTTGTCCATGTCCACGAATTCGTTGGTGCCGATTTGGGAGGCGGCTGATTTGGTGATGGCGTAGAGCGGCTCGAACAACCCGCGGAGGTCGGCGTAGCCGTACGACGACCCGTTGGCCGGCACGCGCTTGATGGATTCCTGGTAGACGGCGCTGGCGGCCAGCGAGGGTTTCGACGCGGTCGCGTGGGCCAGCAACTCGCGCGCGTAATCGGGCGTGTTCGCGAGGATGAAAAACTGGCTGGTGGTGGTGTACGTCGGGGCGAGCAAGCCCGCGCCGACCCGAACCGTGCGCAGTGTGTGACCCGCGCTTTCGGTTTCATCCCACGGCGCCAGTGCATCGTTACCCAGCGCGCTTTGCTTCAGGGCGTTCATGGCATTGTCGAGGGCCGGGCGAAGTTTGTCTTCGTGGGCGATCTCGGCGACGAACGCGACATCGGGAGAACGAGCGCCGGTGCGCCAGCTGGCGATGACGGCCGTCTCGGGGCCGAATTGCTGGAGAATGTCTTCCCGCATGTGAATGTTGTGGGCGCGGAGCGCCTGCTGGAATTGTCCAACGGACAGCATCATCGATGGGGTACCGGATTGGGAGAGAGCCTGCATGCCCTGCTCGTAGAAGGTCGCGAGATCGGCCGAGGCGACGGAATAGAACAGCGTATCCGGCGACGTAAGCACGAGAGTTTTTTGCGGCGTGGGCGGCTTGGGCTTCGGCGCATTGCGGGAGTAGGAGAGGAAGCCGACATCCTGCACACCACGATCGAGGAACGTCATGCTGAACGCCCAGGCATCCATGCCGTCCAACTTCTGGAACACACCTGACGTTTGCGGCGAAAACGCCAGCAGCGGGCCGAACAAGCCGAGCACCTGTTCGACGTTGACGTAGCCGAGGAAATTGTAATTCCTGGCCGCGTGTTGTTGGGCGTTGGCGAACCTTCGGCTGGTGGAGAGAGGCTTGAAGTTGGGAGGGACCTGGCCGGTGTACGAGGCGATCATGTCGCGCATGGTGTCTTCGCCGAAGGTGAATACCACCAGGGAATTGAAGAAGGCGTGGCAGATCGGCAGGTCCGGGGTGATTTGCCAGAGGGTGTACTTTACGCCGAGATAGTTCTTGTCTTCAAAGTCGCCGTCGGGATTGGCCTTCTTGAGTGAGCCTTCGAGTTTGTAGAGGCCTGTGAGCGCCTGAAGTCTCTTGTGTCCCGTGTCCGCGCCGACCACGAGGCCGACGTTGAGCGAGGGAAGCACGGTCACATGCGTGACACCGAGGAAGACTTCGCCCTGTGCCGAGTTGAGCGCGAAATCGAGGATGGCGGCGTTGCCGGAGTCCTTGCCCGGATGCGACGGGCTTTCGCGCAGGGCGGTGAGCGGTTTTTTCAGGAATGCCTGGACTTCGGGTTCCTCCCAGAGCGCGTACAATTCGGTCTTGAAGAAGTCGTCGCGAGACCTGGAAAAGTCAGGGATATCGAGGAATACCAGTGCCGAATCGGGCAGCAAATCGACAGCATGCGGCGCCGGTCTGGTGAAGGTGAAATAGACCAGCGCCAAGGTAACGACCGTGACCAGCAACAAGAAGACGATGACGATTTTTTTCATTTCGACGTGAGCGCAGACCGATCAGCCCAACAACGGGCGGGGATGCTGCCTCATAACGCAATGAGGGTCAAGGAAATAGGTCGGCACACGAGATAGTCGTGCAAAGTGAGAAAAAAGACAGTAAGGTAGGCAGGATGAAATTATGAGGGGTTTGGGTCTGACGGGCAAACAGTTTGGCAAGCGCTGTGTGTTTGTCGGAACGTTGGCGGTTGTCTGGTTGATCGCCGCAAACGCGATCACTGTACGCGCCGTGTTGTTTGAATCGACCGGGGATCCGACTTACAACACGAACGCTCCCTCGGGCGCGTTGACCAACAGCGGGTGGCAACACGAGGGTTTCTGGAGCACCTCGTTGGAATTGTCGACGAACCTGTACGCGGCGGGGAATTTTCTGGGAACGCCGATTGCCCCGCAGTTTTTCATTACTGCCGCGCACATTTACGGTTCGACGAACGACGTGTTTGTATTCAATGGAGTTACCTACCACCCGGTCGCGCAATTCACCTCGTTGGACAGCGATCTGAGCATCTGGCAGGTCGCCGAGACATTTCCGTACTACGCGCCGCTGTACACGTCGTCCGGGGAAACGAACAGCCCGGTCGTCGTGTTCGGCCGGGGCACGCAGTCCGGGGAACCCGTGGTTGTGGGCGGGCAGACGAATGGATGGCTGTGGATTGAGCCGTCCGACAGCGTGGAGCGGTGGGGAGAGAGCCAGGTCGGTTCGATCACCAACGGGGGTACGGGTGTAGGTGATTTGCTGCGCTGCGCGTTCGACCCGGATGTGGGTTCGAATGCGTGCGATTTGTCCGAGGGCGATTCGGGCGGCGGGCTGTTCATTGAAGACGGTGGCGTCTGGAAACTGGCCGGAATCAATTACGGAGTGGATGGACCCTTTAGCAACGCCGTGGATGGCACCGCGTTCAACGCGTCGCTGCTGGATGTTCGCGGATTGTTCGCGGAAATCTCGGGAAACTGGCAGTTCATAAGCGGGGCCCAGCCAATCCCCACCGCGTTCTACAGCACGCGCATTTCGGCGAATCTGGATTGGATCGAGAGAGTGATCAACTTCGATTTGGAGCCCGATCTACAGGTCGCCGAAGTTCAGGTCAATGGCAATGACACCCAGATCAGCTTCGCGACCGACTCCAATCGTGTTTACGATGTTGAGAGCACCAGCGATCCGACCAACGGCCCGTGGTCGACCATCATCTCCAACGTGCCGGGCACCGGCGGGACCGTGACGGTTACCGACACGAACGTCGCGGCTTCTCCGTCGCGATATTACCGAGTCGGCCTTTCGCAGTAAGCGTTGCCCCCGTCCACCCCATCCATATCGATTACTTCTCACGCAGCCCCGACCTCGGAGTCGGGGTAAATTCGCCGTCAGATTCTTTATGGGTTTCCCAGTTGGCGCCAGATGCTGACGAAGGCGGGCCCCAGCAGCACCGCGAACAACGCGGGAAAAATGATCACTACGAGGAACACGCAATTGACCCAAATGCCGGCCAGTCCCATCCCAAGGACGCGTTTGTGTTTGGATCGTTTCGCCAATACCATCGCGGCGATTCCCAAGGCGACACCCGCGGGGATCAACGACAATGGGAGGAACACAAACGCGCCAAATGCCAGAAAGCCAAATGCCGGTCCTTGTGTCCCGATGTGGGATCGGATGTATAGGAACAACAGGATGTAGATGAGAATCATCACCACCGGCGCGAGGAGACTGATGATTGCGGCCCATCGGGCGAAGCGGCTTCCCGTTGGCGGTGGTACGATGACTGGTGGCAGTACATCGCTCATGTGGGAGTGGAGAGAACCTTAACGGCGCGGTTCGTGCGGGGCAAGTGGAAATCGAGGGTCAGGGTCTGATTGAGCTGGTTGTGTGCGCGCGTTTTCTTGGTGGTCCGGGCCCGGTAGACCGCCCGGGACTCGCGAACGAGAACATCCGTGGGGATCCCGAGCGCGGTCGACAGGCGGCGAATCATGTTCAAGCTCAGGCCACGGTGGCCGGACAGGACTTCGGAAACCTTGCTTCGGCTGCCCATGTAGGGGACGAGGTCGCGGGGTTTGAGTCCTTGTTGTTCCATGCGGAACCGAATGGCGTCGACGGGGTCCGGCTCGTCGATGGGAAACGCTTCGTCCTCGTAGATCTCGACGAGGGCGGCGAGAAGGTCGAGTTCGTCGGCCTGGGGGGTGCCGGGACGCGCGTCCATGAGATGGTCGATGCGCGCCAGCGCGGCTTTGTGTTCCCGTTCATTCCGAATGAGTTTTGGTTTCATCAGACTGCCTCCGCGTCGATTCTGTCATAATCTACATGCGTTCCGACAAACAATCCAACGGATTAGCACGAATGAGGCGAGGAGATCGTCAACCGCGAAGGGCAGGCGAAACTCGAAGTCCGAATGTCGAAGTTGGAAACGCAGGGTTGACGACGGTTCACCACCCTTCGACACCGCTCAGGGCGGGCGGATAGCTTAGGCCAAAATGGGCTTGCACATGTTCACGAAATGTGCCATGTTCACGGACACGTGAACAGGCACAAATCATGAACGGCGATCAATTAACCCCTGTAGAACTGGAAAAAGCACTGGCGGAGAAGTTGCGCGAATTGCTGGAGCGCGATCCGGTGGTGCGAGACTTGAAAATTCTGACCAATCCGGGTGTGTCCCAGCGGGTATTCGATATTCGGGCCACTTGGCCACTGCCAACCGGTGGAAGGGCGGAGTTGTGGGTCGATTGTCATGCCGACCCGCGACCGTCCCAGTTTCCCTACGCGGCGTTTCAGCAACGATTTGATTCCAACAAGAAGAGAGTGTTCGTCCAAGTACCTGTGTTTGCCGCACCGTTTATCTCTCCGCGGATGGCGGAGGTCTGTTGGAAACACCACTGGAGTTGGTTCGACCTAGCTGGCAACTGTCGGTTGTGTGTGCCGGGCGCGTTGTACATCGAGCGGACCGGGTTTGAGCCGGTGCACACCCGGCCACGGCCAACGGCCAACTTGAGCACCCCGGAGGCAGCGCGGATCATCCGTGCTCTGCTGGCACCAGCGAATGCCATAGAGGTTTGGACGCAGCGGAAATTGGTGTTGCATTTTCATGAATTGCAAATGGCGGAGCCGAGCCTCGGTTTGGTGAACAAGGTGGTGCAGCACCTTCGCGATGAAGGGTTCATCAAGAAACACCAAACGGGCGGCTTTCTCCTTCGCGACCCGTTGGGTCTGTTGGCGGTGTGGCGTGCAGCCTATCGTTTCGATCGTCATTTACGGCGCAGCTACTTTACCCTATTGCAGGGCCCGCAATTGGTAGGGCTTTTGCTTCATCTTCAGCTTGAGCTCCAAAGCAAGGTGCCTGGAGGACGAGCCGCCTATGCGGCCTTCTCCGCTGCAGAAATCCAGGCGCCGCATGTGCGCCAGCCGAAGATATGGCTTTATGTGAACTCCGAAGCAGAGGAAAAGTTTCGAGAGGTCGTGGAGGCCAAACCTGTCGATTCAGGCGAGAATCTCGTGGTGCTTATCCCCGAGGATGATGGAGTGTTTTATCCAAGCGGTGACAGCGTCGTGGACGAAGACGGAGATCCCATACCACGGTTTGCATGCACGAATGCTGTGCAAACTTATGTTGACCTCTGCCACTGTGGAGGACGCGGCGAGGAAGCAGCGGAGGCACTGTTGGAGCAGAAACTGAAGCCGGCATGGAAAGCCAAGGGACTGCTGCGTGAAACCTGAACCACGCCACCAAGACGATTACGGCGAACGACAGATTGAAGCCGCTCGTCGCGCTCTCGTGGATGTCGGGCAGGTGCTCGCTTCATTCCACGATTGCCTTGTGTTGGTCGGCGGCTGGGTGCCGGACCTGTTGATTCCAGATGCCGAGGAGAAGCACGTTGGCAGCATTGATGTGGACCTTGCACTCGACGCCAAGAAGCTGGCGAGCGGCCGGTATGCTGAGATGTTGAAACTATTGTTGGATACCCGCCGGTACAAGCAGGGCGACAAAGCGTTCCAATTGGTGACGCAGGTGGATTTGGGTGATGGCGAACGGCCGGTGCAGGTCGAGATTGAGTTCCTTACGCCCAAGGAGGCCAAGCTGAAAAGGAACAAGCCGAAGCTCCTGCCCGGCTTTCGTGTGTTACAGGCCGACGGATGCGCCGCGGCATTTCACGCGCCCGAGCAGGTCGAGGTGCCCGGCAGGACGGTTGGCGGCGCAAAGAACAAGGTGCGCATCAGTGTGGCATCACTGCCGGATTTTCTCATCATGAAGGCGCTGGCACTGGCTGGCCGGGACAAGCCCAAAGATGCATACGATCTCTGCTACTGCCTCGACAATTACCCCGGCGGCATCAAACGCTTGGCTGCAGACTGGAAACGACGTGCGCGGGATAAGAATGTGGTGAAGGCGATCACGCTGTTGCGTGAGAAATTCGATTCCGTTGATGCGTATGGCCCTATGCAACTTGTGGACTTCCACAATTCCAATAACCGCGAGGAAAGGGACGCTCAGGCCCGCCGAGCCTACGAACTCGTGCAGCGATTCCTGAGCTTGTTATGAGTGCACACGGATCGGGAAAGCAAGCCGGCCGGTCCGCGCTTAGCAAGCGCAGCCAAGACGGTATCTACAGCAGACCACGGTTCAACATTACTGTTTAAGGGAGATTCAACATGAGCAAATTGAGCGACAAGAGCCTAGACCTGATTTTCCGTGAGGCGCGGACACACAGCGACTGGCTGGACAAGCCGGTTGACGACGCGCTGTTGGCGCAGGTGTACGACCTCGCCAAGCTGGGGCCCACGTCCGCCAACATGTGCCCGATGCGGGTGATATTCGTCAAGTCGAAGGCGGCGAAGGAGAAGCTCAAGCCGGCGCTGTCGGCCGGCAACGTGGACAAGACGATGGCCGCACCGGTCACGGCGATCATCGGCATGGACGTCCACTTCTATGAGAAATTGCCCGAATTGTTCCCGCATACGGACGCCAAGAGCTGGTTCAAGGATTTGCCGGAGAACGCGCTGGAGTACATGGCGCTGCGCAACGGGTCGCTGCAAGGCGCCTACCTGATGCTGGCCGCCCGCGCGCTCGGACTGGATTGCGGGCCGATGTCCGGCTTCGATAACGCGAAGGTGGACGCGGCGTTCTTCGCGGGGACGACGGTCAAATCAAATTTCCTGTGCAACCTCGGTCACGGTGATGCGACCAAGCTCCATCCGCGCAGCCCGCGTCTCAGTTTTGACGAAGCCTGTCAGATCGTATGATTCATGTCGAACCCAACGGCTGTGGTTCGAATTTGCACGCTGATCTGTTTGCGTCCATGAGACTTAGGATGATGAGGTTTTCGGAAAAGCGTTGGGTTCGTACCCCCCTAAAAACCCAATTTGCTGCCCGGGCTGGCAGACGGCGTGTTGGGTCCACACTGCGACGCCGCAGAAAATCAGCCAACGGCACCCCGCTTGACACCTGACCGTCATGACTTATACTGCGCGTCGCCATGCAACCTGATGAGCCTGGGGGACAGTGGGGCGCAACCCGCGCCGAGTGCGTTCCGTTTGGCGTGAATCCCCGGGCTGATTCCGCGCATCGCAAGGGGATGGCGTTTCAGCCCTCTTCCATGGACGAACGGTTTCCGTCCGTTGGCCGCGGCCTGTGGTCGCATGTGCCCGAGACGGACTGGAACGATTGGCGGTGGCAGCTTCGCAACCGCATCACGACGCTGGAAGCGCTGGAGGCGTTGATGCCGTTGACGCCGGCGGAGCGCGAAGGCGTTTCGCAAGCGGGCCGGCATTTGGCGATGGCGATCACGCCGTATTTTTTCAATCTGATCGACGTCAGCGATCCGAACTGTCCGATTCGCCGCCAGGTCATCCCGCGGGTTGAGGAGATGGTCACGGCGCCGTGGGAGATGGCTGATCCGTGCGGCGAGGACGAACACATGCCGGTGCCGGGGCTGGTGCATCGGTATCCCGACCGCGTGCTGTTTCTCGTCACGGACCGATGCGCGGCGTACTGCCGGTACTGCACGCGGAGCCGGGTCGTCAGCGGCGCGGGCGAGCAACATCTCCACACCGAGTTTACCGACGCGATCAATTATATTCGCGAGCACACCGAGGTGCGGGATGTGTTGCTGAGCGGCGGCGATCCGTTGTTGTTCAGTGACGAGCGCCTCGAATTCGTGCTCCGCGAATTGCGGGCGATCCCGCACGTTGAATTTTTGCGTATCGGGACGAGGATCCCGATTTTTTTGCCGCAGCGAATCACGGCGGAGTTGTGCGCGATGCTGCGGAAGTATCATCCGTTGTGGATGAGCGTTCATTCCAATCACCCAAAGGAAGCGACGCACGAAGTCAGGGAGGCGTGCGGTCGGCTCGCAGACGCGGGTATTCCGTTGGGGAACCAGAGCGTGTTGTTGCTTGGGGTCAACGACGACGCTGCGGTAATGAAAGAGCTCATGCACAAGCTGTTGATGATGCGGGTGCGGCCCTATTACATCTACCAGTGCGATCCGGTCAAGGGCACGCACCACTTGCGCACGAGCGTGCGCAAAGGCGTGGAGATCATGGAGGCGCTGCGGGGGCACACCACGGGTTATGCGGTGCCGCAATATGTGATCGACGCGCCCGGGGGCGGCGGCAAAGTGCCGATCAGCCCCGAGTACGTGCTGGCGCATGACAAACAGCGCGTGATCATTCGGAATTACGAAGGCAAGGTCTTCGAGTACCCCGAGTTGAGTGACGTATCGGCCCCGATGAAGTTGGGCCAGGGTGTTCCTCCCTCACCGCAAGAAACAGGTGTGGAACCTGCTCTCAAGAGCTGCCACACAACGGACGGGGGAAATGGACACCATCGCCAGACGCTCGACTGAAGTTCATTTTGGATTGGCTTGGAACTGGCAGTACGACCAGGACTTCGTCAACCAGTTGGACCGTTCCTGTCTGAACGCCGGCTTGAGTTGTTACCTCGTCGGGCCGCACAACCTGCAGCAGACGTTTCTCGAAGTGCAAAACAACGAGCGGAATTTCCGGTATTTTCTCGATCGCGCCAGCGACGAAGACGAGCGGTTCCTGCGATTCAACCAGTTGCTGCAAACGAAGGGCACGAAATTCGTCAACGCCCAGCATCATTACCGGCGTTCCATCGACAAGGCGAACATTCACGGCGAACTCCTCGCGCGTGGATTGCAGTTGCCCTTGACGATCATTTTGCCGCCGTATGAGACCGAGCCGAATTTCGATCCGCGCCTGATCGAGCCATTGACCTCGCCGTTCGTCGTCAAGCCCGCCAAAGGCGGCGGCGGTTTTGGCGTCGTTGTGGGCGCCACGCGGCCCGACGACGTGTCACAGTCCCGCGCCAAGTTCCGCAACCAGCGCTTTCTCATCCAACAGCGCGTGAATCCGCAGATCCTCAACGGACGCCGCGCCTGGTTCCGTGTGTACCACGTCTGCGGGGAGATCATCCCGTGTTGGTGGGATGACACCACGCACCGGTACTCGGTGGTGACGCCCTCGGACCGCGCGATTGTCAACGTGGACGAACTGACGCGCATCGTGCGCATCATCGCCGACGTCGCGAAACTCGATTTCTTCAGCACCGAGATCGCGTTGGAACACGATGGGCGATATTTCGTGGTGGATTACGTCAACGACCCGTGCGACATGCGGCTCCAGAGCAAGAATTTCGACGGCGTGCCGGACACGATCGTCCGCATGGTCATCACCAGCATCACCAACTACATTAAAAGGCAGTTCGCGCCCACGGCCCAGCCGACCGACGACGACGCCCAGTATTGGCCGTAGCCAGAGGGGCGCAGGACGCGCCAGACGCGTCACTTCTTCATCATCAGGTGCACGGCGACGATCACGCCGAACACCACGACCGCGCCTCGCAGGAGGCGGGGCGACAACCGTTGGGCGGTTTTCGCGCCGACGAAGCCACCTGCGATGGCCGCCAACGCCATCAGGAGAGCGATGTTCAGGATCGCCATGCCCTCGACGAGGAAATAGGCCGCCGCAATGCCGTTGATGAGCATGGCGAAGAAGTTCTTCATGCCGTTGGCCGCCTGCAAATCTTCCGGCAGGAAAATCGCCATCGCCGCCAGCATCAGGATGCCGATTCCCGCGCCAAAATAACCGCCGTAGATTGCGATGGCGAATTGGGACAACCACAACGCCGCCGCGTGCTTTTTCGGGTGTGCGTCGGCGCGTTTCGACATCCAGCGTCCGATAGGCTCGTTGAGCAGGAGCAACGCGCAGGCGAGCAGGATCAGGTACGGCACGATGTAACGGAAGACGGACTCGGGCGTGTTCAGCAGCAGGATCGCGCCCGTTAATCCGCCCAAGAGCGACGGCAGGGAGAGAATCCAGACGCGCGCGCGGTTCTCCGCCAGTTGCCGCCGATACGCCCACGAACTCGTCACCGAACCCGGCCAGATGGCCACCGTGCTTGTGGCATTGGCGGTGATCGAGGACAAACCGCTGTACAGCAGCGCGGGGAATGTGAGCAGCGTGCCGCCGCCCGCGACCGCGTTGACGAAGCCCGCGCCGAACGCCGCGAGCATGCTGACCCAGTAGATTTGCATACGTTTGGTTGCGCAGCATAACAAAGTTCTGTTAGCGTCTCAAACATGCCTTCTGTCATGTTAAAAAAAGGCCGGGAACACCGACTCTACGCGGGCCATAGCTGGGTGTACTCGGGCGAGATCGGCAGCATCACCAGCGACCCGAAGGACGGCGACGCCGTGGACATCCGCGACCACAAGGAGCGCTTTATGGGGCGCGGCCTGCTCAACACGCGTTCGCAAATCACCGTGCGGCGGTTCACCACGCAAAAGGAGGAAATCGACAAGGCATTTTTCGCCCGCCGCATCGAGGCGGCGCTGGAATATCGACGCGAGAGCACGTCCATTGCCGATGCGGAGGCGTTTCGTCTGGTGTCATCGGAAAGCGACCAGGTGCCGGGACTCATCGTCGACCAGTATGGCGACCATCTCGTCTTGCAGGCGCTCACGCTCGGCATCGACCAGCGCAAGAAGCAGATCGTGGACGTTCTCCGCGAGGTGGTTGAACCGAAGGCCATCGTCGAGCGCAGCGACGTTCCCAGCCGCAAGCTGGAAGGGTTGGAGGAGACGAAGGGCGTGATTTGGGGCGAGACGGACGCGATTGTGCGTGTGCAGTTCAGCCAGTTCTCGATCGAAGTCAACCTGCTGGAAGACCAGAAGACGGGCTTCTTTCTCGATCAGCGCGACAACTACGCCGAGGTTGCGCGCCACTGCGCGGGCAAACGCGTGCTGGATTGTTTCACGTACCACGGCGGCTTCGCGTTGGCGGCGGCGGTCGGTGACGCCAAGACCATTGAGGCGGTGGAGATTTCCGATCAGGCCGTGGCCCGGGCGCGCAAGAACGCCGAATTGAACGGGTTGACGGGCAAGGTCGAATTTGTGTGCGCGAATGCGTTCGATGTGTTGAAGAAATACGATGTCGAGAAGCGGCAGTACGACGTGATTGTGCTCGACCCGCCGTCGTTCACGCGCACGAAACAGAACGTGGGCGACGCGTTGCGCGGGTACAAGGAAATCAACCTACGCGCGCTGAAGATGCTGCCGACGGGCGGACTGCTGGCGACGTTCACCTGCTCGCATCACATCGATGCCGAGTTGTTCAAGTCGGTGGTGCTCGATGCCGCCGCCGACGCGAAGAAGACGGTGCGGCTCGTGAGAGTGCTCACCCAATCGCCCGATCATCCGATCCTGCCGGCGATACCGGAGACGGAGTATCTGCGAGGGCTGTTGCTGGAGGTGATGTGATGGCACAGGCGATCGAGCCGAAGCTGGAGGAATTGAAGAATCGGCTGGCGGAGATTGACGATTTGTGGCGCGCATCGTCGGTGCTGGGCTGGGACCAGGCGACGTATATGCCGCCGGGCGGCGCCGAGGCGCGCGGGAGGCAAATTGCCACACTGAATCGGCTGGCGCATGAGAAATTTACGCATCCGATCATTGGCCGAATGCTCGCCGACTTGCGGTCGCATGAAGGGAGTCTGCCGTACGATTCCGACGAAGCGGCGCTGATTCGCGTGACCCGGCGGGAATACGAGCGGGCGGTGAAAGTGCCGTCGGCATTCGTCGCGAAATTCAGCGCGCATGCCGCCGCGACGTATGAAGCGTGGGTGAAGGCGCGACCCGCGAATGATTTTGCGTCGGTGCGCTCGTCGTTGGAGAAGACGCTCGATTACAGTCGTGAGTTGGCGAACTTTTTTCCCGGCTACGATCACATTGCCGATCCATTGATTGATTTTGCCGATTACGGAATGAAGGCGGCGACCGTGAGCGCGTTGTTTGCGGAGTTGCGGAAAAATCTCGTGCCGATTGTGCAATCGATCTTGGCACAGCCCGTGGCCGATGATTCGTGTATTCACCAGAGTTTTCCCGAAGCGCAACAACTGGCGTTTGGTCAGGAGGTCATAAAGCAACTGGGTTACGACTTCAATCGAGGACGGCAGGACAAGACGCGGCATCCGTTCTGCACGAAGTTTTCGCTGGGCGACGTGCGGATCACGACGCGGGTGAAGGAAAACGACCTCGGCGATGCGCTGTTCAGCACGATCCATGAATCGGGCCATGCGATGTACGAGCAGGGGATTCGGCCCGAACTGGAAGGCACGCTGCTGGCAAGTGGGACATCGTCAGGCGTACACGAAAGCCAGTCGCGGTTGTGGGAGAACGTTGTGGGGCGGGGGCGCGGGTTCTGGGAGTATTTCTACCCGAAACTACAAGCGGCCTTTCCGCTGCAACTCGACGATGAGCCGCTGGATACATTCTATCGGGCCATCAACAAGGTCGAGCGGTCGCTGATTCGCACTGATGCGGACGAAGTGACGTACAATCTGCACGTGATGATCCGGTTCGACCTCGAACTGCAATTGCTGGAGGGCAAACTGGCCGTGCGCGATTTGCCGGAAGCATGGCGGGCGCGGTACAAGAGCGATCTGGGGATTGTTTCACCTGATGATCGGGATGGCGTGCTACAGGATGTGCACTGGTACGGCGGACAGGTCGGCGGCGTGTTTCAGGGGTACACGCTCGGCAACATCCTCAGCGCGCAGTTTTATGAGGCGGCGACGAAGGCGCATCCAGAGATTCCCAATCAGATTCCGCAAGGTGAATTCGCCACGCTCCACGGTTGGCTCAAGGAAAACATCTACCAACACGGCAGCAAATTCACCGCGAACGAGATCGTGAACCGCGCCACGGGCCGGGAACTCACGATTGAGCCGTACATTCGGTACTTGAAGACGAAGTATGGGGAGTTGTATCGAACCGAATAGATGATTGGCACGCGAACTGGACACTCAAAAGGGTTGTTTATTCGCGAATTTCTTGTAGAATAATGGTGTTATGCTGCTTCGCTATAGAGCAGTGGCATGCGGTGTTTTTCTGATGGGGCTCTCAATTTGGCTCTGGTGCGGCTTTTGGGGTGTGTGGGGGCGTATAGGACAGCCGATGACTCCCGGCTACCCAAAAATTTGGACTGCCTCTGAGGTGTGGTGCATCTTCACGGCGTTACTGTTTTTGACTGGAGTCTCCGGCTGCGTGCTATGGACGGCGTTGAGAGGCAATCCCACGCGGCTGAGCGCAAGAGCCCAGATGTCCGCGCTCATTGGCCTGTCAATGTTGTGGGCCGTGTGTTTGGTCGCTTCATTCAGAGTTGTGAGCGAGACAGACACTCTGGCGCCGACAATTTGGTTAGTTTTGATGCTTTGCCCGATTTGCGTTCTTCTCTTGCTGGTTGGATTTCGGCGTAAGGCTAGGTGAGAAACCAACCAAACGCTTCGACCGACAGCAACCCGCTACTTACCCGCCGGGACGTAACACTTTAGCGCACGCGTATTCTCAGCCAGGGGAGTGAGGGTGTAGAAGCCGAGGGCGGCGGGGAGCAGGATGAATTCGCCGACGTTGAGGCGGTCTTCCTTGCCGTCGGGGGTGACGAGGCCGAGCGCGCCGGAGATGCAGGTGAGGATGTGGAACGTCGAGCCGTCGGTGCGGTCGGGCCAGGCGTTGGTCAGGTCGAGGCGGTGGACGTGGAAGTATTCGCACTCGACCAGCCGCCAGAGACCGTTGACGCCGCGGCGCTCGACGGTGGGCCGTTGCTTCTTCGGTTCGTAATCCTTGAAGTCGATGCAGACGAGCGATTCGCGGGTGTGCAGCTGGCGCGGTTTGCCGTCGAGCCCCATCCGGCCCCAATCATAGACGCGGTAGGTGGTATCGGAGTTCTGCTGGATTTCGACCAGCACGACGCCGGCGTCGATGGCGTGAATTCTACCCGACGGAACGAAGAACACGTCGCCGGGCAGGACCTGGAACCGGTGAACGTAGTCGATGATGGGTTTGGAACCCTTGACGCCTTCGAGCGAGCGCATGAAGTCGGCGGCGTTCACGCCCCGGCGGAATCCGGCCATGAGATGCGCGTCCTGATCGGCTTCGAGCACGTACCACATTTCGGTTTTCGGTTCGCCTTTGAACTTGGCGGCGAGCGCGGGGGATGGATGAACCTGCAATGAGAGCCGTTCGCGGGCGTCGATGAGTTTGACAAGGAGCGGAAAGCGTGTCGCCTTCCCGGAATTGGTTCCCAACACCTGCGCACCGTGGGCTTCGATCTGCTGGCGGAGGGTTTTGCCTTTGTCGGGGCCGTTGGAAACAACGGACTGCACCTCATCGCGGTCGCTGATTTCCCACGATTCGCCGATGCGTTTGCCCGGCGGCACGGATTTGCCGTAATGTTCCAGCGCATTTCCGCCCCAAACGCGTTCCTGTAGAAGGGGAGCAAATTTGTAGGGGTAAAGCATCTTTGTGCCTTGCAGTTGGCTGCCGTTTTGCATAGACTGCGCAACCGCAAGGAGGTTTTGCAACATTTTTCTATGGGGAAGGACTCGAAGCACTCGGGTGGCCGCGAGATATGGGCCGTTGTGTTGGTCGTCTTGTCTCTGCTGCTGCTGTTGAGCCTGATCTCGTACAATCCGTACGATGTCGGCCACATCTCCGCGAGCGATCATCGGCCCGCCGCGAACTTCATCGGACCCGTCGGCGCATGGATTGCGTTTGCCACGTTTCAGGCGTTCGGTCTCGCCGCGTACGGATTGATGGCGGTCCTGGCGGTGATCGGCGCGACGCTCCTGCTGGGGAAAGAACTACCGTGGCGCGGGAAAATCGGCGCGGGGGCGTTGCTGCTCGTCTCGTTGAGCTGCCTGCTGCACGTGGCGGGATTGGTGCGCGCCCAGCACGCGTTGAATTTACCGGATAGCGCGGGCGGTTTTCTCGGTTTGTTCGTGGGCGGTTTTTCCCAGCGGATCGTCGGCAAGCCCGGCACAATCATCATCTTCAGCGGCTGCTACGTGATCGGCCTCATATTACTCATCAACTTCCGCCCGAGCTATTGGGTCGCGTTGACCGTCGGAACCGCGACGGATTTCTGGCAGCGAAAACGCAAAGGCAAATCCAAATCAAGCGTCGAAGACGAGCTTCGTGATCAGGAACGCGAACTGACAATCAAGGAATTCCAGAACGACCGCGAACTGGCGCGTGGGGAGAAGGAAGCTCGCAAGCTGGCGACGGAAAAGTCGAATGGCGGCGAGGAACCTCCGCGCGAGCGCCGTCCCGAACCGAAGTTTGAGGATTACACCGTGCCGCGTCCCCAGGGCGGCGCGGACAAGAAGAAAACGTTGGACGAAAGCGCGCCAGCGGCGGAGTCGGAGGCCGGCGGCGCAACTGTGCCGCCCAAGCCGAGACGCGATAGGCCCGCCGCGACGGCCGCAACGGTGCTCGGGAGCGTCAGCGCGCCGTCCGGCGAGGAATATCTGCTGCCAACGCCCGATTTGCTCGAAGAGCCGCCATCGCCGGGCAAGCGGGACGTGATGGAGGATTTGAAAGCGAGCGCGCGAGTGTTGCGCGAGACATTGCAGGAATTCGGCATCGAGGTGGAATCCGGCGACGTGACCAAAGGGCCGACCGTGACGCTGTTCGAGTTGTACCCGGCGGCGGGCGTGCGCGTGGAAAAGATTTCGTCGTTGTCGAACAACATCGCGATGACGATGCGCGCGGAGAAGGTGCGCATTCTGGCGCCCGTGCCGGGCAAGGGCACGGTGGGCATCGAAGTGCCGAACTCGTCGCGCACGACGGTGTACCTGCGCGACATGTTGGAATCCGACGACTGGCGCAACTCGGGCAACACGATCCCGATCGCGCTGGGCCGCGACGTGAAGGGCAACCCGATCCTGGGCGATCTGGCGAACATGCCGCACCTGTTGATCGCGGGCGCGACCGGTTCGGGCAAGACGGTATGCGTCAATGCGATTCTCGCGTCGTTGCTCTATCGATTTACGGCGGAAGACCTGCGGCTGGTGTTGATCGATCCGAAGATGGTCGAGATGCAGCATTTCAACGCGCTGCCGCATTTGATTGTGCCCGTGGTGACCGAGGCGAAGAAAGTGCCGCTGGCGTTGGGGTGGGTGATCCGCGAAATGGAAAAGCGGTTCCAGATTTTTGCCAAGAGCGGCGTGCGCAATATCGGCGCGTTCAATGCGCGGCCAAAGAAATCCGTCGTGCCCGAGTTGGAAACGCCGGTGGAGGGGGACGACGACGAACCGACCCAGGAGAAATCCGAGTACACGACGAACTCGAAACCAACACCCAAGGCCGAACAGGATTTGTTGAAGATCGAAGTGCCGCGGGACTTCGAGTTGATCATTCCCGACAAGCTGCCGTTCATCGTGGTGGTGTGTGACGAGTTGGCGGACCTGATGTCAACGGTCGGCAAAGACGTGGAAATGGCGATCTCGCGGCTGACGGCGTTGGGGCGCGCGGCTGGGATTCATTTGGTGA
Source organism: Verrucomicrobiia bacterium (assembly GCA_052146795.1). Classification (GTDB taxonomy): domain Bacteria; phylum Verrucomicrobiota; class Verrucomicrobiia; order Palsa-1439; family Palsa-1439; genus Palsa-1439. The sequence continues at coordinate 21,164 of JBKQMH010000039.1, forward strand.
TTGCGACACAGCGTCCGAGCGTCAACGTGGTCACGGGCGTCATCAAGGCCAACATTCCCGCGCGGATCGCGTTTCAGGTGGCGTCGATGCAGGATTCGCGGGTGATTTTGGACAGCCAGGGCGCGGAGAAATTGCTGGGGAAGGGCGACATGCTGTACGAGCCGGGATCGGGCAAGGCGGTGCGCGCGCAGGGCGTGTTGGTGCTCGACAAAGAGATCACGCGGATTGTGGATTTCATTGGCGCGCATGCGAAACCGCGGTTTGAGAAGGAGCTGGCGCAGAAATTACAGCGGAATGTCAACTTGCCCGATGGCGACACGAGCGAGGAGGACGAAGAGTTGGTCGAGCAATGCATCGAGGTGATTCGCCAGACCAACCGCGCCAGCGTCTCGGTGTTGCAGCGTCGGTTGCGCATCGGCTACACGCGCGCGGCGCGGATCATGGACTTGCTGGAAGAGCGCGGGATCGTCGGCCCGAACAAGGGCGCGGAGCCGCGCGAGATTCTGATGGACCTAGACGAGCAGATGCCGGCGGAGAGGTAGTTGAAGCGTTTGCGGTGGGCGGCGGTCAGCTTGATCCAGCGGGTGCAACGACGAATTGCATAATAAATAAATAGACCTGACCCGACACCGCTCTGCTTGGGCGGCGGAAAGCGGTCAGGGCCAACACTGCTCACTGCGCCGGCGTTTGCACACAGGCTCGCAGGCTCGCGCGGTGTTAGGCGTCAATGGCCAACTCTTCTCGAATCCGGTTACGGACTAACGGCACAAGCCTCCCCAACTGCTCGTTTGCCTCAACAAGGTTTTGCTGCTCACAGCCGCGGATGAATGCTTCCATCAAGTCAATTTCGTCCTGACGCCCGTAAAGCTGAAAGTTAGCCCTGGCAGCTTCCAACTGCTGTAGAAAACCTGGCTGCTGAAAAGGTGATCTGTCTCTCTGAATGGCAAACCATACTGGCAAGAATGACTTCAAGGCTTCCACCCGGTGCTCAAGGCGCCTCTGGGCAACATCCTTCCTACGATTCAGCCACCCAGTTATGAACCATCCAGCCGCAACAATCACCGCAGCAAGCAATGTGGAGAGTAACGAGATTTTATCTTTCGTTTCCATGCTTATGCCTCGCAGCGGCGGAATACCAGCACCGCCGACAGGCCGAGGACGCCAACGGCCAGCAACCCGATAGACGAAGGTTCAGGAATGGTTTCGATTTCGACCAAACCGTAGCCGCGTTGAACGCCGGCCAGTTCTGTGCCAATCCCTATTGCAGATGAGTCGATGTAGGAAGCGCCGCCGCCGCCGTTGCCGCCTCCGTAGCCACCGCCGCCGCTGCCACCGCCACCGCCACCACTGAAGCCGCCGCCGCCACCGCCACCGCCGGCGCCAATGCCGTTTACGGAGCCGTTGCTGTCGCTGAAGCCACCGCCACCACCGCCGCCGTAGCCGCCGCTGTCGCTGCCACCGCCACTGCCACCACTGAAGCCGCCTCCGCCACCGCCGCCGCTAACGCCGCCGCTGCCGCCGCTGAAGCCGCTGCCGCTGTAGCCGCCGCCACCGCCACCGCCACTGCAGTCGCTGAAGCCGCCGAAGCTGCCGCCGTTGCCGCCGTTGCCGCCGTTGCCACCGTTGCCACCGCCGTTGATGCCGTTGCCGCCGTTGGCGCCATTGCCACCGACGATGCCGCCGCCGCCGTTGCCGCCGATGCCACCACCGCCGCCACCGCCCCCGGCGATGACCAATGGTGTGCTACCATTGACAACAAAACTGCCGCCTCCGCCACCGCCGCCGTTGCCGCCGTATTGGCCGTTGGCACCGACACCTCCGACAAGAATCGTCAGGTTCACCGCTGTCGGGAAGTTAAATTGGGCTTCCATTTCAGCACCGAGACCTTCGCTGCCGCCGTTGTAGTAGTTGAGGCCGTCGCTGCCGCCGCCGCCGCTGCCTCCCCAAGCGCCGTAGGCAGTAATGTCGTAGGTGCCCGGCGGGAGCGTCAACGTCTGCTCGGAACCGCTGTAGCTGTAGGTGTAGGTCTGCGCCATGGCGCTTCCCGTAATGGCGACGAGCATCAGCGCCACGCTGGCGGTGCGATGGCGAATGACTTTGCTGAGTCTGGTTTTCATGGTGTTCATTCCTTTCGTGAGATTGCTCGGACAGGATGACTCGACAGGCTTAGAGGAGTGACCGCTGCAGGCAAGCATTTGCTCGGAGGGGAGGGGTATACGGCTCCCTTCCTCGTGCAAACGCGGCGCGAATGGCTTCCGAACCCTACAAGTCTCAGCATCGCCTAATTGTCCCCTTGCGACCCAAGAGTGGATGCCAATGAGGCAAGCACTCGCCGGATGTGGGGATTATCCGCCTGCGGTTCGATGATTGTCAAACCTGTAATGCCCTGACTTTTTCGGGGGTCGAGGCTTGATTCTTGACGTTTTCACACACGGAAAAGCTCTTTGCGGTTCTACTCTTCCGCGCGCCGCTCGATACATTGTACTACAATGTACCGTCCGCAAAAGGGCCAGCAAAGCAAAAGTCAATCTCGACAAAGGGGAGGCCGGCGCGACAACAAGAACGCGGCGACAGAGCCACGCCGGAGGCGGGCAAGCGCCGTGGCTACAGCGGCAAAGCGGCGACGAGTCGCCGCACTCCAAAAGATGCACTATCTGGCGAGGTTCGGAGTGAGCTATTGGGAGATTGCGCCTCTGGCAAGTACTAGGCGCGTCTCGTCCGACTCGGCTTTCGGTCGGAGTTGAGTGCGCGGTCAGGAGACCGGCGTACAACAACGCGGCGACAGAGCGCCGCGGCTACAACGGCGAGCGCCAGACCTTTCAATCTCTTCAAAGTTGGCTGGCATGTGGATGGGGAATATGGTAGGATTGGGCGCGTGAGAATCGGAGACAGAGGGTTGGAGGGGACGACCGGCTGGTGGTTGGGCGGGCAACGGCGCCTTACACCGTCGAGGACAGTGGCGGGGGATCCGCCTTCGCTAAGGCTACGGCGAGACAGGGAGGGGCTGCGGGGGGTAAAATTGCGACCGGGACACGACGTGGTCGCTTTCTCCTGTGGGGGATTCCGAAAACGGAGAGAATTACCAAACGAACCCAATTTTATGCACGCCGGCTTGGGTTTCGCAAAAAACGAAGCCAAAAACGAACCCAAGTTGCGGCCGCAGATACGACGTGGCCGCGTCTCGTCGGACTCGGCTTGTGGGGGGCGGGAGACGTGGGAAAATGGCAAATAATGCCTAGATAGGGGTCGTTTCCAGGAAGAAATATGGAATCCATCGGCGAGAACCTGCGCGAGGCGCGGCACAACAAGAAGGTGTCGCTGGAAGACGCGTCGCGCGCGACGAGAATCAAGATCGATATTCTTGAGCAACTCGAATCGGACGAATTTGATCGTCTGGCGGCGCCGGCGTACACCAAGGGATTTTTGAGGCTCTATGCGGAGTATCTCGGGCTCGACAGCCAGTCGATTGTGGACGCTTATCTGAGGAGCCAGGGCGGATTGCGGCGGCAGGGGCTGCACGTGGAGACGGAGAAGGCCATTCGCGCCCGGAAGCCACGCGAATTGGAGTTGCCGTTGCGGAGCGTGGGGCTGGCGGTGCTTGGGTTGACCATCGCTGTTTTGGTTGTCGTGGCGGGCAGGAGCGTTCTCTCGCGTCACGCCTCGCCGATGGCGCGGACGGCAACGGCGACAGGGCCACTTGGCGTGCCGAAGGCCGATTTTGACGCGTACTACCAACCCAAACCGAAGCCTGCGCCCGAGCTTGTGGAGACGGTGGCGAAGTGATGCGACGGCGCGATACCCCGAAAACAACGCGGGGCATCGCGCCCTACAAAACAGCGTGAAGACAACGGAGGCAATCAAAGTCGGGTTTGTGAGTCTCGGCTGCGCGAAAAACCTCGTCGATAGCGAAGTCATGCTCGGCTCGCTGTTGCGCGATGGGATGGAGGTGACCCGGGACGCGCAGGAAGCCGACGTTGTCATTGTCAACACGTGCGGTTTCATTGAAGGCTCGAAGAAGGAATCCATCGACGCGATTCTCAAGGCGAACGAGCTGCGCGAGACGGGCAACTGCAAGGCGCTGATCATGGCGGGCTGCCTGACGCAGCGGTACCCGAAAGATTTGCGGAAGGAATTGCCCGAGGTCGATGCGATTGTGGGGTTAAATGAGGTTCCGCGCATTGGGGAGATTGTGCGGGACGTGCTCACCCGGAACGGTCACACGGCGCCGCGGCTGTATTGGTCGGGGCCGGCGAAGTATGTGCCCGATTATTCCGCGCCACGATTTCGGCTGACGCCGAAGCATTACGCGTATGTGAAGATTGCGGAGGGCTGCAACCATCCGTGCACCTTCTGCAGCATCCCGCGCATCCGCGGAAAGCACCGGAGCCGGGCGGTGACCGACGTTTTAACCGAGATTCGCGGGCTCGTCGAGTCAGGCGCGCGGGAGGTCAACCTGATTTCGCAGGACACGACGTTCTACGGCAAGGACCTCGACCCGTGCGCGCCGGGGCCGCGTGATGGCAAGGGGCTGCTGTGCGAATTGCTCCGAGAGATTCAACAGGTCGAAGGCGACTTCTGGGTGCGGCTGCTGTACACGCATCCGTATCACTGGACCGATGAGTTGATCGAGACGATTGCGGCGTGCGACAAGGTCTGTCGTTACGTTGATATGCCGCTGCAGCATATCAATGACGAAATGCTCAGGCAGATGCGACGGGAGACGAGCGGCCGGTACATTCGCGATTTGGTTGCAAAGATTCGTCGGGGGATTCCGGGGATTGCGCTACGCACGACGTTCATTGTTGGTTTTCCGGGCGAGACCGAAAAACAGTTCGAGGAACTTCTGAGTTTTATCAAGGAAGCGAAATTTGAGCGCTTGGGCGTGTTCCAGTATTCACAGGAGGACCACACGCCGGCGGGTGATATGACGGGTCAGCTTTCGGGAAAGGAAAAAAAGAAGCGGTACGGTCGCGCGATGGCGCTACAGCAGAAAGTCTCGCGCGAGGTGCAGCGCGGTTTTATCGGGAAGACGCTGCGTGTTTTAGTTGAGAAGCGGGCCGATGGTGGATTTGTCGCCCGCTCCCATGCGGACGCGCCGGAAATCGACGGAAGTGTGCATGTGACGGGAGCGGCACGCGTTGGTGAATTTGCGCGGGTATTGATTACCGGGGCGAGTGAATACGATCTTACCGGCGAGACATCGCACGGTGCCAGCGCTGGAGATTAACGGCGACCAAGGCAACTGGATGAGCGTGATCATGGCTGATGACTCGTTGGGATTCCTTGCAAGAGTTCAACAGCATGAGGGATGGCGTCGACGACGAATTCGAGGCATTCGACAGCGCCCTTCGGGTTGCCGGGAAGGCAGATGACAAGCGAGCGACCGACGACAGCGGCCAGGTTGCGCGACAGGATGGCGTGCGGGAAACGCGCGAAACTTTTCAGGCGCATGACCTCGCCGAAGCCGGGCAATTCCTTGGAGGCGATGGCGCAGATGGCTTCGGGCGTGACATCGCGTTCGGTGATGCCGGTGCCGCCGGTGAGCAGAACCAGCGAACACGAGTTTGCCAGTTCCTGCGTTTTATCTCCAATCAAGGCTTCCTCGTCGGGAACGACCGTTTGCGATGTGACCTGCCAACCGCGCTTCTCGCAAAACTGCTTGAGTGCCGGACCGCTCTTGTCGTCATATTCGCCGCGAAACGCGCGGTCGCTCACCGTAATGATGCCGACGGAAATCATTTCTTGGTCTTGCTCACGAGTTTGATTTCGCCGATGACCATGGATTTGTCGACGGCTTTGCACATGTCGTAGATCGTCAGCGCGGTGACGGCGACGGCGGTGAGAGATTCCATTTCGACGCCGGTTTGGGCGGCGATGCGGGCGGTGGCGGTGATCTCGATTCCACCCGGCTTTGCCTGAAGATCGACATCCACGTGGGTCAGATTCAAGGGATGACAGAGTGGGATTAACTCAGCCGTGCGTTTGGCGGCCTGGATGCCGGCGATGCGGGCGGTGTGGAAGACGTCGCCCTTGGCGATCCGGTTTTTGACGATGAGCACCAACGTCTCACGCTTCAGATGAATCGAGCCGCGAGCGATGGCCTCGCGAAGCTGAACGGGTTTGGCCGAGACATCGACCATGCGGGCTTTGCCGCGGTTATCGACGTGGGAGAGTTTTTTCATCCGCCGATGGCGACCATTTTGCGGCCGGGCATGTAATTGTTGCGGAACTCGTGTTCTTCGGGCTTGTTGCGGATGGTTTGGACGAACACTTCGCGCAACTGGGCGTCGGTGCTATTCGGCGCACGCAATACGGGTTTGATGTCGTATTCGAGGTGCGCGCCGAGACAGGGACGTAACTTGCCGTCGGCGGTGAGGCGGACCTTGTTGCACGTTTCGCAGAAATGGAGATTGGTCATCGCGCCGATGAAGCCGAGGCGCACCGGCTGTCCGGATGAGTTCCGTAAGTTGCTGATCTCGTAATACAAGGCCGGGCCGTTGCCCCTGACCTCGTGGGGCGGCTCGGGGAGCGGGACGAGTTTGTAACGCTTCTCAAGCCGGCGGCGGATGTGCCCGATCGAAATGAAATTGTCGTTCGTGAGCACTTCGCTGGTGCTGACGGGCATCAACTCGACAAACCGGAGCGTGACGGCTTTCTGGCGGGCGAACTCGATGAGGTCGAAGACTTCGTCATCGTTGCGGCCTTTCATGAGCACCATATTGAGCTTCACTTGCGGGAACTTCGCCTCGA
>JBKQMH010000040.1:0-6892 GCA_052146795.1 Verrucomicrobiia bacterium
TGCCCCCCAATCCCTCCAGCACGATCTGGAGCTTCTGCTTGCCTGTCCACTGCCGACGTTTCATCGAGTCCTCCCTCTGTTCTAGGACTCTCAAATCCCAGCCGATTCTTCAAGGGGAGCAGAATAGTCGCTTGTAGCGACGCTTGGGGTCTTTGTCGTTTCCTGTTGTTGGGTTGCGAGAGTAGGAGAGAGCGAGCGTCTCGTAGCGCAACCTGTTTAGCTTGCAATTGGGCCTTGTCGCAGGCAAAGAACGTGATGGTGCGATGCGCACTTTTGCAACGAAAGGAGCTAGGACTGATTTGTGAAAATCACGTCAGGAACCGTTGAAGTATTTGATACTGGGACAGTCATAACATACGACGAGTCCCCTCTGGTGTTCACACTTGACGACGGAGCCGGTTCCGTCGCGGTACGGTTTGTCTTCTCGAAGGACGAGAAGGAGAAGCCGAACTGGACGAGCCTGAAAGTGGTCACCGAGCGTGAGCTTGAGGTGCATCTGATAAACTTTGAACGTGGAGTTAAAGGGGTATCGAACTTAAATCCAATTAGAGTAGGCACCCTGAAAGGGCGCGAGCTTTTACTCCGTTATAACATACGTCGTCCCGATACGGAAATGGCAAAGCTCTTCTTCGTCAGTTACACATGGTACCTAGGAAAAGAGGTTGCCAATGGCTAAAATCCTGCTTCCCGACAACCCGAGGGTTGCGCAACTGGTAATTGAGAATGAGACGAAGAAGCACGAATTGACGTTGAAGTCGGGCATTCTTGGACGGGTGTTCGGCGTGGGGACGGATGCAGCGATCCATATAGTAGGGTTAATTGCGTTCGTGCTTGTTTTCGCATGCGTCATTTACACTTTCATTCCCCAAAATGCTACGTCATTTGCCGTTGCAGATTTTTGGAAAACAATAACACCCATCCTGACCACTCTGATGGGCTTCCTCTTCGGTCGATCAGTCGGGAAAGAGCATCAATGACGAGACGGGGATGGACGGGCGGAATCTGTGTCGTAGTTGCCAGAGCACGAGAGCGCTAGCGTCTCGTAACGAGAAAGAGCCTGTTTGAGAAGCCACGCAAAGAGGTTGAGATTGCGGTACGTGTCGGTAACAGGCCTGTGTTTGGCTCCGAGCACATCGTTGGCAGTGAGACTCCCGTGCATCTTCCACTCCCCGAGCGCGCCCGGGCACACACCGTGGCGCTGGCAACGGCATTATCCGCGCTGGGTGATCTTCGCCGCCGGAGGCATTTTCCTTGTTCGGTCCTGCGCGAGCGTGCTAACGTCATTGCATGCGCCGATTGATCGTTTTTGCATTTCTGGCGGCCCTTTTGGCCGTGCCCTCGGGTGTCCGCGCCCAAATCTCCGTGCAGGTGAAGATGGAGCGCGACACGTTCATTTTGTTCGAATCCATTCCTGTCGCCGTCACCATCCATAATTTCTCTGGCCATACCATCGACTTGGCCAACCAGGGCCAGACTCATTGGCTCAGCTTTCTGATTACGGACGAAGCTGGCGCAAACCTGTCTCCAGTGGGAAATGCGTTGACGACGGAGCCGATCCAGATCGAACCGGGCCGCGCGCAGAGCATTTCCGTGAACCTCCTGACGCATTTCGACCTGCGGCAGCGGGGCGTCTTTACCGCGCGAGCCGCGGTCGAAGCGGACGGAGTGCACGCGGTATCGCCGCCAGTGAACTTCACCATTATCAACGGTCGGGAGATTTGGCGGCAAACGGTTGGGCTGCCGATGGCGGAGGGTGAAACCAACCAACAGTATCGCACCTATTCTCTGTTGTTTCGGCGAAACTCGTACGAGGAGGTGCTGTACGCGGGGGTGCAGGATGAGCCGCATAATCTGGTGTACGGCATGATTCCATTGGGCGATTTTATCGCCCTGGGAAATCCTACCGTGAAAGCGGACGGCATCGGTCATCTGCATGTGTTGTATCGTAGCGGACCGCGTTCCATCAGCTACGACGAAATCGATCCCGACGCGAAGATCGTGAAGCGCCTGATCTATTCGGACGTCATGTCCGTCCCGCAACTCGTAGCCCAGGATGGCGGCGTGATAACGGTGCAGGGCGGCGAACAGGTCTATCCGCGCGTTGAGCGGGTCATGACGGACGCGGATCTCCAGCCGGCGCCCTCGGTGATTCCGAAGCCTAAACCACACAAACACTGGTGGTGGCCATTCGGCCCAAAGAATGCGCAACCGGCAACGACCAACAGTGTGGCGACAGCGGCGACGAGCAACGCCCCCGCCACGAATGTCGGGCCGGGCAGTTGATCATCTGTGGTGGTGGGCGGGAATCAGTTCAGGCCGCGGCTCGCGCTTGCGGACAAATCTCCAGCGCTTGAATGGCACGCTCGTCGTCGGTGGTCTTAAACACCGCGATCGACTGGTCGCCCCCCAACCGTGAGGCGTAGGAGTAAAGAATCTCGATCCCCGACAGTCCGAGATGCGCGCCGATGATTGCCGTCGAACCGAGAGCGTGCGACGCGCCGACCAGCACAACCGAATTCGCTTTGCAGGAAAAGCCCGCGCTTTGGAGCGCATCCTTCGCGGTCAACGCGTTGTCCGTGACCAGAAGAATCACCAGATCATCGCGTTCCGTGTAGGTGCAGTAAGCCAGAACTTTCAAACCGCGGGCGGCGAGGGTCGACAACACTTCCTGCACGGCCATTGGCCTGTTACCGACACGTACCGCAATCTCAACCTCTTTACGTGCCTTCACCAGAGATTCCCTCTCGCGCTTGCGGTAGTATACGTCGATTTGAGAGTTATGCAATCAAAATGCTTTGCACCGCAAATGGTTACAAGCGCGCGTCTCTGAACCTTGCCTTACTTGACCTGCGCGTTTGCAGCCGCATAGCTCTCAACGGGAAGGCACGTGCATACAATGTGGCGGTCACCATAGACGTTGTCAACGCGACCGACGGCAGGCCAGAACTTGTGCTCCCGGGACCACGGCGCAGGAAAGGCGGCCTGCTCGCGACCGTAGGGCCGATCCCACGTGTCAGCGGCAACTGTTTGCGCGGTATGGGGCGCGTTCTTTAGCGGATTATTGGATTTGTCCAGCACGCCGGATTCGATGGCCTTGATTTCCGAATGAATGGCAATCATCGCGTCGCAGAACCGGTCGAGTTCGGCCTTTGACTCGCTTTCGGTTGGTTCAATCATCAGCGCGCCCGGCACCGGCCACGACATCGTCGGCGCGTGGAAGCCGAAATCCATGAGGCGCTTCGCAATATCCTCAATCTCAACGCCCGTGGCGGCTTTGAATTGTCGACAATCAACGATGCACTCATGTGCGACAAGACCGCTGTGGCCCCTGTAGAGCGTCGGGAAGTACGGCGCCAGTCGACGGGCCATGTAGTTCGCATTGAGAATGGCGATCTTGCTGGCGTCCGCCAGTCCGTCCGCGCCCATCAGTTTGATGTACATCCACGGGATGACCAGAATGCTGGCGCTGCCCCACAGCGCGGCGGACACGGGGCCGATTCCTTTCGAGGCACCAACCTGGGTCACAGGATGCCTCGGCAGAAACGGAGCCAGATGAGGAGCGACCGCAATCGGTCCCATACCAGGACCGCCTCCGCCGTGCGGTATGCAAAAGGTCTTGTGCAGATTAAGGTGGCAGACGTCCGCCGCCATGTCTCCCGGACGGCATAATCCGACCTGCGCATTCATGTTGGCGCCATCCATGTAAACCTGTCCGCCGTTCTCATGAACAATCTGGCAGATCTCGCGGATGGTTTCCTCGAAGACACCGTGAGTGGATGGATAGGTCACCATCAACACGCCGAGATCGTCGCGGTGCTCCTGTGCCTTCGTGCGCAGATCCGCGATGTCGATGTCACCTTCGTCTTCGCAGGCGATGGGAACCACGCGGAACCCGGCCATCACGGCGCTTGCCGGATTGGTTCCATGCGCGGAGATCGGAATCAGACAAACGTTGCGTCGCCCTTGTCCGCGCTGCTTGTGATATTCTCGAATGACCAGCAGACCCGCGTACTCGCCTTGCGAACCGGCGTTCGGTTGCAGAGAAACTGCGTTGAGACCGGTAATCTCCGCAAACCAGGCTTCCAAGTCCCGGAAAAGAACCTGATACCCCTGAGTCTGCTCCACCGCCGCGAAGGGATGCAGTTTGCTCACCTCGGGCCAGGTCAGGGGCAGCATTTCGGCCGTCGCGTTCAGTTTCATCGTGCATGATCCGAGAGGAATCATCGACGTGGTGAGCGACAGGTCTTTGGCTTCGAGTTGCTTGATATACCGCAGCATTTCCGTTTCGGTATGATGCCGATGAAAGACGGGGTGGGTAAGAAATGGCGTGGACCGAGCGAACGCGCCGAGTCCTGGCCCGGAAGCATTCTCGACGGGTCGCCCAATCATACGGTGCAAATCCTCCGCCGTTGTTGTCTCGTCGATTGACACTCCCCATGACCGGTCGGAATACTCGCGAACGTTCACCCCCTTTGGCCTTGGCGTCTTGCGAAACCGCAACGTGTCGAAGAAGGGCCCATTCTGTGGTTCGCCAAGGGCGGCTGACAGGGTTGAGGCCAGCGCGTGGATTCGTTTGGCGATTCGCCGCAATCCCTCGGGCCCGTGGTACACGGCGTACATGGATGCCATCTCCGCCAGCAGCACCTGCGCGGTGCAAATGTTACTGGTCGCCTTGTCTCGGCGGATGTGCTGTTCCCGTGTCTGGAGCGCCAGCCGCAACGCCGGCCGGCCCTGGGCATCTTTCGAGATGCCGACCAACCGGCCGGGCATGTGCCGCTTGAATGCATCGCGCGTGGCGAAGAACGCCGCGTGCGGCCCACCGTATCCCATCGGCACACCGAAGCGTTGGGCGCTTCCGACAGCCACGTCCGCGCCGAACTCGCCAGGCGGCTTCAAGAGCGTGAGGGCGAGGAGGTCGGTTGCCACCACCGCCAATGCTTTCTGTTGATGGACCTCGCGAATGAATGGCTCGTAATCCAAAATCACCCCGTCTGTCGCGGGATACTGGAACAACACGCCGAACAGCCGTTCGTTCTGCGCGAATTTGGCGTGATGGCCGACAACGACTTCAATCCCCAGCGGCTCGGCGCGCGTCTGGACCACCGCAATGGTTTGGGGATGACAGGTCTCGGAAACGAAGAAGGTGTTCCGCCCCTCGCCGCCTTGCAGCCCATGGCACATGGCCATCGCTTCCGCAGCAGCCGTCGCTTCATCTAGGAGAGACGCGTTGGCGATCTCCAAACCCGTCAGGTCGGACACCATGGTCTGGAAATTCAACAACGCCTCGAGCCGTCCCTGGGAAATCTCCGCTTGATACGGTGTGTATTGCGTATACCAGCCGGGGTTTTCCAGAACGTTGCGCTGGATGACGGGCGGGGTGATGCAATCGTAATACCCCATGCCAATAAACGAGCGGCACACCGCGTTTTTCTCGAAGATCTCCTTCAACTCGGCGAGTACCTCGTGCTCGCTGCCCGCCGGCGGGAGTGAGAGTGGTTTTGCCAATCGGATCTGCGACGGTACAGCCGCATCAACCATCGCATCGAGCGTGGGAAAACCGACAACGCGCAGCATCTCGTGAACTTCTTCCGGACTGCTGCCGATATGTCGGTCGGCAAACCGATCTGCGTCTTGCATGGTCAGGCGCCGATGTGGTGGGCGTAATCCTCCGAGCTGAGCAATTCGTTCAGCTCGCCCGGGTCGCTGATCGTGATGGTAAACATCCACCCCTTGCCGTAGGGATCCTGATTGAGCAACTCCGGCGCGCTGGCGAGTTCTTCGTTCACTGCGGCAACGTCACCGGACACGGGCGCATAAATGTCACTGGCCGCTTTTACGCTTTCGACCACCGCACACTGCTTGCCCTCTTCCACGCGCGCCCCCACGGCAGGCATCTCAACGTACACGACATCGGTCAGTTCATCCTGAGCGTGGTCGGTAATTCCCACGACCGCCGTATTGCCATCGATCCGCACCCATTCGTGGGACTTCGTGTATTTCAAATTCTTCGGGACGTTCATTGGCCTCTTTTCAGGATTGGTTTCTTCTCGATAACGGCTCGAAATCTCCGGTGGCGAATCTCAATCTCGATGGCTGTGCCTGTCTTTGCGTCGGATGTCTCGATGTAGCCCATACCGATACCCGTGCCGAGCGTGGGCGATTGTGTACCACTGGTGACCTCGCCGACCTCCCGACCATCCGCCACAATCGCGTAGTGTGGCCGCGGAGGCGGAGATTTCTGCGTCATTTTGAATACCACCAATTTGCGGCGAACGCCATGCTCTTTCTGCTCAACCAGGACATCTCGACCGACAAACGATTTCTTGTCAAACGCGACAAATTTCGTCAGGCCGGCCTCAATCGGTGACGTCTCCTCCGTAATGTCGTTGCCGTGGAGTGGATAACACATCTCCAGTCGCAGCGTGTCGCGAGCACCCAGCCCGCATGGCTTGATGCCGAACTGTTCCCCCCAACCGAGCAACATTCGCCACAGATGGGGCGCGTCGGTCGCCTCGCAAAACAGCTCGAACCCGTCCTCACCCGTGTAACCCGTCCTCCCCACCCAACATTCCTTGCCGAAGACTTCCTGACGCTGAATGTGAAAGTGGGGGAGCGCCGCGGAGAAATCGAAGAATTTGCTCGCCGACGGACCTTGAAGCGCGAGACCGGCAAACCGATCGCTCAGGTTTTCGATGACCGCGGACACGGTGGCGTTAGTGTTCATCCACACGAAGTCATTTTCAAGGTTGCCAGCGTTCACAATCACGAGGTAGACGCTTGGTTCCAGCCGATACACAATCAGGTCATCAATGATGCCGCCTTGCGGGTTGCACATCAATGTATATTGAGCCTGGCCAACCGCGATTTTGCTGACGTCGTTCGTGGTCAAGTC
>JBKQMH010000041.1:0-5352 GCA_052146795.1 Verrucomicrobiia bacterium
GGAACCGTTCTGCTCCTCTGGGGGCTGCGGATCTACGTGCTCCTGATGATCTTCCTGATCGGCGTGCAAATCTGGCAGGCCCTGCGCGCCGGCGGGTGAGCGACGCGCGGCGAATCCCAACCAAAGAACACGCATGACCAAGACAAAAGAATTGTGTCGGGCATTCACGCGCTTGGCGATCGGGATGATTGCGGTGTTCTGGTGGGCGCGAGTGGCACGAGCCGCGGACGACGATTCGAGCAAAGCCCCGCCGGATAAGAGCGGTTACAATCTCCTAAATCCGACCCCGGAGGAGGCGATGCGTGAGCTCTCGCCGGACCGACCGGACAAGACAGAGAGTCCATACACCGTTGATGCCGGACATTTCCAATTGGAGATGGATTTCGTGACCTATACACATGACGACACCGACGGGGTGCGGACCGAGACGTGGAACGTGGCACCCGTGAATCTCAAGGTTGGGTTGCTCAACAATGTCGATTTACAGTTTATTTATGACAACTATGTCCGTGTGCGCACCGAAGACAGGCTCGGAACCACGACGCAGTCCGGGTTTGGCGATCTGACACCGAGGTTGAAGATCAATCTCTGGGGGAACGACGGTGGCCCGACGGCGTTCGCTCTTCTGCCGTTCGTTAAGTTTCCAGTGAACACCGATCGGCTCGGCAATGATGCCGTCGAAGGTGGCGTGATTCTTCCGTTGTCCGTGAAGCTGCCGGCGGAGTGGGACATGGGGTTGGAGGCGGCAGCGAACTGCTTTCGAAACGACACCGGCTCGGGCTACCATGCGGAATTCATCCAGTCGGTCACATTCGACCACTCCATCATCGGCAAGCTCAGCGGCTATGGTGAATTCTTCAGTGATATCAGCGCGGAGGGTGGACCGGGTTGGGTTGGCACCGTGGACCTCGGGCTCGAATATCTCATGACGGAGAACGTGCAACTCGATTGCGGTTGCAATGTTGGAGTCACCCGCGCCGCCGATGACGTGAATGCCTTCACGGGCATCACGGTGAGGTTCTAGTTTTGAACTACGGCTGGGAAAAAATCGTGGAGACGTACTATGATTTCCAAGTCTGCAAGTCAGTTCGCATCGCCGCCGATTTCCAATTCATCGACGACCCGGCGTTCAACCGCGCCCGCGGCCCTGTCGAGGTCGTTGGCGGAAGATTACACTGGGAGTTCTAGGCGCGAAGCCACTCGCGGGTGAGCACAATGCGGCACTGGCCGCTCATCCCCCTCGGTCGCTGCCCTTGAGCCAGACTCGGATCGCGCGTCTCGGCGCCAGTTGGAGCAGGATGTCGTAGTGGTTGCCGCTGACGACTTCGATTCCACCCGTGCTCAGATAATCGTCTGTCACCGCACAGAGCGTAACGGCTGTCGGTGGCATCTGGTGCAATACAAATCTGCCATCTGCGTCGGTGACCGCTTCACGCTCCAACGTGCGCACGCCGTTCCAGTCATCGACGAACACCGTTACGCCGGAAATGGGTTTGCCGTCCGGGCCAACCACGCGGCCGGCGATGTCCTCACCGGGTTCCAAGTCGAAATCCACCTCGACCGTGTAACCAAGCCCCGCGTTGATCTGGCGCATGGCGGGTGCAAATTCATCGCTTATCGCGAAGACGTTGTTCGGGCCGGTGGGGACATCTGTCAGTTGATAGCGTCCATTCACATCCGTAAACACGTCCGGGAAAGCGGATCTCGTTCGCCGCCCTTCATCCCAGGCGACCCTAACGCCACTCAGTAGGCGACGGTCACCTCGTGCCAGCACGTGCCCCGCTACAACGGCGCCAGGTTTCATTCTATACACCACTTGCATGATGTCCGCATCGCCAAGAGGCTGCTTGAAGAGTTCGACAGGAGCGTAGTAACGATGTTGAACAGTCACCCACACGCTTTGATTTGATGAAGAGATGCCTGCGAGTACAAAGCGTCCATCCTGATCCGTTCGGTCGATTCTTCCGTCATGGGTTGTCCAAGACCAATACCAAACGACAGCGTCTTCGATTGGATTATCTTGGTCGTCCGCGACTCGTCCTTGGAGTGTTTTTCCACCCGGCGTCAAGTCAATCTCAAGAGGTCGTGAGTCGTCCGGACTGAGGTGGGGGAAGCGCGCCATGTACCCTGGTGCTGACACCGTCAACCAGTCGAAGAACGGTGACACGCCTCTAAACTGAAATGAACCATCGGGTTCGGACGTTTCACCCAGCACTCGGTACTCAGCGCAAACGACTCGCGCCCCAGAAATTGGGGTGCCAGTAACAGCGTCCACCACACGTCCTGTCACTGTCATTGCTCCATCTGCCGCGACCTCAACCGGTTCGCGCCAAGCATCGTTCCAAGAGACGATCTTCTCAAATGGGGTGTAGCCGTCTTGCTGGATACGAACGCGCACGCTTGCCGGTGGTGGCTCGGGAGCGGGCGCGTAGAGTTGGTAGAGCGGGCGGGTCCAGTTGTGCGCTCGGAATCCACTGCAGTGTTGCGTGCCGGCGACTTCCCCCCGCGAATCCAAGTAGTCAATGGTCAAATCGGGTAGTTGAAAATTGCTGCACTCTCCGAGGCTATCGGCGTTTGTCCATTCAAAATTCAGCAGCGGTTGCTCGATGTGTGGCGGTAGTAATCTTGCGACCGCGCCCCACGGACCGTACCAGTTCTCCACCTTGAGGAGCAGCGTACTCTCCCCTTTGGGCAGATGAACAGTCGCCATATCATCGTCAAGATAGTTGCCACGAATACCGATGTGCTCGGCGACCTTCTCGCCATTCAGCCAGGCGATGAAACCATCGTCGGAGCCAATCGCCAATACGGCATCCTGTGCCTTGTCGCTGAAGAACCGAGTCCATGCATAGGCGACTACGTGATCCGTGTCCTTGTTGTCCATCGCAAAAGCACCGAACAAGTCGAGCACTTGTCGGTCGTATCGTTGCCACCGATACTCCTTGCCGCGATACGGCACACTGGCGTCAAGATGAACCTGTGGTTCGGTGCCTAAATAATCAACATCCAATCCTCGTCGCGGGCCTTCGGGCTGTGGCTTGAGGAATGGCCCGATCACATACCACGGGCCGAGAAAGACGTTCCATTCGAATGGAGCTTGCGGGAGAAAAGCCGGATCAATTTCGCCGGATGAAGTGCCACCCGCGTTTTGTGAGATTGTCGTTAGGGATTCGCCTTGCAGTGGTATCGACGCAGCTTGCAGGATCAACAGGACCGCCGCTGCCCCGTAGGCGAAGGGTAGCCCACACCAGCCCGCGATACTGCGAATGGCTGTCATGGACGCACTTAGCGAAGCTTACTCAGACACAATTTGCAAGGCAAGGAATTCTTGTATCACGGCGCTCCGAGATCCCGGAATCGGATGTGACTACCGGAACCTTTGCCGCACCAGTTCATTCATCTTCGTCACGAGGCCCTGGAGGTAGACGGTGGCGAGCTGGCCGTACTTGACGACGAGCTTGCCGTTGACGAGGACGAATTTGGCGCGGGGGGAATGGCAGAGCATCAATGCGCCGAGGGGGTCTTGCGCGTAGGCGCCGGCGAACTCGATGGTGTTGAGGTCGTAGATGGCGATGTCGGCGGCGAACCCGGGGGCGATGTTGCCGAGTTCCTGTTCACGGTTCAGCAATCGCGCCCCGCCGAGCGTGGCGATACGCAATGCGTCTTCGGCAGTGAAACTGTCCGCGCCATTCTTGACGCGTTGGAGCAGCAGGGCTTGGCGGGCTTCGGCCAGCACATGGGCGCCATTGTTGCTGGAGGAACCGTCAACACCGAGACCAACCGTGGCATTCGCCTTCAGCATTTCACAAATGGGCGGAATCCCAGAGCCGAGAAGCATGTTGGATGACGGACAATGCGCCACGGCGGTCTTCGTGGCGGCGAGCAGCTTGATCTCGTCGGAGTTGAGGCAAACACAGTGGGCCCACGACACGTCGGGGCCGGTCCAGTCGGCGCTGGCGAGATAATCGGCGGGTCGCTTGCCGAACTTCTCGACGCAGAATTTGTTCTCGTCCTCGGTCTCGGCGACGTGGGTGTGGCAGAGAACCTTCCGTGATTTCGCGAGCGCGCGCGTTTCCTTCAACAGGTCGAACGTGATGGAGAAGGGGGAGCACGGCATCAGATCGACGCGCGTCATCGCATACGGTTTCGCGTCGTGGAACTTTGCGAGGACGCGTTCGCAGTCTTTCACGATGGTTTTCTCGTCCTGGACGACATCATCGGGCGGCAGGCCGCCTTGGCTGCGACCGAGGGACATCGAACCGCGTCCGGCGTGGATGCGCATCCCGAGTTCCAAAGCGCCTTCGATGACGGCCTCGGCTTTCACGTCGGATTCGCGCGGGTACACGTAAAACATGTCGTTGGTGGTGGTGCAGCCCGAGAGCAACATTTCCGCCATGGAGATTTGCGAGCCGAGCTTGACGGCCTCGAAATCGACGCGTCCCCAGACCTCGTAGAGGCCGAGCAACCAGTCGAAGAGCTTGGCGTTTTGCACGGGCTTCAAGCAGCGCGTAAGCGACTGGTAGAGGTGATGGTGCGTGTTGATCAGCCCGGGGATGACGGCGCAGTGCGTCGCATCGATGGTCTCGTCCGGTTCAAAGTCCTTCGGGACGGTGGCGACGACGTCGCGGACGCGATGGTCTTCGATCAGGACGTGATGGGCCTCGAGTTGTTCGACACGCGGCTTGCCGGTCGGCCCGCCCTCCATTTTCCAGCGGATGACGTGGCCATTCTTGATGAGCAGCTTCATGTGCTGGGAATATTCTTACGCGGCAACCGCTGATGGACGCAAAGCAATTTGTGAGCGTCGGACGGTGGTCCCGGTTCTGGGGGAAGGACGGCGCGGGCATACGAAGCGCGAGCGCTTGAAGTGCCCCCTGCCGCCGGATGAGACACCACTCCGCGACATAATGGTCAACCGCCTGTTGACCAGATACGAGCCGAGCCGGAGAAGACCTCCGTGCAGTAGCTTTACTGTAGCTCCACCAAAAGCTCGCTCATGGCCTTCTCATCGTGACGGTCAAAAGCCTGCCTGGCTGTTGCAAAAGTCTCCTTGTCCAAATACCTGACTTCCTGCTGTTTGGTCTGTGGGTTGAAGAAACTGAGCATGTAATTGCTCTTCAATTGCGTATGTCCTCCGGTCAATGACGGGTCAATCAGCGGTGTTCCTTCAACCATGAATCCGCTCTGACCAATGAGAAACCACCAGGCCTTTTGGTACACAACACCATCAACCAGAGCAATCGCGCCGGGAACACTCTGGATGGCGCGATCAATCGCTTCCTTGGCATTCGGCACGCCGGTTGGGATGAAGATGATGATCGTAATCAGATCTTCACCATGCACACGTGATAT
>JBKQMH010000042.1:0-5453 GCA_052146795.1 Verrucomicrobiia bacterium
AAGGTGCGCACCACAGGTCGCAGACTGGGTTGGGCGGCGCTCCTCGCAATTATCATCGGGTTTGTGGTCATCTACTTCATCTACAAGCAGATGGGGTTTTAGCCTTGCGTAAAGTACATACTTCCGACTTATCCATAGCCAAATGCTGCCTTTTTCTGCTGCGACCCGACTATAAGTAGTGCCCGGTGCGACCCGTCATCCCTACTGGTGGTAGCACTAAAGCCAACAGCCGATTAGAATGCAAGAAGAATTTTGTTACTGTGAAGCGCTTTACGAAGTGTGTGCGAAAGATGCTACTATAACTTTTCTCTTCGCATCCAACCGAAATCGCGCTAAGATACACGTATGGAATCTGTTCTGTCGAAAATTACCGAAGATGCCCGCCGTACGCTGCAAGCATTGGCAGGTGAAGAGGGTGCCTTTCAAAAGATAGCGGCGGCAGCCGTCGCCTGTCTCCGGTCGGGGGGAAAAATCCTTGCCTGTGGCAATGGAGGTAGCGCCGCCGATGCCATGCATCTTACTCAGGAGCTCGTGGGTCGCTTCCGCGGCAACCGCCGTTCTCTTCCAGCGGTCAGCCTGGCGGCGGACCCAACGGCATTGACCTGTATCGGCAACGATTTCGGCTTTGAGAACGTCTTTTCCCGTCAGGTGGAAGGCTTGGCTAACCCGAACGATCTCCTCGTTTGTTTTTCCACGAGTGGGAACTCCCCGAACATCCTTCGCGCGCTGGAAGCCGCCAAGGCCAAAGGCATCAAAACCGTGTCGTTTCTCGGCAAGGGTGGTGGAAAGGCCAAGGGCAAAGCCGACCTGGAGATTATTATCGCCAACTCGGACAGCGGGCGCATCCAAGAGGCGCACACGCTGATTCTGCACGCCCTCTTGGAAGTGATTGAGCGCGAGATCACCGCCTGAATTATTTCCCTATTTCCCTGCTGGCGGCGGAGGCGAACCGGGAGCGGGAACACCCTGCACCGGATGCTGGGCAGCACCATCCGGCGGCGGCTGCGAGCGCTGCGACATCATCTGCCCGATGTCGACCACTTGAGCGTCCGGGGGCGGGTGGTACACAAATATGGAGTCAAGCACGTCCTGATTGAACTTCAGGTTCTTGAACTCCATGGCCATGACCAAGTTCGTTTGGGACTTGTCATACTGTTCCAGCCGATGGACAAACCCGTCCGTCTGACCGATGAAGACGCGCGTTTTGCCCACCAACGCGGCCAGCGTCGCCAACTGTTGGTTCGTCAGGGCGGCCTGCTTCAACGCGCCTTCCAGGACATACATCGGTTGACCATCGAGTTCCTTGGTCGCGCCGACATTGAGGTCGCACATTCCCTTGGTGGTCTCCAATTGCTTGGCGGGATCGAATTGATCGAGGGGATTGCCCTGCACGCCGGCCTGCGCCAAAACGTTGCTGCCGAGTTTGTTCATGTCCATTTTCATGATCTGCTGCTGCGTCCCCATTTTCATGATCTGCCACATGACGCCGTCCTGACCCAGGACCATGGTCATCTGGCTGTGCTGGCCCATGATCGGCATATCGAGCTGCATCCACACACGATGCGGCGGCTTCTGCACCACGGAGCCGTTGATCTGCATGCGGGTACCGAACATGCTCATGCTCTGGGTGTAATCCGCCGACCATGACTTGTAGGCCCCGGTCTTCGATTCCGCAAAATCGACGATCTGCTGCGTCGTCTTCAGCCCCTGCGCGGAAGCGACCACGGCGGACGCGGCAATAAAGATACAGGCGGCCCGGGTCATCGCGGTTTTATGAAAGTGTTGCATGAGCCTCTCCCTTCGTTCTGGTGGGCGCGACACTAGCACGCGGGCGCGCCCGGAGCAAGCGCGACGGGCTGCTACGGCTTACTCCCATCGAAGACTTCTGGAACGATGACGCCGTCCGCGACCCGGGTCACTCCGCCGGTCATCCGGATTGAAAAGTCCTCGCCAATCTCGATGGCAATGACGCCTCCGGGCATGTGAACGGAAACGGAGCGGTCGCAGAGGCCGATCCGATGGGCCACCGCCGCGGCGGCGCTGCTGCTGCTGCCGGACGCCAGCGTGTATCCCGCGCCGCGCTCCCAAATCTCGATCTGAATGTTTCGGCGGTCGCGCACCTTGAGGAACTGGACGTTGGTGCGATTCGGGAAATTCGGATGCGTTTCCAGCAACGGCCCGAATTGCCGCGCCATCCCGGCATCGATGTTCGGCAGCGCCAACACGCAATGCGGATTGCCGATCGTCGCCGCGCAATACAGAAAGGTGTGACCGCCCACCGTGATGGTTTCGTTGAGCACCTCGCGGCGCGGTCCCGTGACGGGGATTTTGTCGCTCCAGAAACTCACCTGACCCATTTCCACGCGCACCACGCGGCCGCCATCGATCACGCTGGCGCGCACCATGCCGCCCGCAGTCTCGATGGCAAATTCTTCGTTGCCCACGAGTTTGCGGTCCCAGAGATAACGCGAAAAGATCCTCAACCCGTTACCACTTTTCTCCGCCTCGCTGCCGTCGGGATTGAATATGCGAAGGGCACACTTCGCGCGCTCGGCTGGCAACGGGCCGAGCAGAATCCCGTCCGATCCGACGCCGAAATTGCGATGGCAGATGACCTTGATCTGGTCCGTCGTCAGCGGTGAACCGAGGCTCTTGGGGTCGATGACGATGTAATCGTTGCCCAACGCATGATACTTGGAAAACTCCAGTGCCATGGGGGGAGATTATCGCCCGCCGGTCGGGGTTCAAAGCCCAAAATGTCGGCTCGCTCGACACGAACGCCGTCCTGCCGCAAGAGTTCTACCGCATCGACATCAGTTTGCCGTGATGGACCCAGGGGCGAGGCCGCAGGGCCGGCTAAGAGAATCGACTGTCAGCAAGCATCTCCGCAAGATTCAGCTGTCACTGCTCGTCTCACTCAGGTGCACTTGTCATTGCCCGGGCCGCCGACTATGAACGGCATCACAAGTCCGCAAGCGCTTGCGCGAGTGGTACCGCGACAATCGGCATATGGTTACCGTAACGTTTGCCAACTTTGGCTGCATCTTGTCCAAGCATCAGATAATGAAATGAATGCGCAGTAATGCGCCTATTGGTCGGGCAATATTTGTCGGAAAGCATTACGGTAACCCCGGTAACCACTGGTGTGTGCAATCAAAGTGCACGTGGGCGCAAGGGCAAGGCAATCAATGACTTGCGTGTCGCCGGTGATAGTGTTGAAAACAGCCTGGCATTCGGTCTGCTAAGTTGGTCTGTCACGTCGTACGTATGGGGTGTGACACCAAACAACTGAATCGTGAGGGGTAGAGGGTATGAACACACAGTTTCGCAGCAATCATGGTATTCGTTCGTTTGTTACCGTCGTGGTGGCGTTGTGCGGTATTGTCGGCACGGCGAAAAGCCAATCTTTTACCGTAGGAACGCCGATCCCTCTATCCGAAGCGGAACCGCTTATGGTGGCGGGTGGCGGCGACGTAACGGTGACCATAACCGCCGACTCATCGAGCGCGGCAGACACGGACGTGTTGTCGCTCTACGCGGTCAGCCCGTCTAGTGGGATTGTTACCCTGGTAAACCCGCTGGGTACCGTCCTCGTGAACAACCAGACCACTCCCGTGGGCACCACGGTGGACCTGGGCACATTCCTTCCAGGTTCCGAGTTGATTTTCCAAGTGGTCAACGAGACTACGGAAACAACCTTTTACAGCGGATCGGATTCGGGTTTGAATCCCGACGGTTACACACATTTCGACGTCCAAAGCTCTTCGGGCAGTTCGACAACGGTTGGGGTCGAAGATTTGGATAAAGCCCAAAACTCCGACTACGATTATAACGACGTCGTGTACACGTTCACGGGCGTATCATCTTCGACCGTGCCGGAGGCTTCGTCGACGCTGCCGTTGTTCGGAATCGGACTTGGCGTTCTGGGTCTGTTCGCCCGGCGGATCAAGAAGTAGTCCGCCGTCACGACGCTCGCACGTCGACGTATTTATACTCGGTCAACGAAGAAGATTGTTTACACAGGGAAGACCCCACGACGGGCCTTCCCTGTTGGCTTTCCGGGGCGCCAGATAGTTGTCAGCGGTCATCCGCCGTTTGCCTCTGCTTCAGCGGCAACCGGATAAATCGCGCTATCGAGCGCAATCCGTCCCGTGATCGCGTGGGCCGGTCACTTCTGGCCCGACTGCGTTACCATGAATGTCTTCCCGCCGATGGTCATCGAGCCTGTGCGCGCGACGGAATTGGTGTTGGACGTGACGAAGTAACTGACCGTTCCCGCGCCGACACCACTCCCGCCATCCGTGATGTCGATAAACGAATCGTTGCTGACGGCTGTCCACGCGCAATCGCTGAGGGTGGGCTTTACCGTCACGGTCGCCGAAGCGCTGGCTGCCTTGAGTTTCGCTTTCTTCGGGCTGAGCGAGAACTTACAGCCTCCCGCCGCCTGATTCACGGTGAACGTCTGGCCCGCAATCGTCATCGTGCCGGTCAGGACCGTCGTGTTCGTGTTGCCCAGGACGGTGTAATCGACCTTGCCGTTGCCCGTGCCGCTGCTGCCGGAGGTGATAATGATGAAGGGATCGTTGCTCACCGCCGTCCATTCGCAACCGGCCGCCAGGACGATCACGCGCACGTTTTTCGAGCCGCCCTTGCCCCCAAGCTTGGCGCTCGTCGCATTCAGCGACACGGTGCAGTTGCCGACGGTGGATGCGCCGAGTTGCGTGACGGTGAACGTTTGCCCGGCAATCGTCATCGTGCCGGTGAGAATGTTGGTGGTCGTGTTGGGCGCGACTGAATAGCTGACCGTGCCGCTGCCCACGCCATTGGTGCCCGCGGTGATGGTAATGAAGCTGTCGTTGTTGGTGGCCGTCCACGAGCAGCCATTGGACGCGATGACGCTGACGTTGCTCGAGCCGCCCGAGGCGTCGAACGTGGCATTGGTGGACCCGATCGAAAACCCGCAGTTGGTGCTGACGCTGACGAAAGTGAGTTCGAACACGGTGCCGTCGCCGTTGTTCCCGCCGTAACGGGTGGTCCCGTAAAAATTGCTGTCGCTGCCCTGCACCAGCCCGGCATAGGGATTTTGCCCATCGGTGGGTGAGCCGGCGAAAGAGTACAGATTCGTGTAGCCGCCGCTGGGACTGATCCGAAACACAGTGCCGTCGCCGTTGTTCCCGCCGTAAAGCGTGGTGCCGTAGAAATTGCTATCGCTGCCCTGCACCAGCCCGGCCGCTGGACCGGCCCCATCGTTGGGGGCACCGGCAAAGGAGTGCAGATTCGTGTAACTGCCACCGGGACTGATCCGAAACACGGTGCCGTCGCCGTTGGTCCCGCCCGCGCCGGTCGTCCCGTAGAGATTGCCGTCGCTGCCCTGCACCAGCCCGGCCAGTGGATAACTTCCGTCATTGGGGGGACCCGCAAACGAGTAGAGGCTCGTATAGCTGCCGCTGGGG
>JBKQMH010000043.1:0-3780 GCA_052146795.1 Verrucomicrobiia bacterium
TCGCGGACGTAATAGTTCGGGCCGTCAAAATCAGGCGCGCCGGTCTTGTCGGCAATCACCACGCCTTCGCCGATGTGAACGTTCTTGTCGATGATCGCCCGCTCGATCCTGGAGCCGCGTCCAACGCTCATGTGGGGAATTCCCATGGCGTCTTCCTCCAGCATCTCATGTTGGGTTTCGAAAAAGTCGGATCCCATCAGGATGGTATCGCGCAACAGGCAGTCGCTTCCGATAAACGACCGTACGCCCACCACGGTGTTCTCAATGCGGGAACGAAGAATGATACAGCCATCGGCGATGAGCGCATTGCGCACCTGGCTTTCCACGAGTTTGGAGGCCGGCAGAAACCGCGCGTGCGTGTAGACGGGCGCGTTGCGGTCAAAGAAATTGAATGACGGTTTGAGTGAGCACAGGGCCAGGTTCGCCTTAAAAAATGAGCCGATCGTTCCCACGTCCTCCCAATAGCCCTGAAAGACGTAAGCGGAAACGCGATGGCGGCCGATGGCGTCGGGAATCACGTGCTTGCCGAAGTCCGTCTTGTCGTTGTCCAGCACTTTGCGAAGAATCTCGCGATTAAATACGTAGATTCCCATCGACGCCAGATAATGGTCCTCGCTGGTGGTGATGCGCAGGTGCGACAATAGCGGGTCCTGAATCTTCAGCTCATCCAGCGCCCCCGGGTCGCGCGGTTTTTCGACGAACCGGACGATGCGCTTCTCCTCGTTCACCTGCAGGATGCCCAGCGAACCCGCATCGCAGCGGCCCACCGGGATGGTGGCAATCGTGATGTCGGAATAGGATTCCACATGTTGTTGCAGGACTTTCCGAAAATCCATGCGATACAGTTGATCGCCCGAGAGAATGACGATGTATTCGTAATCCCGCTCCAGGAAATAGCGCAGATTCTGGCGCACGGCGTCCGCTGTTCCCTGATACCAACCCATGTTGTCGGTGGTCTGTTGCGCGGCGAGGACTTCCACGAACCCGCGCGAGAAACGGTCAAACGAATAGCTCTGGTGGATGTGCCGATGCAGCGACGTGGAATTGAATTGGGTGAGGATGTACACGTGCCGGATGTTGGAGTTGATGCAGTTGCTGATCGGAATGTCCACCAGACGGTACTTGCCAGCGATGGGCACGGCGGGCTTCGCCCGCTCTTTCGTCAACGGAAAGAGCCGCCGTCCCTCACCTCCGCCCATGATCACGCCGAGCACGTTGGTGGGTGTGACCGGTCTGAGTCCAAGTGGCGCCATGGCGCGATACTAGACACAGCCACTTGGCGCGTCAATTGACAATCTGTTGTCGGGTACAGTGAATGCAGATCAGAAACAACCACCCTGGCCAGGTTGCATCCTCCGTTGACAATTCCCAGAGCCCGAGTAGATTACTTTACATCGGCGGTACAAAAACAAACTGCGATACGAAGTCCACGCAGCCGTGATTCGCCATCGCCGCCGATGCCCGGATGTTTCGGGCGGTTGAATCATTGTTGCGCGACTTCAGAGAAGGAGCACACCATGTGTGGCATCATCGGCTACATTGGCAGGAAGCCTGCCCAAAACGTCATCCTCGAAGGCCTGCGCCGGCTCGAATACCGCGGTTACGATTCCGCCGGACTCTGCATCATTAATAACAAGCAGTTCCAACTCCGCAAGAAGACCGGCCGCATCAATGATCTGGCCGCCGTCCTTGCCAAACAACCCGCCAAAGGCGAAGTCGGCATCGGCCACACCCGCTGGGCGACGCACGGCCCGCCGACCGATGCCAATGCTCACCCGCACCTCGACCAGTCCGGCAAGATTGCTCTCGTCCACAACGGCGTCATCGAGAACCACCAGTTTCTGAAGGAACGCCTGCTGGCCAAGGGACACAAGTTTGTGTCGGAGACGGACACGGAAGTTCTCGCCCATCTTGTCGGCGACCACTACGAGCAGGTCCACGCCGAGCATCCCGGCAACAACGGTTCCACGCTCACGGAAGCCGTGCGCCGCGCGCTCAAGGACGTGGTCGGCACCTACGGCATCGCCGTCGTTCATGCAGATCATCCCGACCAGATTGTCGGGGCGCGCCGCGGCAGTCCCCTGCTGCTGGGAGTCGGTCGCGACGAAAACTTTCTCGCCAGCGACGTCAGCGCGATTATCGCCCACACGCGCCGCGTCGTGTACCTGAATGACTTTGAGATCGTCACGCTCACCCGCGATGATTTCCAGGTGTCCACCATCGAGGCGGCGACGGTCAGCCCGCAGATTCGCGAGGTCGAGTTCGCGGCGGAAGAGGTCGAGCGCGGAAAGTTTCCGCACTACATGCTCAAGGAGATTTTCGAGCAGCCGCGCGCGGTGCAGAATGCCTTCCGCGGCCGCATCAGCCACGAGGAAGCGACGGCGCGCCTCGGCGGGCTGAACCTCTCACCGGCCGAATTGCGCGCGGTGGACCGGATCATCTACATCGCTTGCGGCACGGCCCTGCACGCCGCGATGGTGGGCGAGTTTTTGATGGAAGACCTGGCGCGGATCCCGACCGAGTGCGATTACGCCAGCGAATTCCGCTACCGCAACGCCCCCGTGGAGAAGCACACGCTCGTGTTCGCCATCAGCCAGTCGGGTGAAACCATCGATACGCTGGCGGCCGTGCGCGAATCGCGGCGCAAAGGGCACAAGACCCTCGCCATCGTCAACGTCGTCGGTTCGACCATCGCCCGCGAGGTCGATGGCGGCACGTACATGCACGCCGGCCCCGAGATCGGCGTGGCGGCGACCAAGACGTTCATATCGCAGGTCACCATCATGACGTTGCTGGCGGTGTTGATGGGGCGGATGCGGCACATGGCCTCGACGCGCGGCGCGGAGATTTTGCGGGGGTTGGAAGAGATCCCCGCCAAGATGGAACGGGTGCTCAAACAGAGCGACGCGATTGCCGCCGTCGCGAAGAAGTATTGCGATGCCAACAGCTTCCTGTTCCTCGCGCGCCAGGTCAACTTCCCCGTCGCGCTCGAAGGCGCGCTGAAGTTGAAGGAGATTTCCTACATCCACGCCGAAGGCTATCCCGCCGCCGAGATGAAGCACGGCCCGATCGCGCTCGTCGATCCGCGCACGCCGTCGGTGTTTATCTGCCCGAGAAACCCGGTCTACGACAAGGTCATGGCCAACATCGAGGAAGTGAAAGCGCGCAAGGGACCCGTGATCGTCGTCGCCACCGAGGGCGATGAGGACATCCGCAAGAAGGCCGATGACGTGATTTACATTCCCGATACGCTGGAATGTCTGCAGCCGTTGCTGACGGTCCTCCCGTTGCAACTGCTGGCCTATCACATCGCCGTGCTGCGCGGCTGCGACGTGGACAAGCCCCGCAACCTCGCCAAAAGCGTCACCGTCGAGTAAAGTGTCGGTGACGGAAGGCGTACTTACGGAAACACGCCGCGGAGCAACACTGTTGAAGAATCCGTCAGGAGGAAGGCGGTGTGTGTGTTTGCAAATGCACCAGTGATTGGACCCGACCCCGGTCCCACTCACGCCTTAAATTACCCCTTATTCGATTGAATCGACAAGGGTATTCTGACCATGGTAAAATCACTCGCTGTGAGGAAGCTTTTAATTGCTATAGGTCCTCTACTGTTGCTCCTCGGTGCCGCTTGGCTCTTATGGCACACGAGTGATCTATTCTGCTCCCCTTGAAGAATCGGCTGGGATTTGAGAGTCCTAGAACAGAGGGAGGACTCGATGAAACGTCGGCAGTGGACAGGCAAGCAGAAGCTCCAGATCGTGCTGGAGGGATTGGGGGGCA
>JBKQMH010000044.1:0-8604 GCA_052146795.1 Verrucomicrobiia bacterium
TTCGAGGCCACGCACGGCACCGCGCCCAAGTACGCCAACCAGGACAAGGTCAACCCCGGCTCGGTGATTCTCAGCGGGGAAATGATGTTCCGGTACCTCGGCTGGACCGAGGCTGCCGACCTCATCATCAAAGGCATGGACGGCGCCATCAACGCCAGGACCGTCACCTACGACTTCGCCCGCCAGATGGAAGGCGCGAAGGAAGTGAAATGCAGCGAGTTTGGGGATGCGGTGATTGGGAAGATGTGAACGTGAATGAGGCCAACGCTAAGACTGAGCCAGAGAAGCTTTTCGACGTCAACGCGCTGACAAACGCTATCGACTATTTGGAATCGGCGGCACAGTTCTTAGAGCGCGATGATGATTTCAGATGGAAGTGGACTGCGCTCGCAGCGCATCATGCGCTTTACGCATTCAGCATAACGTCACTTGCCCGCGGCAACACGGACTTAGTAATATCACATGGCCGCGACGATGAAGGCACGGCTTTCAAGCAAGACGGTGCTAGGACATATCGATCACGGAGAATCTACATAGACGACCAGAGAGCTGCATACCGAATCGGGTGGATTGAGACTAGTGAACAGCCCAACGTGCGTAACGATCCTGAGGACAACTTCGTCCACATGACTGGGCGGTTGATAAGCTATTGGACTGCCCTGGCGCGAATACAAGACGATTCCTTTATGACGGGGCATATCGACTTAAGACCAATTGCGATCACCGATGAAGATCTTAAGGCCATTCAGTGGCTGGGACTCGATGTCAGGAACAGGTTGATTCATTTTGTGCCGTCATTTTGGGGGTTCAGCATCGAAGGAATACAGCGCGGATACCTCGCCGCGCTGAAGACGATCGAATCACTCGTATTCGAATCGAACGCTATTTATCCACTCGAGGATGCCGACAGGGACCGCATACGGCAAGGAATTCGCCGCTTGCGTGCCGCCCTATCCGCTCAAGAAACGTAGACCGTCATTTTTGTTCGGCCTCCGTCTCCTGACCGCGTCGTTGGTGTGGCCGCTGGGTACTCAGGGTTTGAATCGGTGGGAGACCTTCGGTCGGATTCAGCGCAGGGTCAGGAGATTGCCGCGAAGAAATGGAGCGGCGTCTCGTCGGACTCGGCTCTCGCGCAACTCAGATTCCCGACCATCGTCCGCTCACCCATTGCTTAGCTCTGGGAATGGCGTATGTTGCGGTGGGAGGGCGTGGATGAGCGGCGACGTGGTTGAATCGGGCGTGCTGGCGGGTTGCCTCCCGTTTGCTCGGTTTGGGAACAGACAACGCAGTCTGGTGATTTTTCCCGGACTGGCGGATGCGGCGTGGGATGTCACGAGCCGCAAGTGGGATTTGTTGTCGCAATACCGCCGGCTCGCCGACGAATTCACTGTTACCGTCATCAGCCGCAAGCGCGGTCTGCCCCATGGCTACACGACGCGCGACATGGCGGCGGATTACGCCAAGGCGTTTGAGGCCGAGATCGGACCATCGGTCGTGATGGGGATTTCGCTGGGCGGATACATTGCGCAGGATTTTGCGGTCGATTTCCCGCAATACGTCCAACAACTGGTGATCGCTTGTTCGGCGTACCGGGTCAGCGATGAAGGGCGCAAAATCCCCGAGCGCTGGCTGGAGCTGGCGCGGCAACACCGGTGGCGGGAATTCTACTTCGACGTCGCGAAGGTCACCATGCAGGAGTTCCACCAAACGTTTTACCAATTTGTCCTGCCGGTGTTGCGGACGCGGCCAACCAACCCGGCGGACTTCCTCGTTTCGCTGGAAGCCTGCCTGGCGCATGATGCCTCGGAGTTGTTGGGCCGAATCCAGGCGCCGACGCTGGTCATCGGCAGCTCGGACGACGTTTTCTTCCCGCCAGTACTTGTTCGCGAAACGGCGCGGCTCATTTCGCACGCGGTCTTTCGCCTGCTCGACGGCGGCCGACACGGCGCGTATGAACTGAAGCGGGACGAGTTTGAGGACGTGGTGCTGGAGTTCCTGCACGCGCACGACCCGGCCCTCCCCGCGCGGGCGGCGTAGTATTGCGGCACGATTCGTTTGACGACTACCCCCTCACCTTTAATCCTTTGCCGCCTCGGCACGACTGGCAGCGTCTCGTCGGGCTCGGCTCCCCCCGGAGGGGAGAGGTGACTCCCCTCCCCCTCGTTGCGGGTGGGAATCAGCGTGAGAGTTCTCGCTGCTAACCGATGATCGCTCATCAGAGTAAGTGCGTCGTTAAGGTGGCCCGGCGTGGCAGGCACGTTACAGCGATCCGCCGCTGCCGTCGTTTTTGGGATTCACACACTCCTGTCTGCGTCACTCTGGCCTCTCGCTTACCAGCCCGCTTAGGGCTTGCGCGGTTGTTCAGCCCGCGCTATGATGCATCGTTATCAGATGTATGAGCGACATGCTGCGTCAACTCAAGAAAGGTGTCACCACGCTGATCGTACTGGACGCGCTCGAACATGCGCCGCTGTACGGCTACGGCCTGCGCCAGCAAGCGTACCAGCGCACCCGCGGAACCTTCAACTTCAGTGAGGGCGCGCTCTATCCCCTGCTCCATTCGCTGGAGCGCAAGCGGTGGGTGAAAGCAACCCGTCGCGATGTCGCGGGCCGGGAGCGTCGCTACTACACGATCACCGCCGCCGGTCGCCACGCCCTCACCCAACTTCGTCGCGACTGGCACTTTCTCGTGCGCTCCCTCGAACGTCTCACGACCCAGCCGCGACGCCGTTGATGCATCGTATAACGATGCATCATCACACCGAAGGACCCTGGGGCGCGTAGAATCGTCGGGCGGGTTGAGAATCATCCAAAGCGAATCGGGGTTGGCGAACACAGAACCACGACTCGACAAGTGCTACGGGATGCGGCCAGGGCCTCGACGCAGCGGGGCTGAAAGGTGTTCCACCTCATGGCGAGAGACATGCGGGCGGATGAAGCGCTGGGGCGCGGTCGAAACCACCGGACCTTGGGAGCGTGCAGAATCGACGCGTGGATTGAGATCACCGGCCGCGCCACCGCATCAGCACCTTGGGAAAGACCATCGTATTCCCAAAGCCAAAATCGAGATCAACAAGGCCAGCACGTCTCTTTTTTGATTGTGTTGCCGAGCGAACCTCCTAGCATGGTGGCAGACCCCGTTTGGATCGGGCTGGATGACGCGCTGCCAGCCCAAGAACAGGCAACGAATCGGGAGGACTGGTCCATGGTAAACGAGATGGCGGAACTACTCGCGTCACTGAAGGCGCGGTACCCCGCCGAGACGGAATTTCATCAGGCGGTGACCGAGGTCGCGAAGTCGGTCTGGCCGTTCATCGAAGAGAACCCCAAGTACCGCAAGGCGAAAATCATGGAGCGCATCGTCGAGCCCGAACGCGTGATCATGTTTCGCGTGACGTGGGTGGACCACAAAGGCGAGGTGCAGGTCAACCGCGGGTTCCGCGTGCAGATGAACAGCGCGATCGGGCCGTACAAGGGCGGGCTGCGGTTTCATCCGTCGGTGACGCTGGGGACGCTGAAATTTCTCGCGTTCGAGCAGGTGTTCAAGAACGCGCTGACGACGCTGCCGATGGGCGGCGGCAAGGGCGGCTCGGATTTCGATCCGAAAGGCAAGACGGACGAGGAAGTGATGTGGTTTTGCCAGAATTTCATGAGTGAGTTGTACCGGCACATCGGGCCGGACACGGACGTGCCGGCCGGGGACATCGGGGTTGGCGGGCGGGAGATCGGGTACCTGTTTGGCCAGTACAAGAAATTGCGGAACGAGTTCAGCGGCGTGTTGACCGGCAAGGGCATCAACTGGAGCGGCAGCCGCGTCCGCGAAGAAGCGACCGGCTACGGTCTGCTGTATTTCGTCGAGGAAATGATGCACACGCGCGGCAACTCGATCACGGGGAAAACGGTTGTGATCTCCGGCTCGGGCAACGTGGCACAATACGCCGCGGAGAAGGCGATGGTGATGGGCGCGCGGGTCGTCGCCATGTCCGATTCGGACGGATTCATGTATGACTCGCGCGGGTTCGACCATGAGAAGCTGGCGCTGCTGAAAGAGTTCAAGAACGTGCGGCGCGGCCGCCTCCGGGACTTCGCGAAGCAACTTCACTGGCAGTACTTCGACAAGCAGCGTCCGTGGGGCATGAAGTGCGACGTGGCGCTGCCGTGCGCGACCCAAAACGAGATCAGCGGCCGCGACGCCGAGAAACTGGTGCGCAACGGTTGCCAGTGCGTCGCCGAGGGCGCGAACATGCCGAGCACGATGGAGGCCATCGATACGTTTCTCAAGGCCAAGGTCCTGTTTGGCCCCGGTAAGGCCGCCAACGCCGGTGGCGTCTCGGTGAGCGGCCTAGAAATGTCGCAGAACAGCCTGCGGTTGCAATGGAGCAGCGACGAAGTCGACAAGCGGCTCCGGGAAATCATGAAGGCCATCCATAACCAGTGTGTTCGCTACGGCCAGAAGGAGGCTGGATTCATCAATTACGTGGACGGCGCCAACATTGCCGGCTTCCGCAAAGTCGCCGAAGCCATGCTCGACCAAGGAGTCGTTTGACAGGTTGATGCGTTGCCGCCGGCAACAAACCGGAACCCGTCGAAGAAATCGGGTAGGAGACGTTGACGGGGGTGACGGCTGCGGATAGACTGATAACATGAAGGTTGTTGGCAACAGAATCGCGGAAACTCCCCGTGAGTATCTCACGCAGCTCCATCGGCTGCGGCAGCGTCTTGATCGGTGGAATCCGTACCCTCGTCCACGCGGCCAAGTCTTCAAGTTCCGCACATGGGAAGATCTGGAAAAATGGCGACAGAGCCAGACCAATCCGCGCCTTCGTTAAGTGACGACGATTTATTTCTCGTCTGTCGGCTCCTGCAACAACACCACGCGAAATACGTACTCGTCGGCGCCTGCGCCTGCGGGCTTCATGGCTTGGTGCGCTCGACGCAGGACGTGGACTTGCTCATCGAGCCGTCGGCTGAAAATTATCAGCGCGTGATTGATGCCCTGAGCGAACTTCCCGACGGTGCGGCGCGGGAACTGACTGTCAAGGATTTGGAGGAAAATGTTGTTGTTAAGGTTGCGGACGCGGTTGAAGTTGATATCGCCAAGCAAGCGTGGACGCTCAGCTACGAAGAAGCGATTCGCGATGCGCAAACACTGGATGTCGAAGGAGTACGTATCGTCTACGCGAGCCTTGATGCCCTCATCAAGAGCAAGTCCACATACCGCGAACAGGATCGCGTGGATCGTGAACGATTGATCTGGCTCAAACGGGAGAAACAAAAGGGCTGAACTGCTCCGCCACACCCACTCTTACGCCACATTCGAAGGATTGAATACCATGCCAACACTGATTGAAAAACCGACACGCATTACATCCGCCGGCAACAAACCCAAGCTCATCGACGAGGTTGTCGGACGGGTGAACACGAAGAGCGCGTCCGTGAGCATTGCGCACATGCGCAGTCCGTCGGGATGGGTCGAGCCGGGGCAGACGCCGGAGTTTGACGAGTACACGTACGTGCTCAAGGGCGGATTGCAGGTGACGCACAAGGGCGGCTCGCTGACGGTGAAGGCCGGCCAGGCGATCCTCACGCGCAAGGGTGAATGGGTGCAATACAGCACGCCCGGGGCGGACGGCGCGGAGTATATTGCGGTGTGTCTGCCGGCCTTTGCGCCGGACACGGTTCACCGGGACGAGTAGGCGTAAGCGCGGCGACTGAGCGCCGCGGCTACACCGGCAGCACAGAACGTGCGACCCGCGAATGAGATTCGCGGCTACAATGGCGGCGGAGAACGTTCGGGAATTGACAATGGGCGGGGTCTTCGGGATAAACAGCGCCATGCAGGTTCAACAGTGGCAGACGACCATCGTTACTTTCTTCATTACGTACGGCTTCCAGATGGTCGGCGCGGTCATCATCCTGGTTGTCGGCGGGCTGATTGCGCGGTGGCTGGGCAAACTCACTGACAAGTGGCTGACCAAACAGCATCTCGAACCACCGATTCGGCTGCTGCTGGTCCGCGTCGTACGCCTGCTGGTGTTTGGGCTCACGGTGTTGTTGGCGCTTGACAAGTTTGGCGTACAGATCACGCCGTTGATCGCGGGCCTGAGCGTGGCGGGCGTCGGCATCGGTTTGGCGGCGCAGGGCGTGCTGGGCAACATACTGGCGGGGTTGACGATCATATTCACGAAACCGTTCCGCGTCGGCGAGTACATCGAGCTGGCGGGTGTGTACGGACAAGTTGAGACCATTGCGTTATTCTCGACGAAATTGCTTCACACCGACGGGTCGCGGGTGCTCATCCCCAACCGGAAAATTGTTGGCGAGATCATGCACAACTACGGCGGAACCCGTCAGTTGAGCCTGAGCGTGGGGATTGCTTACGGAGCGAACCTGAAGGAGGCGCTGGCGACGATTCATCAAATCCTCGACACCAATCCGCGCGTGCTCAAGGAGCCGAAGGCCGTCGTGGGGATTTCGGCGTTGGGTGATTCCTCGATTACGATCAGCGTATCCCCGTGGGTGAACGTGCCGGACTTCGTTGCAGCTCAGTTGGAGATCTACCAGGCGATTGTCGAACAATTCCGTGCGCGGGGGATTGAGATTCCGTTCCCACAACGCGACGTGCATCTGCTCAGTCAGGCCTCGGCGTAGAGGTCAGTTCGTAATGGCGAGGCTGGGCTTTACCTCTTCGCCTGTCTGCCGGGCGAAACCCTACAAGACTTAGACGAGACCAACATCCGATAGGAACCGCCAGCCCTTGTGGCGCAGGCCCGCGGTGGTTACTGGTCCGCCCGCAGCCGTGCGAGGGCGACCCTTGCTGCCGTGATATCTGGCCGGAGCTTCAACGCCTGCTTGTAATGCTGTATTGCCTCCGGCACTCTACCCGCCTTCTCCAAGGCCACCCCGAGATTGCAGTGCGCCTCGGCGAAAT
The DNA here is from genome assembly GCA_052146795.1 of Verrucomicrobiia bacterium. Taxonomy (GTDB): domain Bacteria; phylum Verrucomicrobiota; class Verrucomicrobiia; order Palsa-1439; family Palsa-1439; genus Palsa-1439. The sequence goes on from JBKQMH010000044.1 coordinate 6,932, forward strand.
CTGGATTGATCTGTAGCGCGCGCTCCAGATGCTTGATCGCTTCCGGTATCCTGCCCGATTGCGCCAAGAGGCCTCCAAGATTGGTGTGCGCCGCGGCGTAATCGGGCTCGATCTGCAGGGCCTGCTGGAAGTGTTCAATCGCCTCTTCACTCTTGCCGGTCTGATACAAAGCGATCCCGAGGTTATTGTGCCCTTCCGCGAGATCGGGCTTGATCCGTAGCGCCTGCACGTACTGCTCAATCGCTTCCGGTATCCTGCCCGCCCGCGCCAAGGCGACTCCCAAATTGTTGTGCGCCTCAGCGTGACCGGGCTTGATCCGCAGCGCCTGCTCCAAATGCTCGATCGCTTCCGGTATCCTGCCTAGTCGCGTCAAGGCTTCCCCGAGGTTGTTGTGCGCCTCGGCGAAATCCGGATTGATCCGCAGCGCCTGCTCGTACTGCTCGACCGCTTCTTCCGGCATCCTGCCCGATTGCGCGAAGGCGACCCCCAGATTGTAGTGCGCCTCAGCGTAATCGGGGTTGAGCCACAGCGCCTGCTCGTAGTGCGCAATGGCTTCCGGCGCCTTGCCCTGCCTCTGAAACACGCCTCCCAGATTGTTGTGCGCCTCGGCGCAGTACTCGGCGCTCGCCAACAGATTGAACGCCACCGAGAAGCCCAGCATCAGGCCCCAGCCCAGGCGCGCCGCACGCCGCCAGACCGGCCGCCAAGCCTGCCCCGGCTCCGAAGTCGGGACCAGCGCACGCTCCAAACCGAGGACGCTGATTACTGCCAGCAGCACCAGCGTGGGAAGGAATTCCACTTCATAGCGGGTGGATGCACCAAAATAGAGGCCCAGGGTCAGCGTGCCAATCCCGAAAAGTACGGCTACCGCCGCCAAGAATCCGCACAAGGTCGAACGCACGTCCGCTGAGCGACCGCGCCAGGCCAGCGGCACCGCCAGCGCCAGCCACACCAACGGGATGTTGGTCAACACGCCAAAGGGATGTTCAACCCGTCCATGGCCCACAGGCGCGGGTGGCACGGTGATGTCATGGACGAAGGGAAACCGACTGCTCCAGCGCGCCGGCTCCAGGAAGAAGACCCGGAAATTGAACCAGAGATAACGCAGGCCGAACATTTGACGCGTAACCTGCTGCTCTCCGGCCAACTGGTAATGCTGCCCGAATTCAAACGGATCGTTGAATCGCAGGGCGTTGTACAGCATCAACCCCAACCCGATCAGCATTATCGGACCGGTCGCCGCGAGGAGCAGAGCGCCCATCTGCCGTCCCTCACGCCGTGCTTGTACAACCGGCGCCAGCAGGATGATCGCGCCAAACAACAACGAGGGCCGCGCGCCCACCGCCAGTCCGTAGGCCGCACTGGCTGCCGCCAGCCACTGCCACCTCCGCTCCGGCTCGTGCAACGCGCACCAAATCGCCGCCAAGGCCAGCATCGTGAACATATACCCGCAACTGATGGACACCTCGTAAACGTCACACCGCGCCAGGAGCAACGGCGTGAACGTGGCCAAACCCAGCGCGAGCGCGCCGGCCGCCACCACCGCGACGCTGATTTCGGCAAAGTACCGCCGCCAGAGCGCGCCCAACAGACCCACGCTGGCCAGGAAGCCGACCGCGCAAAAAATCGCCGCGGCGTTTTTTTGAGACAGATAGTGGCCGGTCAGCGCCACA
>JBKQMH010000045.1:0-2638 GCA_052146795.1 Verrucomicrobiia bacterium
ATCGCTTCCCACATTACCAGATTGTTGACCCGCAAGTGCCGAAATCGATCATCGGACGCGCCGAACTTATAGATCGCCCGTTTCCCCATATGGAAGAACACCGCGCCGGCCACGGGCGTCCGCCCGTGCCGGGCCAACACGACAAACCCTCGATCACGGGACAGGATATGGCGTTGGATGCTTTCGAAGAAACGAAACGGCTGGGGCGGAAGGCCGTGCTTCTTTCGCGTCTTGCATTGCAGGCCGTAGAACGCGCGTACGGCATACAGATCTTGCGAGATTCCCACAGTGACCCCGCTCTTGTGGCCCTTCCGGATGGCGCGCCGCACGGCTCCATCGACGTTCGCGAACAGGACTTCCTCGTTATCGACAAGGCCAAGTCGGTGGCCGTAGTAACAGGTCGAAGCCGTTGCGCCGGGCCAGAGCGCTTTCCCGCCACGGCATTCCATGTATTTCCAGTCCCGCGCCTCGGCGTGCCGCCTGGCCTCTTCAAAGAGGCCATGCAACGCTACGGGGTCCGCACACAAGGGTTCACACTCATCCGTGAAAGGGAGCGAAACTCCGCGTCTTCCCGTGAGCCAACTGTCAACCTCCATGGTCGGTAGCAGGCATTGGAGACGGTCGGCATCACGGATGACGAAATACACAGGGGTGTAGTCATACACCTCATGCAGAACTCTGGCCCAAGCGGAGCTGTGGAAAAAGGATGGATGGAGGTTGTCTATCAGCCTGTCATCCCAACTGGAATCTTCGAGGGGATTTACGAGGTGCACAAGACCACTGTTCGGGCATGTCTCCGCTGGTGAATGCGGGTCGCGGGCGACCGCCGCACACTCAGACAGCACACGCATGCGCGCTTTTGACAAGCGACAGGTGCGAGTTGACCTCCCGCACGACAGTCTCGATCTGCTCCGGCGTCAATTCCGGAAACATCGGGAGCGAAAGAAATTCTTCCGCACAACGTTCCACAACCGGAAACGAGCCGCGTCCCAACTTCAGATGTCCGTAGGCTTCCTGGAGATGGATCGGAATCGGGTAATGAATTCCGCTGGCGATGCCTCGATCCGTCAGCGCACGCTGAAGCTGATCCCGACCTTTGACTCGCACCGCGTACACGTGATACACATGCGTCCCGTACTCGGCTTCCTTGGGCGTGATCAAGTTTCCGCGGTTGCCCAGATGGTTCTCGTAGAGCCGGGCGTGCGACCGACGGGCCGCGTTGTTTCCATCCAACGCTTTCAGTTTCACCCGCAGGACCGCTCCCTGGATGCCGTCCATCCGCGCGTTCCAGCCAATGTGTGAATGATAATACTTGGCCCGCTGACCGTGATCGCGCAGCAACTGGATTTTCTCCTGGATCGCCGGGTCGTTGGTGACCACCGCTCCCGCTTCGCCCATGGCCCCGAGATTTTTTCCGGGATAAAAACTGAAGCAGCCGGCGTGGCCAATGGAGCCCGCCCGCCGCGCTTTGTATTCAGCACCATGGGCCTGGCAGGCGTCCTCGATCACCACCAGTTTGCGCCGACGTGCAATCTCCATGATCGGGTCCATGTCGGCCATCTGGCCAAACAGGTGTACGGGGATGATCGCCTTGGTACGCGGAGTAATGGCCGCTTCCAATAACTCCGGGTCCATTGTGTACGTCCGTGGAGTAACGTCGACAAATACTGGTGCGGCCCCGCTAAAGCTGATGGCTTCGGCCGTCGCCAGAAATGAATTGGGGACCGTGATCACCTCGTCGCCGGCGCCAATCCCGCAGGCCACCAACGCCAGCCACAGCGCATCGGTGCCGCTGCCCACTCCCGCGGCAAAGCGCGTGTGACAGTAGGCCGCGAAATCCTCTTCGAATTTCGCGACGAACGGCCCGCCGGCAAAGGCACCGCTCTCGATAACCTCCCGAATGGCGGCCAGAATCTCGTCCTGGATGGCGCGGTGCTGGGCGTTTAAATCAAGGAATGGTACCCGCATACGTTACCCTTTTCGCATTGGACCGCATGACCCGTGCCGGATTGCCCGCGACCACCACGCCGGGTGGTACATCCTTGGTGACGACGCTGCCCGCACCCACGATCGCGCGTTCCCCAATGGTAATTCCGCAGAGTAAGGTCGCCCCGGATCCAATGGAGGCGCCCCGTTTCACCACGGTTGGAAGGCACTCCCAATCCGCTTCGGTCTGCAAGCTCCCCACCCCGTTGGTCGCCCGGGGGTACCGGTCATTGATGAACGTCACGTTGTGCCCGACGAACACCTCGTCTTCCAATGTGACGCCTTCACAGACGAAGGTGTGACTGGAGATCTTGCAACGGTTCCCGACGCGGACCCCCTTTTGAATCTCGACAAACGAGCCGATTCTCACGTCGTCCCCGATCTCGCAGCCATACAGGTTGACAAAACCGTAAATGCGAACGCCCTTGCCGAGCTTCACATCCGGCGCAATCAATTGAACAGACGACGGTGGTCCACTCATAACCGGTCTACGAAACCTACATCAACCCGGCTGGGAGGTTTGCGACCCGCTTGGCTGACGCGGGCTTCTTCTTGGTGCGGCGTAGCGGAGAAGCCGTCCCAAGTTTCTTGGGAAGGCTGCCGTTGTGGCCATTCACATGGCGGTTGCCATTGCCGTTGCCGTTGCCGTTGC